>JALQUU010000013.1:0-55633 GCA_023260655.1 Paracoccaceae bacterium | reverse complement strand
GCTCGATATTTGCGGCGAAGACGTCCACGAAACGGGTCTGATCTGGGATCAGGGCGATGGCGACCTGCGGGCGTGGCCAATTCCCGGCACGTTAAAGCCGCTCCACAACACCACGCCGCCTCGGGCAGAGGTGCTGATGAGCATGTATCACCTCGACGGCGCCGAGCCTGCCAACTTCCTCGATGTGGGCGGCGGGGCGACCAAGGAAAAGGTCACCGAAGCGTTCAAGATCATCACCTCTGACCCGAACGTGCAGGGCATCCTCGTCAACATCTTCGGCGGCATCATGCGCTGCGACGTCATCGCGGAAGGCGTTATCGCCGCCGTGAAAGAGGTTGGCCTGCAGGTTCCGCTGGTCGTGCGCCTCGAAGGCACGAACGTCGAGAAGGGCAAGGAAATCATCTCAAATTCCGGTCTGAACGTCATCGCGGGCGACAACCTCGCCGATGCCGCCCAGAAGATCGTCAAGGCCGTGAAGGGGTAAGAAAATGGCAGTCCTCGTCGACAAACACACCAAAGTCATCTGCCAGGGTTTCACCGGTTCGCAAGGCACCTTCCACTCTGAACAGGCCATCGCTTATGGCACCCAGATGGTCGGTGGCGTGACCCCCGGCAAAGGTGGCACCTCCCACCTGAACCTGCCCGTGTTCAACTCGGTCCATGAAGCCGTGGCGAAAACCGGTGCCGATGCCTCTGTGATCTACGTTCCGCCGCCCTTCGCGGCAGACTCGATCCTCGAAGCGATCGATGCCGAAGTGCCGCTGATCGTCTGCATCACCGAAGGCATCCCGGTGCTCGACATGATGCGCGTGAAGCGCGCTCTCGTCGACTCGAAGACGCGCCTCATCGGCCCGAATTGCCCCGGCATCATCACGCCGGACGCCTGCAAGATCGGCATCATGCCGGGCCACATCCACCGCCGCGGCTCCGTCGGCGTGGTCTCGCGCTCGGGCACGCTCACCTATGAAGCCGTGAAGCAAACCACCGACCTCGGCCTCGGCCAGTCCTCGGCAGTCGGCATCGGCGGCGACCCGATCAAGGGCACCGAACACATCGACGTGCTCGAGATGTTCCTGAACGATCCGGAAACCACCTCGATCATCATGATCGGTGAAATCGGTGGCTCTGCTGAAGAAGAAGCAGCCGCCTACCTCGCCGAGCAGAAGAAAAAAGGCCGCTGGAAGCCCACCGCTGGCTTCATCGCAGGCCGTACCGCGCCGAAAGGCCGCCGCATGGGCCACGCTGGCGCCATCGTTTCGGGCGGCAAAGGCGACGCGGAATCGAAGATCGAAGCGATGCGCTCCGCAGGTATCGTCGTGGCCGAAAGCCCCGCGCACCTCGGTGAAGCCGTGATGAAGGCGATCAAGGGGTAATGGGCATGAAGCGCGGCACGTTTTCTGCAGAAGAACGTCCCGCGGTGCTGCTCTTTCTTGTCCTGATCGGCTGTCTCGCCATGATCCTGTCGGCCTCCCTCCCTTCCGGGCGGGTGGCCGAACTACACCGGGAAACCGGTGAAATTTTCACCCTGACCTCTCGCTGAGGACGCATCAGATGACTGAACAGACCCCCAACACCGCCTTCCACGCCTCGTCCTTCATGCAAGGGCACAATGCCGAGTATCTCGAGCAGCTCCACGCGCGTTACGCGCAGGATCCGAACTCGGTCGATGCCACTTGGGCAGAATTTTTCCGCGCACTGGGCGACGCCGATCTCGATGTGAAGCGCGAAGCCGCTGGCGCCTCTTGGGGCCGCAGCGATTGGCCGCCGCAGCCATCCGATGATCTCACCTCCGCCCTGACCGGCCTCTGGTCCACCGCTGCCGGTGCCGAAGGCAAGGCCGCAGGCAAGAAGATCGCCGAGAAAGCCGCTGACGCAGGCGTCCAGCTTTCCGCCGAACAGATCCAGCGCGCCGTGATCGACTCGATCCGCGCTCTCATGATCATCCGCGCCTACCGTATCCGCGGTCACCTCATCGCCGATATCGACCCCCTCGGCATGCGCGACCACACCCCGCACCCCGAGCTTGATCCCGCCTCCTACGGCTTCACCGACGCCGACATGGACCGCCCGATCTTCATCGACAACGTGCTGGGCCTCACCCACGCCACGATGCGCCAGATCATCGACATCGTGAAGCGCACCTATTGCGGCACCTTCGCGCTCCAGTACATGCACATCTCGAACCCCGAGGAAGCAGGCTGGCTCAAGGAACGTATCGAAGGCTACGGGAAGGAAATCACCTTCACCCGTGAAGGCCGTAAAGCCATCCTCAACAAGATGGTCGAGGCCGAAGGCTTCGAGAAATTCCTCCATGTGAAGTTCATGGGCACCAAGCGTTTCGGCCTTGATGGCGGCGAAGCGCTGATCCCCGCGATGGAACAGATCATCAAGCGCGGCGGCAATCTCGGCGTGCAGGAAATCGTCATCGGCATGCCCCACCGTGGCCGCCTCAACGTTCTCGCGAACGTGATGGGCAAGCCCTACAAGGCCATCCTGAACGAATTCCAGGGCGGTTCCTTCAAGCCGGACGAAGTCGATGGTTCGGGCGACGTGAAATACCACCTCGGCGCCTCCTCGGACCGCACCTTCGACGGCCACACCGTCCACCTCTCGCTCACCGCGAACCCCTCGCACCTCGAAGCGGTGAACCCCGTGGTGATCGGCAAGGTCCGCGCCAAGCAAGACCAACTCAACGACGTTGATCGCACCAAGGTGCTCTCGATCCTCCTGCACGGCGACGCCGCCTTCGCAGGTCAGGGCGTTGTCGCGGAATGCTTCGGTCTCTCCGGCCTCAAAGGCCACCGCACGGGCGGCACCATCCATATCGTGGTGAACAACCAGATCGGCTTCACCACCGCGCCGCACTTCTCGCGCTCCTCGCCCTACCCGACCGACATCGCCCTCATGGTGGAAGCCCCGATCTTCCACGTGAACGGGGACGATCCGGAAGCCGTGGTGCACGCGGCGAAAGTGGCCACCGAGTTCCGCCAGAAGTTCCACAAGGACGTCGTGATCGACATCTTCTGCTACCGCCGCTTCGGTCACAACGAAGGCGACGAGCCGATGTTCACGAACCCGGCGATGTACAACCGCATCAAGAAGCAGAAAACCACGCTCACGCTCTACACCGAGCGCCTCGTGGCCGATGGCCTCATCCCCGAGGGCGAAATCGAGGATATGAAGGCCGCTTTCCAAGCGCAGCTCAACGAAGCCTTCGAGGCGGCGAAAGAATACCGCCCCAACAAGGCCGACTGGCTCGATGGCCGCTGGTCGCACCTAGACCGCGACAAGGAAGACAAGTACCAGCGCGGCACCACTGCAATCAGCGATGAAACGCTGAAATCCGTGGGCGCATCGCTCACCCGCGTGCCGGACACCCACAAGGTCCACAAGACCGTGGAACGCCTCCTCGACACTAAGAAGGCCATGTTCGAAACCGGCAAGGGCTTCGACTGGGCTACGGGCGAAGCGCTGGCCTTCGGCTCGCTCCTTCTCGAAGGCTACCCCGTCCGCCTCGCAGGTCAGGACGCAACGCGCGGCACCTTCTCGCAGCGCCACTCCGGTATCGTCGATCAGGAAACCGAAGAGCGTTACTACCCGCTGAACCACATCCGCGAAGGTCAGGCCCGCTACGAAGTCATCGACTCGATGCTATCCGAATACGCGGTGCTCGGCTTCGAATACGGCTACTCGCTGGCAGAACCGAACGCGCTTACCATGTGGGAAGCCCAGTTCGGCGACTTCGCCAACGGCGCGCAGATCATGTTCGACCAGTTCGTCTCCTCGGGTGAATCGAAGTGGCTCCGCATGTCCGGCCTCGTGGTGCTCCTGCCGCATGGCTACGAAGGCCAAGGCCCCGAGCACTCCTCGGCCCGCCCCGAGCGCTTCCTGCAAATGTGCGGTGGCGATAACTGGATCGTGGCCAACTGCTCGACGCCTGCGAACTACTTCCACATCCTGCGTCGCCAGCTGCACCGCTCGTTCCGTAAGCCGCTCATCCTGATGACGCCGAAATCGCTCCTGCGTCACAAGATGGCCATCTCAGATGTCGAGGATTTCACCACCGGTTCCTCCTTCCACCGCGTCCTCTGGGACGACGCGCAGAAGGGCCACTCGGAGATGAACCTCAAGCCCGACGCAGAGATCAAGCGCGTCGTCATGTGCTCCGGCAAGGTTTACTACGACCTCCTCGAAGAGCGTGACGCCCGCGGTCTCGACGATGTCTACCTCCTCCGCCTCGAACAGTTCTATCCGTTCCCCGCGCAGTCGCTCTCCCAAGAGCTCCAGCGCTTCAAGAACGCGGAAATGGTCTGGTGTCAGGAAGAGCCGAAGAACCAGGGCTACTGGACCTTCGTCGAACCGAACATCGAATGGGTTCTCACCCGCATCGGTGCCAAGCATTCCCGCCCGGTCTACGCTGGCCGCGCCGCGTCTGCCTCGCCCGCAACGGGTCTCGCCTCCAAGCACAAGGCCGAGCAGAACCAGCTCATCAACGAAGCCCTCACGGTCGGGGGCAAGTAACCGATGGGCATCGAAATCCGCGTCCCCACGCTCGGCGAAAGCGTCACCGAAGCCACCGTCGCCACCTGGTTCAAGAAACCGGGTGACGCGGTCGCGGCGGATGAAATGCTCTGCGAGCTGGAAACCGACAAGGTCACCGTCGAAGTGCCCGCGCCTGCCGCAGGTATCTTGGGCGATGTGATCGCCAAGGAAGGCGAAACCGTGGGCGTGAACGCGCTCCTCGCCCTCCTCGAACAGGGCGGCGCTGCCGCCAAACCCGCCGCAGCAAGCGGCTCCACTCAAAAGCCCGAAACTGCGGAAACGAAAGGGTCTGATATGGCTGAGACCGTTAAGGTGATGGTGCCCTCCCTGGGCGAAAGCGTGACCGAGGCAACGGTCTCGACCTGGTTCAAGAAGGTCGGCGATACCATCGCGCAGGACGAAATGCTCTGCGAACTCGAAACCGACAAAGTGTCGGTCGAAGTGCCTGCCCCCGCCGCTGGCGTGCTGGCCGAAATCCTCGCCCCCGAAGGCACCACGGTTGATGCGAAAGCCCAACTCGCCGTGATCTCCGCAGGCGCAGGCGCTGCTGCCGCCGCTCCGGCCCCCGCCGCAGCCCCGGCCCCCGCAGCCGCTCCGGCCGCTTCCGCCGCGAAGGACGTCGAAGACGCCCCCGCCGCCAAGAAAGCCATGGCCGAAGCAGGTCTCTCGCGTGATCAGGTCACCGGCTCCGGCCGCGATGGCCGCATCATGAAAGACGACGTCGCCCGCGCAGCAGCCGCTGCCGCCGCAGCTCCGGCTCCGGCCCCTGCCGCGATCCCCCGCGGTCCGGTCTCGGCCGATGACGCGTCGCGCGAAGAGCGCGTGAAGATGACCCGCCTCCGCCAGACCATCGCTCGCCGTCTGAAAGACGCGCAGAACACCGCCGCGATGCTCACCACCTATAACGAGGTGGATATGTCCGGCATCATGGAACTGCGGAACGAGTACAAAGACCAGTTCGAGAAGAAGCACAAAGTGAAGCTCGGCTTCATGTCCTTCTTCGTGAAGGCCTGCTGCCACGCCCTGAAAGAAGTGCCGGAAGTGAACGCCGAAATCGACGGCACCGATATCGTCTACAAGAACTACGTGCACATGGGCGTCGCCGTCGGCACCCCCACGGGCCTCGTCGTTCCGGTGGTGCGCGACGCCGACCAGATGGGCTTCGCCGCGATCGAAAAGAAGATCGGCGAACTCGGCATCCGCGCCCGTGACGGCAAGCTCTCCATGGCAGAAATGCAGGGCGGCTCCTTCACCATCTCCAACGGCGGCGTCTACGGCTCGCTGATGTCCTCGCCGATCCTGAACCCCCCGCAGTCGGGCATCCTCGGCATGCATAAGATCCAGGACCGTCCGGTCGTCGTGAACGGCCAGATCGTCATCCGCCCGATGATGTATCTCGCCCTCTCCTACGATCACCGCATCGTCGACGGCAAAGGCGCCGTGACCTTCCTCGTGCGCGTCAAGGAAGCGCTGGAAGATCCCCGCCGCCTGCTGATGGATCTCTGATCCTACGCCACTCCGGCCTCGGAGCACGCTCCGGGGCCAACACCAAAGCAACGCCCCGGGCCATCCCCGGGGCCTCGCACAGCAAGAAGCAGAGAGCCCGGGGTGTCCGGGACGGGATGCGCCCATGACCCCCGAACTCACAGCCCTCGCCCTCGCAGGCCTCCTTCAGGGGCTCCAATTCAGCCTCTATTCCGTGCTCGCCAACCTTCAGGTCGGCCCGAAATACGCCATGGGCCCGCGCGATACCCCGCGCCAGCTCACAGGCTACGCAGGCCGCGCCCAACGCGCACTGAACAACCATTTCGAAGGGCTGATCCTCTTCACCCTTGCCGTGGTCGTCGTCACCTATGCCGACAAGTCCACCGCCTACACCAACCTCTGCGCCGCCGCCTATCTCGCCGCCCGCGTCCTCTACGTGCCCGCCTATCTCTTCGGTTTCAGCCCGTGGCGCTCGCTGATCTGGTTCGCGGGCTTCGGCGCGACGATGGCAATGCTCGTGCTCGCACTGGTCTGATCCGATGAACCGCGCCCCCCAATCCGAACCCGCCGCCGTTGTCGCCTGCATGCGCAACGAAGGCCTCTTCGTGTTGGAGTGGCTCGCCTACCATCTCGAAATCGGCTTCGCCCGCGCCGTCATCTGCACCAACGATTGCACCGATGGCTCCGACACGCTCCTCGACCTCCTCGCTGATCGCGGCCAAGTCACCCATCTCCGCCACAGCCCCGCCGAAGGCCAAGCCCCGCAAGACAGCGGCATCCGCGCCGCCATGGCCGCGCTTGATGGCTCCGAAACCGTCTGGCTCCTCTTCATCGACGCCGACGAGTTTCTCAATATCCGCTTGGGCCAAGGCCACGTGGCCGACCTTCTCGCAAACGCTGGCGAAAGCGACGTGATCGCCCTGCCGTGGCGCTTCTTCGGCAATGCAGGCCTTGCCGACTGGCCCCTCGCCATGCCGCCCGCGAATGTGATCGAAACCTTCCCCCGCGCCGAGGCCGAACCCGACGCCGAACAGGTCAACTTAAAATCCATGTTCCGGCGCGCCGCCTTCGCCCACGCGCATGACCACATGCCGCAAGCGCCCCGCATCGCACGGCCCCGCGTCGTCTCGGCGGCAGGCGAAGCGCTCGAAAACCGCGCCCTCCTCTCGCAGCGCAAATATCGCAAATACCAGCCGCTTGAGCGCGCCATTCGCCTCGATGCCGCCTACCTCAACCACTACGCCGTCAAATCCGACGATCTCTTCCTGCTGAAGAACCATCGCGGCGACGGTCAGAACGGCCCGAACACCTTCCAGCGCTATCACTTGGGCTGGAAGTGGCACCGCGCCGCCAACCAGAACACCATCGAGGACCTTTCGATCCTCCGCCACCTGCCCGGCATGAACCGCCGCTTGGCCGATTGGCGCGCCGATCCGGCCATTGCCGAGGCCGAGGCCGCCTGCGATCGCTGGTTCGTTGACACAAAAAACGCTATCCTGACGCCCCAACGCCGCGCCGCTTGGACCCATGCGGAGGCTGTCTAACGTCATGACGCAAGCCATACACAAACCATACGCAAACCATACGCTTCGGAAATGGAGGAATCCCCATGGCAACCTTTGATGTGATCGTGATCGGCGCCGGCCCCGGCGGCTATGTCTGCGCGATCCGCTGCGCGCAACTGGGCCTCAAAGTCGCTTGTGTCGAAGGGCGCGAAACGCTGGGCGGCACCTGCCTCAACGTCGGCTGCATCCCCTCGAAAGCACTCCTGCACGCCTCCCACCAACTCCACGAGGCCGAGCACAACTTCGCCAAGATGGGCCTCAAGGGCAAATCCCCCTCGGTCGACTGGAAACAGATGCTCGCCTACAAGGATGAAGTCATCGAAGGCAACACCAAGGGCATCGAATTCCTCTTTAAAAAGAACAAGGTAACCTGGCTCAAGGGCTGGGCTTCGATCCCCGCGGCGGGTCAGGTCAAGGTGGACGACGAGGTGCATGAAGCCAAGTCGATCATCATCGCCTCGGGTTCTGAGCCCTCCTCGCTACCCGGCGTCACCGTTGACGAAGAAACCGTCGTCACCTCCACCGGCGCGCTCGCCCTGCCGAAAATCCCGAAGAGCATGGCCGTCATCGGCGCAGGCGTAATCGGCCTCGAGCTTGGCTCCGTCTACGCCCGCCTCGGCGCAGATGTCACTGTGATCGAATACCTCGACGCCATCACCCCCGGCATGGACGGTGAAGTCCAGAAGAGCTTCAAGCGTCTCCTTGAAAAACAAGGGCTTAAGTTCATCATGGGCGCTGCCGTTCAGGGCACCGAAGCCAAGAAAAACGGCGCAACCGTGCGCTACAAGCTGAAGAAAGACGACAGCGAGCATAGCCTTGATGCCGATGTCGTCCTCGTCGCCACCGGCCGCCGCCCCTTCACCACGGGCCTCGGCCTCGACACCCTCGGCGTCAAACTCACCCAGCGCGGCCAGATCGAAACCGACAGCCACTGGCAGACCTCCATCAAAGGCATCTACGCCATCGGCGACGCCATCCAAGGCCCGATGCTCGCGCATAAAGCCGAAGACGAAGGCATGGCGGTTGCCGAAGTGGTCGCGGGCAAGCATGGCCATGTGAACTACGGCGTCATCCCCGGCGTGATCTACACCCACCCCGAGGTTGCCAACGTCGGTGCCACCGAAGAGCAACTCAAAGCCGAAGGCCGCGCCTATAAGGTCGGTAAGTTCTCCTTCATGGGCAACGGCCGCGCCAAGGCCGTTTTCGCAGGCGATGGCTTCGTCAAACTCTTGGCCGACAAGGAAACCGACCGCATCCTCGGCTGCCACATCATCGGCCCGGGCGCAGGCGATCTGATCCACGAAGTTTGCGTTGCGATGGAATTCGGGGCCTCGGCTCAGGACTTGGCCCTCACCTGCCACGCCCACCCGACCTTCTCGGAAGCCGTGCGCGAAGCCGCACTGGCCTGCGGCGACGGCCCGATCCACTCCTGATCGGCCTCTGCCCGGAAAAACACAGAAGCGCCCCACGGGGCGCTTCTTTTCATTTACCAGAGCGTCGCGCGTGCCCGTTCGGGCCAAGCCTTATCGAATTCCGCCCCGTCGATCTCACCCTGCGTCATCTCTCCGATGATCTGCCCGAGCGTCGGCACCAAGGCACGGTCGTCCCGCCCCCAGATCGCCGACCGCATCAGCGCCTTCGAGCATTGCGAATAAACCTCCGCAATCTCGATTACGATCACCGTTACCGGATGCTTACCACCCTGCTCGAACCGCTCGCGCAACTCGGGAGCAACACTGATCTTCGCTGTGCCATTCACCCGCACCACCGAGGTTTCCCCCGGCACCATGAACATCAGCGACACGCGCGGATCACGCAGGATATTCCGCAGGGAATCCAAGCGGTTATTCCCGCGCCAATCAGGGATCGCCAAAGTGCCGGGGTCGAGTTCCAACGCCACCGGCCCGTGATCCCCGCGCGGGCTCGCATCGGTGCCATCCGGTCCCACCGTCGCCAGAACGACGAAACGCGAGGCCATGATCCACTGCCGATACAGCGGCGTCAGCCGCTTCGCCACCTTGCGGATCGCGGCAATAGAAGGCGTGCCGTAAAGCGCTTCCAGATCAGCGACCGTTTCCACCCACATTGAACCCTGCCTCCGCCATCAAGCGATCCGAAGCCGCTTCGACTTCCGTTTCAAGATGCGTGAGGAAAGCGTCGCGGTCCATATCCGGCGCGATCGTGGGCATAAACTCCACCACAGCCAGCCCCGGCTTTTTCAGGATGCCCTTGCGGTTCCAGAACAGCCCCACATTCGTCGCCACCGGCACGCAGGGTTGCTGAAGCTGCTGGTAAAGCACCGCCGTGCCGACCTTGTATGGCACCTTCACACCGGGGGCCACGCGCGTGCCCTGCGAATAGATGATCAACTGCCCCGGCTTCGAAAGCCCCGCCGCCACATCCTTCACCATCTTGGTAATCGCCGCACCGCGCTTGCCACGGTTCACCGCAATACAGCCGATCCGCATCCCGTAAAGCCCGATCACGGGCGTCCAGAGGATCTCGCGCTTCATGATGAACTTGCCCGCCGGAATGGCGTTGAAAATCATCAGGATGTCCAGAAAGCTCTGGTGCTTCGCCGCGATCAGCACCTCGCCCTCGGGCGGCGTTCCGCGCACCTCGCAGCGAATGCCCACCATCCAGCGCGCACTCCACATCGCCCAGCGGCAATAGGCCTTGCAGCCCCGCCGCGCGCCTTCGGGGCTCCAGATCGCCAGCGGCATGTAAAGCAGCCCGATCACCAGCAGCATGAAGTAAACCTGGATCTCGAAAAGGATCGAGCGCACCCATTGTATCATGTCAGTTCCCTCAATGTACGCCGCGCCGCCGCAGAGGTCGCCACAAAGGCCACAGCCGCCCCTAAAAGTGGGATAAAGAGCGGCAAAAGCCAGTGCCAGCCCTGCAACCCGAGCCCCGTAAGAAACCCACCATCTTCCTGCGCTTGCGGCAGCATCCACACCGCCAGCATCCCCAGAAGCACACCCACCGCCGCGCCGCTCAGCGCCCGCAAAGTGAAGCGCCGCACAAAGGCCTTGGCGATATAACTGTCCTGCGCGCCCACAAGCCTGAGCACCGCGATCACCTGCGCATTGGCCGCCAAAGCCGCTTGCGCCGCGAGCGTAATCATCGCCGCCGTTGTTGCCGCGATCAGCAGGATCGAGAGCACGCCCAAGAACCGCAACCGCCCCGCCGCCTGCACCAAAGGTGCGCGCCAGCGCGTGTGGTCATCGAGCACCGCACCGGGCACTTCCGCACTCAGCCTGAGCCGCAAACCCTGCGCATCGAAGCCGGATTTCTCTTCCACCACCTCAACCAGTTGCGGCACCGGCAAAGTATCCAACGGCAGATCCGGCCCAAACCACGGCTCCAGCAGCTTCGCCGCTTCCTCCATCGGAATGGCGCGCGAAGACACCACACCGGGGGTCGCTTCCAAAATCCGCAACACCGCCTCAACCTGCGCCGCCCGCTCCTCGGCCGGTGCCGAAATCCGGATCGTCGAGGCGCGCCCCAACTCGTCGGACCACCGCTCCGCCAACCGCCCTGTCGCCAAGGAAAGCGCCAGCGCGAACACCGCGAGAAACGCCATCGCCCCCGCCGCAAACCCCGTCAAACGCGCGGTAAATCCCGTCGGCGGCACCATCCGGTCCGCTTGCGGATCCCCGATCAACAGCGCCGACGCCTCGGCGATCATCTCTTGAACCCGGCTCACAGATCAGCCCCCGCAAGCTGCAAACGACGGTTGGAAATCCTGAGCACCCGCGCCTGCACATGGCTTTTCGCCGCGCGGATCAGATTCAGATCATGCGTCGCCACAAGAATGGTCGTGCCCATCCGGTTCAGCTCCACCAGAAGCGTCAGCAGGCGCTGCGACATTTCCCAGTCGATATTCCCCGTGGGTTCATCCGCCAGAACCACCTCGGGCTGCATAATTACGGCCCGCGCCAAAGCCGCCCGCTGCCGCTCACCGCCCGAAAGCTCGGCAGGCAGAGCGTCGGCCCTGTCGCGCAGGCCCACCCACGCCAGAAGCTCGTCCAGATTGGCCAGTTGATCGGCCGTATCGCGGCCCGAAACGGTCAGCGGCAGGGCCACGTTATCTGCCACGCTCAAATGATCGAGAAACTTCACATCCTGATGCACTACACCGATCCGGCGGCGCGCCAATGCCACGCCGTCACGGTCCAACGAACGTACTTCCTGCCCGAAAAGCCGAACCTGCCCCGAAGTCGGAAGAAGCGCGCCATATCCCAGCTTGAGGAAGGTCGTCTTGCCAGAGCCCGAAGGCCCCGTCAGAAAATGGAACGACCCCGGCTGAACTTTCAGCGAAATATCACCAAACAATTCACCGCCGCCGTAGCTCATCGCGACCCGGTCAAACTCGATCACGCTGCCCCCAATTCCGCCCGCACCCGTCGCAAGCCGCCTCTTTGTGCCTTCTTAAAGGCAGACATGCAACGCTGCCAGCAAGAACACGGCTTTGCACTTTTCCGCCAACACGTTACACCATAAGGTGCCAGTGTTTGGTGTTTTTACGAGTGGTTTGGGGTGGCTTGAATGACATGGCCGGTCAGGGGAAGCAACATGCGGATCATCTGCCCGAATTGCGGCGCGCAATACGAGGTACCGAACGACGTCGTTCCGGAAACGGGGCGCGATGTTCAATGCTCGAACTGCGGCACCACATGGTTCCAGCGTCACCCGAGCCAGGATACCGAGCTTGCCGAGGAACTGGGCCAGAAGCCTCTCAGCAAGGAATGGTCCGACCCCACTCCGGAAACCACGCCCGCGCCCGAAGCTGAAGCGCCCGAACCGGAAGCCGCCGCCGCTGAAGCGCCTGAACCCGAGGCCCCGCCTCCCGCTCCGGCCTTCGACGACTACGACGAGGATTACGACAAGGCCCCCGCCGTCGCCGCAGCCCCCGCCCTCCGCCGCCAACTCAATCCGGCGATTGCGGAACTCCTGCGCGAGGAAGCCGAGCGTGAGGCCCGCGCCCGCGCAGAAGAAGCACAGCGCGCGCAAGCCTTCGAAACCCAGCCCGATCTCGGCCTGCAAGACCCCGAGACGGAAGCCGAACGCCACCAGCGCGAAGCGCGCGAACGCATGGCCCGTCTCAAAGGCGAAAAGGTGCAAACCGCGCCAAAACCCACCCCCGCCGAGGAACCGCCTGCCGCTCCAGCCCAGTCCGCCTCGCGGCGCGAACTGCTGCCCGACATTGACCAGATCAATTCCACCCTCCGCGCCGGCACCGACCGCCGCCCCGCAGAGGCCGACGATCACGACACCCCCGGTCGCGCCGCAGCACCGCGCGGCGAAGGCCCCGCAATCCCGGCGAAATCGGGCAGCCGCGCCGGCTTCATCACCGCCGTGGTCATCGCACTCGGGATGGGCGGAACCTATGCCTACGCCCCGCAGATCGTCGAAAACCTGCCCGCCACCCAACCCCATCTGGACAGCTACGTGCAATGGATCGACTGCCTCCGCCTCTGGCTAGACGGTGAGGCGCAATCCCTGCTCCTCTGGCTCGATAGCATCGCCGCAGGCCAGTAAAAGCCAATAACTCAGAACCGCTCCAGCAGGCGTTTCAGATAATCCAACTCTTCCGCAGGGCGCTCCGCTTCGCCCGAACGACGGCGGATCTGGTCCAAAAGCTCCTGCGCGCGGCGATACACATCCTCGCCCTGTAACAAGGCGTCATCCGTACCCGTCGCCTGCCCGTTCGCTCCTGAACGGCGACCCAGCGGGTCGCGCTGCTGCCCCTCGGGCTGGCCCATCGCTTGGCCCGTCTGGCCACGGTTCTGCTGGCGATCCTCGGCCATCGCGCGGCCCAAGTTGCGGATACCGTCGCGCAGCGCTTCCATCGCTTCGGCCTGCCGATCAATGGCTTCCGCCAGATCATCGCGCCGCAACGCCTCTTCCGCGCCTTCCATCGCCCCTTCAGCCCGCCCCAAGGCTTCCCGCGCCGTCTCGCCCGCCTCGGTGCCCGCCCCCGGCAGGTTCCCGCGCTGGCGGTTCAACTCGCGCCGCAGGGCCTCCTGCCGCTCGGTCAACGAACCTTTCGCATCCCCGCCGGTTTCTTGCCCCGGCTCACCGGACTGGCCTTCGCCCTGCCCTTGCTCTTGGCCTTCCGCGCCCTGCCCTTCATGGCTCTGCCCACGGCCCTGACCGCCATTCCGGCCCTCATTGCCTTGGGACTCGCCCCGATTGGCCTCGGGGTTGAACTGCTCCTGCAAATCACGGAACGCCTGATCCGAAAGCCCCTGCTGCTGGCGCAAGGTGTCGGCCAAACCCTCCATAGCCTGCTCACCGGGGCTTTGCGGCCCTTGCCCGTTCTGGCCTTGGGTCACGCGCATATTCTCCATCATGCGCCGCAACTCTTCCAAAGCCTGCTGGGCCTCGGCCATCCGTCCCTCCTCCATCAGCTTCTGGATCTCGTCCATCATCTTCTGGAGGTCGTTCTGGGTCATCTGCATCGCATTCGGGTCGGCGAGGTTGTTCTCCGCCATATCCTGATCGGGATTATTCTCCGCATCCCGCCGCGCCTGCTGGGCCAGCTGGCGCAGGTAATCATCCGTCGCATCGCGCAATTCCTGCATCAGCCGGGCGATTTCCTGCTCCGAGGCGCCGTTCTTCATCGCCTCGTTCAACCGCTCCTGCGCCTCGCGCATCCGCGTCAGCGCCGTATCGATATCGCCCTCTTCCAACTCGATAGCGAAATCCCACATGGCCTTCGCCACCTCGTCGCGCTGCTCTTCGCTGAGGCCGTAAGCCTGATAGCCCTCAAGCCGCCGCACGATCCCACGCAAACGCAGGTAATCCGTTTCGCGCTTGAACACGCCTTCGCCGGGCCGATGCGAAACAGCCCTCAAAAGCTGCGCTACCCGCGGCGCGTTCTGGCGCGACCACAATAGATCGCGCCGCATCTCGATAATCGCCCCCGCCAGCGGATCGAAGAAGCGCCGCGCCCGCAATGGCATCTCCAGCGCAGGGCTTTCCCCCATCTGCTCCAAAGCATCCGTGGCGCTCAACGTCACCCGAACCTGCAGGTTCGCCCAAGGATGCTCGCTGAAATCCTCCACCAGCGTATCCTTGAAATCTGCGCGGCTTCCCGCAATCGGCAAGGGCAGCGCCACAGTCACCGCCTCGCGCGGCTCCGGCTCCACAGCCAAGCCATAACGGCGATCCACCGCCGCCAGATCCAACTCGATCCGCGCTTGCCCAGCCACAACGCCGTAATCATCCGATGCGGCAAAAGGCAGACTCATCACCCCGTCCGCGCTCGCCGTCGCAGCCCCCGTCGCGCTGATGACAGGCGGCGCATCCGGTGCCAGCGCAATGGCCCAACTCCGGCCATTCTTGCCCATCACCTCGATGCGCCCCGCCTTTGTCACGGTAAACTCATGCGCCAGATCGCTCGCCGCAGACACATCCACGCGGCCTGAAACCGTCTCGGAAAGCGTCAACGCGCCCACCTCGCCGTAAAACCGCAGCGTCACCACCGCGCCTTCCGGCACCTGCACATCGGGGCCAAGATCGGCCATGTAGACCACCGGAAGCCCCGTGTAATCCGGCGGCGCGATCCAGCCTTCCCACGACGGCCCCGCCAACAAGGCATCACCCTGCCCGGGCGCCATCCCCGCTACACTTGAAATCCGCCCAACCGACCCGAATAGAACCGCCACCGCCAAAGCCGCCAAAGCCACGTAACGCAAAGCAAACGGGTCTTGCCGCGAGAGCCGCAAATCCGGCTCCACCGCCTTCGCATCAGCCACCCGTGCCGCCATCCGCGCCTGATGCGCGCGCCACACGGCCACCGAAGCCGCATCTCCAGCACCGATCGCCTGATCGTCCAGCAATGCCGTAATCGGCCGCCCCGGCATCGTCGCGTCGAGCCGCTCCAGCGCCTCGCCCCGCGACGGCCAGCGCAAATGCCGCCCACCCCAAACGGATGCCGCAACCAGCCCCAGCGCCCAAACCACGCCGGCGGCCCAAACCACTTCCACAGCCAGAAGATCGTGCAGGCCAAGCATCAGCGCGGCGAGCCCTGCGATAAGAACAGACCACAAAGGCCAGAATGCACGCGAAAGCGCCTCGGCCCGCACGCCCCAAAGCGTCAGCCGTAACGGCCAAACCAGCTTCTTCAGCACGTCAGTCTGAGGCGTGCGCATGCGCTCTCCCGAAAGGGTAACGTCTGAAAGGCGAAGCGCCCCGCGTTACAACCATTCGGGGATGGTATCGCGCTTTATCATTTCGTCAAAGGTCGGCCGGGCGCGAATGACGGCGAATTGATGCCGATCCACCAGCACCTCCGGAATGAGCGGGCGCGTGTTATATTCCGAGGCCATCACCGCGCCGTAAGCGCCCGCCGAGCGGAACGCCACCAGATCCTCCGCCTTGATCGGCGGCAAATCGCGCCCCTTGGCGAAGGTATCGCCCGACTCGCAAACCGGCCCCACCACATCCATCGGGCGCTCTTCCGTGCCCGCGCTAGCTTCCATCACCGGAATGATATCGTGGTGCGCGTCATACATCGCAGGGCGCACCAGATCGTTCATCGCCGCATCAAGGATCAGGAACTTCCGCCCCTCGCCCTCTTTAACATAGATCGTCTTGGACACGAGGATGCCCGCGTTCCCCGCGATCAACCGCCCCGGCTCGATTTCCACCTCGCAGCCCAGATGCCCCACTTCCTCGCGGATCACCTGCCCCCAATCCAGAGGCAGCGGCGGTGCTTCGTTGGAACGGGTGTAAGGAATGCCCAAACCGCCCCCCAGATCGAGCCGCGTGATCGCATGGCCGTCAGCGCGCAGCGCCTCGGTCAGTTCCGCCACCTTGCGATAGGCCAGCCGGAACGGCTCCAGATCGGTCAGTTGCGAGCCGATATGCACGTCGATCCCGACCACTTTCAGCCCCTTCAGCCGCGCTGCATGGGCATAAACCTCGCGCGCCTTGGCAATCGGAATGCCAAACTTGTTCTCGCTCTTGCCCGTGGAAATCTTCGCATGGGTCTTCGCGTCCACATCGGGGTTCACCCGCACCGTGATCGGCGCGACCACTCCCAAGGAAAGCGCCACTTCGTTCAGCACCTCCATCTCGGGTTCGCTTTCCACGTTGAACTGGCGGATACCACCCGTCAGCGCTGCCCGCATCTCCTCGCGCGTCTTGCCCACGCCCGAAAACACGATCCGCTCCCCCGGAACGCCCGCCGCTTTCGCCCGCGCATATTCGCCGCCCGAAACCACATCCATCCCCGCGCCTTCCTGCGCGAGGATCTTCAGCAAAGCCACGTTGCTTGCCGCTTTCATCGCGTAGCATACGAGGTGGTCCATGCCCTTCAACGCCTCGTCGAAGAGGCGGAAGTGCCGCACCAACGTCGCGCGTGAGTATACGTAGAACGGCGTACCGACAGCCGCCGCGATCTCGGGAATAGCCACATCTTCGGCGTGCAGAACACCGTTCTTGTAAAGGAAATGGTCCATCGCGCGGCCTCCGTCGGATTGGTCGCAAGGCTCATATCACGCGAGGGAAAGCGCGCAAGGGCAGAGCGCGGCTCACGCCCTCAGAGGGGCCGCGTCCGCAGGAAGAGATAAAGCGGCAACCCGCAACTCACGCCGATGCAGAAGGTCGCCGGAATAGCCAAGAGCGCCACCCAGTTCCGCCGCGCATAAACCTCGGCCAGAATCCACACCGTCAGCGCAATCGCCGCAATCGTCAGATCCCAGGTCAGCCCCGTTGTGGAAGCATTCACATACCACGCGTCGATCAACCCAGAGAGGCCCGTGCCCGTCTCCTGCATATAGCGCAGGAACCAAAGCATCGGGTGCACCGCACCCCAGACTGCCAGCCCGAGATAGACCATCCGCAACGGCGAGATCACAGCGAAACTCCTACGCGCAAGATGCCCAAAGCCAAGCCCGCCGAAACGCCGGTTTTCACGCCCTGAGGGGTCACGGTGACCGTAGCACCTCCCGTCGGCCGCACCGCTGGCGCACCGCGCTCACAGCCCGCCACCGCCAGAACGGCGACCAGCACCAATCCTTTCAGCACTTTTTCCCGTCGCACAGCACCACACCCACACGCGCCGCACCGCTGACCGTAACGCCGGACGCCGCCTTGGGCCGCTCCGGCTCACCATCCGCGCCACAGCCCGGAAGAGCGCCCGTCACCACCAAAGCCAGCACCAAACGCATCACTTCAAAACATCCTTCCAGCGCGCAATCTGCTCCTTCACCCGATGAGGCGAAGTACCACCATAAGACATGCGCGAGCGCACCGAGTTTTCAACCCCGAGCACACCGAACACCTCTTCCGTGATCCCCTCATGCACCGCCTGCATCTCGGCAAGGCTCAAGTCCGGCAGGTCACAGCCCTTGGCTTCCGCCTTCGCCACCAGCGTGCCCGTCACGTGATGCGCATCGCGGAAGGGCAGGCCCAGCGCCCGCACCAGCCAATCGGCCAGATCGGTCGCGGTCGAGAAGCCCGCGCCGGCAGCTTTCGCCATCGTCTCGCGGTTCGCAGTCATGTCACCCACCATCCCCGTCATCGCGGCCAAGGCCAGCATGAGGTTATCGGCGGCGTCAAACACCTGCTCTTTGTCTTCCTGCATGTCCTTCGAATAGGTCAGCGCAAGGCCCTTCATCACCATCATCAAGGCCACATTCGCCCCGAAAATCCGCCCGATCTTGGCGCGGATCAACTCAGCCGCGTCGGGGTTGCGTTTCTGCGGCATGATCGACGAACCCGTCGACCAGCGGTCAGACATCCGCACGAACCGGAACTGCGCCGAAGACCAGATCACCAGCTCCTCCGCAAACCGCGACAGGTGCATCGCACAGATCGACGAGCAGGCGAGGAACTCCAGCGCGAAATCCCGATCCGAAACGCCATCGAGCGAATTGGCGGTCGGGCGGTCAAAGCCCAGCGCCGCCGCCGTCGCATGGCGATCAATCGGGAAAGATGTGCCCGCCAAAGCCGCAGACCCCAAGGGGCATTCGTTCATCCGCGCCCGCGCATCCTTGAAGCGCGACAGGTCGCGCGAAAGCATCTCCACATAGGCCATCATGTGATGGCCCCAAGTCACGGGCTGGGCAGTCTGCAAATGCGTGAAGCCCGGCATCACCCACTCGGCCCCCGCTTCCGCTTGGCCCAGAAACGCCCGCATCAGCCCTTCGATCCCGGCAATCGCCGCATCCATCTGGTCGCGCACCCAGAGGCGGAAATCCGTCGCCACCTGATCGTTGCGCGAACGCGCCGTGTGCAAACGCCCCGCAGGCTCGCCGATGATCTCTTTCAGCCGCGCTTCCACGTTCATGTGGATGTCTTCCAGCGCCGTCGAGAACTCGAACGTTCCGCCCTCGATTTCTGACAACACCGTGAGCAGCCCTTCACGGATCGTCTCCGCATCGTTATTCGTCAGAATACCCTGTGCGGCCAGCATCGCCGCATGGGCACGCGAGCCTTCGATGTCTTGCCGTGCCATCCGCTTGTCGAACCCGATCGAGGCGTTAATTGCCTCCATGATCGCATCGGGTCCGGCGACGAAACGGCCGCCCCACATCTGGTTCGAAGTCTTGGTCATGGCATGCCTTTCGGAGGGACAAATGCTGAAACGTCTTGCTACGGTCCTTTACACGGGCCTCGCCGCCTTCGCAAACCCTGCAACCGCCCAAGACATCACGCCGTTCCTCGTGGGCGACATGGCCAAAATCGTGGCCCACGCCGAGCCGAAAGCCCTGCCCGAAGCCACATTCCAAACCGCAGATGGCGCCACCCGTTCCCTCTCGGACTACAAAGGCAAATGGGTGCTCCTCAATCTCTGGGCCACATGGTGCGCGCCCTGCCGCGAAGAAATGCCGATGCTCTCTGCGCTCCAATCCGCTTACGGCGGCGAGAAATTCGAGGTCGTCACCATCGCCACAGGTCGCGACAACCCCGCCAAAGTCGCCCGCTTCATGGATGGCATCGAGGTGACCAACCTCCCCCGGCACACCGACCCCAACCAGCAACTGGCCCGCGCGTTGGGCATTCTGGGCCTGCCTGTAGTTCTCTTGATCGATCCGGATGGACAGGAAGTGGCACGCTTGACTGGTCCGGCAAAGTGGGACTCGCCTGAGGCATACGCTTTGATTGGGTCCCTGTCCGAATAGCGCTCCCTGCGGTTCAGTATTTGAACTACAATGTGGACATACTGAATTTCCAAGGGTGGCCCTATGCCCTGCACATACCATTTCAAGAAAAAGCCGGCTCTATTGATCGAGGTGTTCTGGGGGAATGTTACTCTCTCCGAAGTCCTGTCCATGTATGACCGCCTTCTCATAGACTCGAAACTTCCGACCGCCCGCTTCGAATATTGCGATCTGTCCGGCATCGAAGAAACCAATCTTTATGCCCGCTCGATGAAGAAGCTCTTCGACATACTCTCAGGCCAATACCTGCGCCGTCTCGATACTTTCGAGCGCGGGGCAACCATCGCCGATTCCGGCCCGAGCCAGTTCATCGCCCACCGCTACCGAATGAGCCTGCCTGAAGACGTCGCGGCTAAGGTCAAGATCGTGGCAAGCCATGAAGAAGCGCTCGACTGGCTCGGCCTCGGCAGCACCCAGATCGTCAACGTCGCGGCCCGTTAAAGCCGCACTCTCGCGTCAGGCCCGCCCTGAGTGTCTGCCGTCGGGGCTAAGAGTGCCGACATTCTGGGCAACAGGATTGCCTGCGCTCCCGAACGTCAAATTGTTCAGAGCGTTATGGTTTTCTGATGTAATATTCCCTTCTACCGTATCGATGGCAGCCGCAGTGCCCAGGTAGAAGAGTTTAAAACTCGTGGCCATTCCAAAACCCCGTCAACAAGGCAAACCCAATCGGCCTCCGTAAAGAGGCCCTTGAGAGTTAGAACGGCAGGAAGAACGTCAGTATTTAGCAGATGCAGCAAACGCTAAGGGCATACTGGATAATAACTTTCCACCAGATACGACCTGCAAAAACCCAAACGGCTCCATCCCTTCAGTGGCATTTCTTCCAACCGTTAAAGGGAGTTAGACGCTAAGAGTTTGATATAGGTTTGACGGCGACACGAAAACACATGTCAAAATGATGACGATTTTAGGGAATGCCAAGCCTAAATATACCCTTTAGGATATATTAATTACCCTATTTAGGCATTAATTTGCTTCAGAAAGACAACCCAGAGATTAATTAATTTCCACCGAGAGAAGGAACCGCCCCATAATCTCTTGTTTCATCAGCGAAAATCGGAGCTGGCGCAGGTAGTGCCACAATTCCGCGAGGCGTCTGGACTTCGATTCTGCGCAATTGGGGGTGGCCTGAAAGGCCCTGCATGTCGTTAACCGCCGCAAAGGCAATCCCGGCCGCATTCAAACGTGCGATCGCATCATCCGATGTCTTTTTCCCGAACGCTTCCGCCACAATCGCATCAGTGGCGCTCCGGTTTTGAACCCGCAAGACGTTGCTTTCAAACTCCGCAGAACGACCCAGATCGGGGCGCTCCAGGAATTGTTCGCACAGATCCCGCCACTCGCGATCGCTCTGGATCGAGATCAGGATCGGTCGCTGGTCTTGAGTGTAGAATACACCATATGGCGCAATTGAAGGATGCGCGAGGCCGACGCGTTGCGGTGTCTTCCCGCCTTCGTGGTTCAGGAGAGGCACCGTTAGCCATTCCGCGATAACATCGAACATCGAAACCGAGATATCCGAACCAAGCCCGGTTACCCCACGCTTGATCAAGGCTTCTAGAATGGCGCTGTAGGCAGTGGCTCCGGTCGCGATATCGACGATCGAGACACCCACCCGGGAAGGCTCTGTAGGTCCGCCGGTGATCGAGCATAACCCACTTTCGGCCTGAATGAGGAGATCATAGGCCTTGCGATCCGCCATCGGGCCTGCCTCTCCGTAACCTGAAATCGAGCAGGTGATCAGTTTGGGATACCGCGCGCGAAGTTCAGCCCGGCCAAACCCTAAACGCTCCAAGGAACCGGGCTTCAGGTTCTGAACCAGAACATCCGCCTCTGCGAGCAGATCTGTCAAGGCTGCCTTCCCTTGCGGTGTCGTAAGATCAAGAACATGGCTTTCTTTGCCTCGGTTCAACCAGACAAAGTAGCTCGACTGACCCGCCGCAACAGCATCGTAACCGCGCGCAAAGTCTCCTTCCGGCCTCTCGACCTTCACCACACGCGCCCCTGCATCCGCTAGGCGCGAGGTGGCAAAAGGCGCAGCAACAGCCTGCTCGATTGCGACGACCGTCAATCCTTCAAGCGGGCGTCCCATTAGAAGGACCTCGGCAGGCCAAGCACGTGCTCGGCGACATAGGACAGGATCAGGTTGGTTGAAATCGGCGCGACCTGATAGAGGCGCGTTTCGCGGAATTTGCGTTCGACATCATACTCACAGGCAAAACCGAAACCACCGTGGAACTGGATGCAGGCGTTGGCCGCCTCCCAACTTGCCTTGGCCGCAAGATATTTGGCCATATTGGCCTCCGCTCCACAGGGCTGCCCGGCGTCGAAGAGAGCGCAAGCCTTGTACCGCATCAAATTGGCCGCCTCGACTTCGATAAAGGCTTCTGCGATCGGGAACTGGACACCTTGGTTCTGGCCGATCGGGCGCCCGAAAACAGTGCGCTCCCGCACGTAATCTGTCACCTTGTCGGTGAACCAGTAACCATCACCAATGCATTCAGCAGCAATCAACGCTCGCTCGGCATTCAGGCCGGTCAGAATATATTTGAAACCTTGCCCCTCTTCTCCGATCAAGTTCTCTGCCGGAATTTCCAGGTTGTCGAAGAAGAGTTCATTCGTTTCGTGGTTCACCATGTTCAGGATTGGCCGAACCTGCATCCCCTTTTGCATCGCCTCCTTCACATCCACCAAGAAGATCGAGAGGCCTTCAGACTTTTTCTTCACATCAGCCAAAGGTGTTGTGCGCGCCAGGAGGATCATCAGATCGGAGTGCTGGACGCGGCTAATCCATACCTTCTGACCGTTGACCACATAACGGTCTCCTTTGCGAACGGCTGTCGTCTTGATCTTTGTCGTGTCCGTTCCGGTGGTTGGTTCAGTCACCCCCATGGATTGCAGGCGAAGTTCGCCAGTGGCGATCTTTGGCAGGTACTTCTGACGCTGCTCCTCCGACCCGTGTCGGATCAGAGTGTTCATATTGTACATCTGCCCGTGGCACGCACCCGAGTTGCCGCCGGAGCGGTTGATCTCTTCCATGATGACGGAGGCCTCCGTCAGCCCCAATCCGGAGCCGCCATATTCTTCGGGAATTAATGCGGCCATCCACCCTGCACGAGTCAGTGCTTCCACGAATTCCTCAGGGTAGCCACGGCGCTCGTCCACTTTGCGGTGGTACTCTGCCGGAAACTCCGTGCAAAGCGCCCGCACCGCATCGCGGATCTCTTGGTAATCTTCAATGAGCATACTGACCTCCCGATGGCTGATGCATGTTCGCTACCATCCAAAACATCATGCCACAAATATATGTTTTATCTCTTCGCCATAACAAAATCATGTGATAATAATTTTATATGGATCTAAGGCAGCTTCGCTACTACCTTGAAATCGTTGACCAAGGCTCGATCACGCGTGCCGCAAACAAGCTGGGCGTGGCTCAGCCTGCTTTGTCTTTGCATCTGAAGAACATGGAGGAAGAGCTGGGTACCGCGCTGCTCCTTCGCACTTCTAAAGGCGTCCAGCCGACGGCTGCCGGAACCATTCTTGCAAGACGCTCACGAACAATCGTTGATGATTTCACGCGCTTGAAGGAAGAAATCCAGAGCTTGGAAAACGATCCCACAGGAACCGTAAGGATCGGATTGCCGGGGACTATCAGCGGTATCGTTGCAATCCCGTTGCTGAATACTCTTAGGGAACGCTACCCACGGATCACTCTCACCGTGGCCGAGGCCATGAGCGGCTTTGTCGGAGAATGGCTGAAAGACGGCCAAGTCGACATTGGCGTGCTTTACGCTCCAGTATCTGAGAAGGGCCTTTCTGCGGTTAAACTGGTGGAAGAAGAGCTGGTGGTCATTTCTTCGCCCGGAACACCGCTTGACCCTGTGCTCACCTTGCCTGACCTGACGGGCAACTCTTTGATCCTGCCCTCGCGCGGGCACGGCCTGAGAGATCTGCTCGATAGACATGCAAGCGAAGAAGGTGTCGAACTGGCCGTGACGGTTGAAATCGACTCCTACGCCAACATCGCCAAACTCGTGGCTTCCGGTGTCGGAATTTCGATCTTGCCGAGACATGCAGTGACCGCAGCAGCGACAAGCGGCGACCTGACGATCTCGCGCTTTTCCTACCCTGGCTTCTGGCGAAAGGCCTGCATCGTTCCTTCGCCAAACCGCGCCCCATCTCGCGCCGAAGAGGTGGTTATCTCAACATTCATTTCCTTGGTGCAAAGGCTCATCGCCGACGGAAGCTGGTCAGCCGCGCGCTATATCGGCCCGATCAAGGATTCCGAGGAAGCTCGAGAACCCGAGCGAGCATAGGCTGCTCCAATAGCCAATTGACGCCATCAAATGCAGAGCGGGCTTCAAATGCGCGTTTCAATGCGTCTGCCCGGCCCGAAATCAGCGATGCCCGCTCAGAAGAAACGGCAGAAATTTTTTGGCGAAACTCATCGAAAGACGCGTATTTTTCTATGCGCATGTACAGCTGTGTAGCTGCTTCTTTCAGTTGACCGCTGTAGATCGCAGCATCTATTGCAGCCTGAGCTTCGGAGCGGATTTGAGTTTCGTCATCAACCACAGCAACCACTTTCGAAAGCGCTCCTTCGATTTCAGGTTCGATAATCACAATTCGCCCGCTTCCAGCCAGCACGCGCGCTGCCTCCGCGAGAGCGGATTTCATGAATTCAGCGGGAACGTGATGCAAGGAATTGACGAAGATCACGCCTTCGAAGCTTGCCTCGGGGAAAGGCATCTTCTGTGCGGGGGCCTTGATAATCTTTGGCTCACCGCCCTCGGCGAACGGCTCCAAACCTGTCCAGTTTGCTCCGAGCTTTTCGATTTGCACCCGTAACCCACCAGAGCCGCACCCAACGTCGAGCAAGCGCTTTCCTGACAAAGGGCCGAGGTGCCGCTCAATCTCGGCGATGGCTGTAGAAGTTGTCCCCTGCATTTAAAAAGCCCTCAAAGGATTCAAACCCATTCATCGAATGGGCAATTCTCGATCAAATAACCGCTGCCTCTCGGAAATGGCGCCGCTCCACGATCCGCTCATATCCGACTTCGGAGAAGTCGAGGCTAGGATATTGGCCGTACTAATGAACTCAGAGACCAATCTCCCAGACGCACTGTGCTCCGACCCAAGTACTCGCGATCAGGCCGGAACACCTTGGGCTAAGATCACGTCTTTTTCTGAGAGGCCAGCGCCGCTGCCCGCATCTGCGATAGGGTCACCCTAGGTGTCAGTGCTTCGGGCGATATATCCAACTCAAGCACCGCACCCGTACCGGATGCCAAGGCGCGCTGGAACGCTTCTGGGAACTCTTCTGTACAGGAAACACGTTCACCATGGAAGCCATAGGCGCGGGCGAGAGCGGCGAAGTCTGGATTGAACATCGTCGTTCCCGACACCCTCTCCGGATAATGGCGCTCTTGATGTGCACGGATCGTCCCGTAGATGCCGTTGTTCAGCACCAGCACAATCGGTTGGGCACCCGCCTGTGCTGCTGTTGCAAGCTCCTGACAATTCATCTGGAAATCGCCGTCCCCTGCGAAGCAGACGACAACTCTTTCAGGAAAGGCCACCTTCGCCGCAATCGCCGCCGGAAAGCCATAGCCCATGGCACCGGATTGCGGGCCTAGCAGTCTGGCCTTCTTCCCGAACTTGAAGAACTTGTTGGGCCAAGCAGTAAAATTGCCCGCTCCGTTAGTCAGGATCGCGTCCTCAGGCAGAACATCGCGGAGATGTGCCGTGACGATACCCATGTCCACCGGGGAAGGTTGCGGCGGCAAATCAAAGTTCGCTTCATAGGCGGCACGCGCCTCGGCCCTCCATGTTGCCCAGTTGCCCTTCAAGGGTCGCAGCGCCAATGCGAAAGCGTTCGGGCCGGAATGGATACCGATCTCAGGAATATAAATCTTACCTATTTCGCGGTCGGAACCGTGGACATGGATGATTTTCTGTTTCGGTTCTGGCACCTCGAAAAGGGTGTACCCTTCCGTTGAAATCTCGCCGAACCGAGTATTGATAGCCAAAACGACATCCGCTTCGGCCAAGGTGCGCCGCACACCGGCCGAAAGCCCGAGGCCAAGATCACCCCCATAACAGGGCGAATGATTGTCGAACATGTCCTGATAACGAAGCGCCGCAATCACGGGAATATCAGATTGCTCGGCAAATGCCTGCAGCGCCTCGCGGCCTTCATCGTTCCAGCTGCTCCCACCGATCATGATCGCAGGGCGGCTTGCCTTGGAAAGCAAAGAAAGTGCGGCCTCCAATGAAGCTTGGTCCGGATTTGGCTCCGCAATCTGTGCGGCACGTTTCAGTGGCTGTGCAGAGCTTACGGAGGTCAACATATCTTCGGGCAATGCAACGACCACCGGCCCGGGCCTGCCACTCATTGCCGTAGTCCATGCACGCGCCAGAATTTCCGGAACACGGTGGACTTGATCGATCTCGACAACCCACTTCGCCATCGAACCAAAGACTGCCCGATAGTCGATTTCCTGAAAGGCCTCACGCCCCTTCATGTCCGTTCCAACTTGCCCCACGAACACCAACATCGGCGAGGAGTCCTGCATTGCCGTGTGAATGCCGATCGACGCGTTCGTAACACCCGGCCCTCGGGTAACGAGGCAGATGCCCGGTTCCCCCGTCAACTTCCCCCAAGCCGCCGCCATAAACGCGGCCCCGCCCTCGTTGCGGCACAAGACGAAATCAAAGGCCCCTACGGTATCATGCATCGCATCGAGAACGGCCAAATAGCTTTCCCCGGGAACCCCGAAAGCCTTTTTCGCACCGAGTGCCGCAAGGCTTTCCACCAGCAGTCTGCCACCATTTCTCATCACGTCATTCCTTCTTGCAGTCAGCCCGCGCATGGCGGATCGGATCAAGGCGGAGCATGCCGCCGAAACGGTCCGACCTACAAGGTGTGAGATAGGAAATGTCGCGATACCTTCTTTGAAGGTTGAACCAGCAAGAGGGCCAACGGGATTCCGGCTTGATCACTTTTTGGGCAAAGCGCCCACTTATTACTCGAACCCTGCCATCCCGACGGCGCAATTACCTGCCGCTGCGGGATAGGCCCCACTCCACTTGAAAAAATCATGCAAATTTCGCGGGCAAGCCCAAGAGCACTTCATGAAAGACTTCGCCGCCGATCCGCCTCAGACCCTCCCTCGCTCAGAAGGGCAGTTACGGATTGCCATGGGTCGTGACGGGCGGCTGGAGGATTTGTTCCAGAAGGGCTGCCTCAAGGTCTTGTTCCCCCGCAATGCGCTTCCGGAAGTCACACTTATCAACACGTCAGGCGGCATCGCGGGTGGAGACACACTGGAGACAGAGATCAGCCTTGCCGGTCAGTCGAAGCTCAGCGTCTCGACGCAGGCTTGCGAAAGGGTTTATCGCTCTTCGGGTGACGCACTGCACGGTAGCGTCACCACCCGGCTCACTGCGTCCGGAAGCGCTGAACTGTATTGGGTGCCGCAGGAAACGATTTTCTACGATGTTGGGCGGCTCAAACGTCGCTTGAAAATAGACGCTTCTGATGACGCGCGAATCCTCGCTGTTGAAAGCATCCTTTTCGGACGCTTGGCCATGGGCGAGACAAGTATCGCGGGAAGCCTTACCGACGAGGTGTCCCTACTCGTTGGCGGGCGTTTGGTTTGGCAAGACAAGACCCGATTGAACGGCCGGATTAGTGAAATCCTTGACCGCCCCGCCGTTGCGAATGGGCATCGAGCCTCGGCTCTGCTCGTTTTCCGTGACCCTAACGCGCACCTCTACACAGGACGGCTGGTCGCGCTGCAAACAGAAACCTCGGGCTGCTCCCTGCTCGCGCAAGACCTGCTTGTCGCGCGCTATTTGGCAGAAGACGGTCTTGCCCTCCGTCGCGCCCTGATACCTGCTCTTACTTTACTTTCCGGCAGTTCCCTGCCGCGATGCTGGAGACTGTAATGAACCTTTCCCCACGTGAAAAAGAGAAACTCCTCGTGGCCATGGCTGCAGAAGTCGCGCGGAAGCGACTGGCGCGAGGCGTCAAGCTCAATCACCCCGAGGCGATTGCGCTGATTTGCGACGTGGTAGTCGAAGGTGCCCGCGACGGCAAATCGGTTGCAGAGATGATGCAGTACGGTGCGACGATCTTGAAGAAGGAAGACTGCATGGAGGGGGTCGCCGAGATGATCCCCGAAGTGCAGGTCGAAGCCACTTTTCCGGACGGCACGAAACTCGTCACCGTCCATAAGCCCATTCGATAGGAGATCACATGAAAGCTCTAATTGTCTCGCTCGTGTCTTTGCTCCCCGGAACCGCTTTCGCGCATAGCGCCACGCCCCACATTCATGGCTCAGACTGGAAAACTGTCGCGTTCGCTCTCGCAATGATCTGTGTCGCAGGCGGCTTGCGTGCTTTGTCCTTTCGGAATTCGGAAGTTCGTCATGATCCCCGGTGAAATCATCCCTCGCTCCGGCGATATCGTTCTCAATGAAGGTCGTTCCTCTATCACACTTCTCGTCAGCAATACCGGCGACCGCCCCATTCAGGTTGGCTCGCACTATCACTTCGCTGAAACCAATCCCGCGCTGGAATTTGATCGCGAAGCCGCTCATGGCACGCGCCTCGACATTGCGGCCGGAACCGCAGTCCGCTTCGAACCTGGGCAAGAGCGAGAAGTATCCCTGATCCCGTTGGCCGGACTACGCCAGATTTACGGCTTCAACCAAAAAGTCATGGGAGCGCTCTAAATGCCTGCACGGATGTCCCGCGGCGATT
This sequence comes from Paracoccaceae bacterium, assembly GCA_023260655.1. GTDB lineage: Bacteria > Pseudomonadota > Alphaproteobacteria > Rhodobacterales > Rhodobacteraceae > UBA9554. Next base: position 27,090 of record JALQUU010000013.1, on the reverse strand, counting down.
ACGCAATGATATACGGCCCGACGGTGGGCGATCGGGTCCGGCTGGCAGATACGGAGCTCTTCATCGAGGTTGAGCGCGATCTGATTGCCGAAGCCTCGGGCACCACGAATGCGCCCTACTACGGCGAGGAGGTCAAGTTCGGCGGCGGCAAAGTGATCCGTGACGGTATGGGGCAGTCCCAGCGCACCAGGCAGGAAGGCGCAGTCGACACTGTCATCACAAACGCGCTCGTTCTGGACTGGACAGGGATATTCAAAGCCGATGTCGGCCTGAAGGATGGCCGTATTGTCGCTCTTGGGAAGGCAGGCAACCCGGATATCCAACCCGGCGTGACCATCATTATCGGCCTCGGCACCGAGATTATTGCTGGGGAAGGCAGGATCCTGACTGCAGGCGGCTTTGACAGCCATATCCACTATATCTGCCCACAACAGGTCGAAGATGCCTTGCACTCCGGCGTAACAACCATGTTGGGCGGCGGCACTGGCCCTGCACATGGCACCCTCGCTACGACATGCACACCTGGCCCATGGCATATTGGGCGCATGTTACAGGCAGTAGATGGTTTGCCGATGAACCTAGCGTTTGCGGGCAAGGGCAATGCCTCCCTTCCCGCAGCACTAGAAGAGCAGGTTCTCGCCGGTGCATGCGCGCTGAAGCTCCATGAAGACTGGGGGTCAACTCCTGCCGCCATCGATTGCTGCCTCGGCGTAGCCGATGCCCTGGATGTGCAAGTGATGATCCACACCGACACACTCAACGAATCCGGCTTCGTGGAGCATACGATTAACGCCCTTAAAGGTCGCACTATCCATGCCTTCCATACGGAAGGCGCGGGCGGCGGCCACGCACCGGACATCATCAAGATTTGTGGTGAGAGCTACGTCCTTCCCTCCTCGACGAACCCGACGCGGCCTTTCACCACAAACACTGTGGAAGAGCACCTCGATATGTTGATGGTCTGCCATCATCTCGACAAGTCGATCCCGGAAGACATCGCGTTTGCCGAAAGCCGCATCCGCAGGGAAACGATTGCCGCAGAAGACATTCTGCATGACATGGGAGCGTTTTCGATCATCGCATCTGACAGCCAAGCGATGGGCCGGGTTGGCGAAGTCATCATCCGCACGTGGCAAACTGCAGATAAAATGAAACGCCAGCGCGGGCGCCTCGCGGAAGAAACCGGCGAAAACGACAACTTCCGTGCCAGACGTTACGTGGCCAAATACACCATCAATCCAGCGATCGCGCATGGTATCGCGCAGGAAATCGGTTCTATCGAAGTCGGAAAGCGCGCGGACTTCGTACTCTGGTCCCCTGCCTTTTTCGGCGTGAAGCCCGAAATGGTGCTGATGGGAGGCATGATCGTGGCGGCCCAGATGGGGGACCCGAACGCCTCCATTCCGACGCCACAGCCCGTTTACTCCCGCGCCATGTTCGGAGCTTTGGGTCGGGCCGTTGAGCACTCCGCCGTCACGTTTGTTTCGGCAGCGGCAGAGGCCAATGGCATTCGAGAGAAGCTTGGGCTCGCCAAGCAAACACTCGCAGTCAAGAACACACGCTCCATCGGCAAAGCCGATTTGAAACTCAACGATGCAACGCCTCAGATCGAAGTCCACCCCGAAACCTACGAGGTGCGCGCTGATGGTGTTCTTTTAACCTGTCAGCCCGCGGACATTTTGTCGATGGCACAGCGCTACTTCCTGTTCTGAAACAATGCAAAAAGCACTGCCAGTCACACATTCTATCCATGCCGGACCAGTTCCATTCCCGGCAAATCCGATGATCTGCTCCTTGGACTATGATGGGCGCTTCCTGCGGCGAAAGAGGCTTACGACGGATTGTGGGACAGACTTCCTCGTGGATTTCGAAAAGACCATTAGCCTCGATCACGGCATGCAGCTGTCCCTCTCGGACGGGCGCTTCGTGACGATCAAGGCAAAAGCCGAAGAATTGGCCGCCATCACAGGGGCCAATCTGGTTCGCCTCGCGTGGCACATCGGCAATCGGCACACCCCTTGCCAGATCGAAGCCGCACGGCTGCTGATCCAAAGGGACCACGTCATTGAACACATGATCGCTCAACTTGGGGGGCAGAGCCAGCACGTGGTTGAACCGTTCAGGCCGGAAGGTGGTGCCTACGGTTTTGGCCGCAGCCTTAGCCACGATCACGTTCATAGCGCCCACCATGGATAGCGAATTCGGATCACTTACGATTTTGCAGTGGCTCTCTCCGAGCTTTCCAATCGGTGCCTTCGCCTATTCCCACGGCATGGAGTGGGCCATTTCCAGCGGACTGGTCTGCGATGGCGCATCGGTACAGCACTGGCTCGAAGATCTGTTGGAACATGGCTCGATGCGTACAGACGCGATCCTTGTTGCGCTGGCAGCGAACGGCGAAGTGCCAAAGAGGGTTCACGAACTTGCCCTGTCACTCGCCCCCAGCGTCGAGCGCCACATCGAGGCAATAGATCAAGGCGCGGCCTTTTCTCGCGTGATGTGTGATGTCTGGGGGCATCCCGACGAAGCCGGATTGGTGTTCGTAGCCGCATTGGGCACGGCTATTCGTCGGGAAAAGCTGGAGGTGGAGTTTGCCGTTAGGGCTTATCTCCATGCCTTCGTCGCAAATCTCTGCTCCGTCGCACAAAGGCTCGTGCCCCTCGGTCAAACTGACTCACAGAGAATCCAGCGCGCGCTTTTCCCTATAATCGTTGAAATCGCGGCCGAGGCCATGAATGCCTCAGAAGCCGATCTCTACTCGGCATCCTTTCTTTCCGACATTTCATCCATGAAACATGCCACTCAATCCCTGAGGATCTTCAAGACATGAAAAGCAAGAATGGCCCCGTGAGAGTGGGGATTGGCGGCCCTGTTGGGGCAGGAAAAACATCACTGACCGCGCAACTCGCCCGGCAATTGAAAGACCGGTTTTCCATCGGCGTCATTACGAACGACATTTACACTCGCGAGGATGCGGAAGCCATCATGCGCCTTCAAATACTCCCGGAAGACCGCCTGATCGGTGTGGAAACAGGGGGCTGCCCACATACCTCGATCAGGGAAGATGCATCTTTGAACCTTGCTGCTGTTGCCGAACTCGAACGGCGGCATCCCGATCTGGACATCATCTTGATCGAGAGTGGTGGCGACAACTTGTCCGCAACCTTCAGCCCAGAGCTTGCAGACATTACAATCTACGTTATCGACACGGCTGCGGGCGAAGATATTCCCCGCAAGGGCGGGCCCGCCATTACGAAATCGGATCTTCTGCTGATCAACAAGACCGACCTCGCTCCCTATGTCGGCGTTGATCTGGCAGTTCTGGATCGCGATGCCTTGCTCGTGCGTAAGGGCAAGCCGCACATTTTCATGCAAGCGCGCCATGGGAACGGGATTGGCGAGGTCGCCGAACAGGTATTGTCACTTGCCGGGCTCTCAGAGTGACGCCGCGAGCGCACTGACTTCCGCGTGGCATTCGCAGGTAACAACATGATCGTTGATCATGCCTGACGCCTGCATGAAGGCGTAAACAGTTGTCGGGCCGCAAAACCCGAAACCTGCGCGCTTTAGGCGCTTGGCAAGATCGATCGATGCCTCGTTTTTCGAGGGTATCTCTTTCAAATTCGACGCATTTCGCTGGAAGGGAACGTGGTTTACGCTGCTCCAGAGGAAGTCGGAAAACGCCTGAGCACCACCCAAACCAATGAACGCGCGGGCGTTCTTCACGGTCGCTTCGATCTTTCCGCGATGCCTGACGATCCCAGGATCGGCGAGCGCAGCCGCCACTTCGGCTTCTCCCCAATCCGCCAATTTCACTGGGTCGAACCCCATGAAAACACGGCGGAACCCTCCGCGCTTACGCAGAATTGTGATCCAGGAAAGGCCCGACTGAAAACCTTCGAGAACAAGCATCTCGAAAAGCCGATTTCCGTCGAATTCGGGCCGGCCCCATTCTGCATCATGGTACTCGCAGTAGAGCGGATCGTTTCCGGCCCAAGCGCATCTTCCCTGCATTTTCGTTCCCTTACGTTTCTCTCAGTAAAATTTGGCGTTTCAGCCTTCGTTAAGCTCCATGCGGTTCTCTGGGCCCAAAAAGCGGTCGGAGCAGAAAATGCAGGTTTCTCGAAAAAAGGCGCGTGGCTAGTTGGTTGATGTTGACGATCCGCTCACTCTTGCTGTCGAAGCCAGAGACAGGAATGCGCTGGTTATGGTTGCAGAAGCCGTGCGCCATGGCAACTTGCGCCTTGCCTACCAGCCGATCGTTCAAAGTGCAGCCCACGGTAGGGTCGCGTTCTACGAAGGGCTGATCCGCATTCTGGACGAAACCGGCAGGGTGATCCCGGCCCGCGATTTCATCGGAGCCGTGGAAGCCACCGAGCTTGGGCGCGAGATCGATTGTGCCGCATTGGAAATGGGACTGCGTGCGCTGATGCGGCACCCGACGCTGCGACTCTCGATCAATATGTCGGCGCGTTCCATCGGTTACCCGAAATGGAATCGGATTCTCGAAAACATGCTGGCGCGAAACAACACTCTGGCAGAACGCCTCATACTGGAAGTGACAGAAGCTTCGGCCATGCTTGTTCCAGAGCTACTGCTTTCCTTGATGCAGAATCTGCAACGAAAAGGTGTGACCTTCGCGATGGACGAATTCGGGTCCAGCTTCACATCCTTGAGGCACCTTCGTGACTTCTATTTAGATATCGTCAAGATTGACGGGCAGTTCATTCGAGGCATTAGCAAAAGCACAGACAATCAAGTCCTTACGCGAGCTCTGATCGCCATCTCCTCCCAGTTCGACATGTTTACGGTCGCCGTTTCGGTGGAAAACGAAGCAGATGCGAACTGGCTGGCATCCGCAAATGTTGACTGTTTGCAGGGCTATCTTTTTGGTGCCCCAACCGTCTCGCCTCCTTGGCGAGAAACCAAAGCCGCGAAGGCAGGCTAGTTTCCGCTGCGTCAATTTCGCACCCTACTATGCCGCATGGAACCCCAAGGTTGCCGCAACGCGGCATTTCGGTTATGGGACGGGAGAAGGCGGAGGGCTCCCGGCTCCGGGTCGCGGCCTTCGCGTCAATTGGTGGAGGAAACCCATGACCAACGTAGTTATCGCATCGGCAGCCCGCACGGCTGTGGGCTCGTTCAGCGGTTCTTTTGCAAACACGCCGGCACACGAACTTGGTGCGGCAGTGCTGGAAGCCGTCGTCGCCCGCGCAGGCATCGACAAATCCGAAGTCTCCGAAACTATCCTCGGCCAAGTCCTGACCGCCGGTCAGGGCCAGAACCCGGCGCGTCAGGCCCATATCCACGCAGGTCTTTCGATGGATGCTGCCGCTTGGGGCATCAATCAGGTCTGCGGTTCGGGCCTTCGGGCAGTCGCATTGGCCGCCCAGCACATCCAATTGGGTGACGCAGCGATTGTCGCGGCCGGCGGGCAAGAAAACATGTCGCTCTCGACCCACTGCGCCCACCTGCGCGCAGGTGTCAAAATGGGTGACGTTTCCTACATCGACACCATGATTAAAGACGGTCTCTGGGATGCCTTCAACGGCTACCACATGGGCCAAACGGCAGAGAATGTTGCCAACCAATGGCAGATCAGCCGCGACATGCAGGACGAATTTGCTGTGGCCTCGCAAAACAAGGCCGAAGCCGCCCAGAAGGCCGGCAAATTCAAAGACGAGATCATCCCCTTCACCGTCAAATCCCGGAAGGGCGACCTGATCGTTGACGCGGACGAGTACATCCGTCACGGCGCAACGTTGGACGCAATGGCCAAGCTCCGCCCTGCCTTCACGAAGGACGGCTCGGTGACCGCCGCCAATGCCTCGGGCATCAACGATGGCGCGGCCGCTGCGCTCCTGATGACCGACAAGGAAGCCGAAAAGCGCGGAATCACGCCGATGGCCCGCATCGTTTCTTATGCAACCGCTGGCCTTGATCCGAAAATCATGGGTGTCGGCCCGATCTATGCCTCGCGCAAGGCACTGGAAAAGGCAGGCTGGAAAGCATCGGACCTCGATCTCGTGGAAGCCAACGAAGCGTTTGCCGCTCAAGCTTGCGCGGTGAACAAGGACATGGGCTGGGATCCGGCTATCGTCAACGTCAACGGCGGCGCGATCGCAATCGGCCACCCGATCGGCGCATCCGGCGCGCGAATCCTGAACACGCTTCTGTTCGAAATGCAGCGCCGTGGCGCAAAGCGCGGCCTCGCAACGCTCTGCATCGGTGGCGGCATGGGTGTCGCGATGTGCCTTGAGCGCCCCTGACCTTTAGTTTCTTGGAAAACTAGAGAGGGGCGCCAATTTGGTGCCCCTTTTTTCTGCGATGCGGCAAAATGTTAGCGCAATAATGTTGCGCCTGCCGCATTCTCAAAGTAACAGAGTTACCTAAGCACTATGCCAAAACGGAGGATATTATGGCCAGAGTCGCACTCGTCACCGGTGGTTCGCGAGGTATCGGCGCAGCTATTTCGCTTGCTCTGAAAAACGCAGGCTGCACCGTCGCCGCCACCTATGCGGGCAACGACGAAGCCGCCGCTGCATTCACCAAGGAAACTGGCATCCAGACCTACAAGTGGAACGTTGCAAATTACGAAGCGTCGCAAGCTGGCCTGGCCAAGGTCGAAGCGGACCTCGGCCCGATCAACATCGTGGTTGCCAACGCTGGCATCACCCGCGACGCACCGTTCCACAAGATGACCCCTGCCCAGTGGCAAGAAGTGATCGACACGAACCTCACCGGCGTCTTCAATACGGTCCACCCTGTTTGGGCCGGCATGCGCGAGCGCAAGTTCGGCCGCATCGTGGTGATTTCCTCGATCAACGGTCAAAAGGGCCAGTTCGGCCAAGTCAACTACGCCGCGACCAAAGCTGGTGACCTCGGCATCGTCAAATCGCTGGCACAAGAAGGCGCGCGCTTTGGTATCACTGCAAACGCGATCTGCCCCGGCTACATCGCGACCGACATGGTGATGGCGGTACCGGAAAAAGTCCGCGAGTCGATCATTGCTCAGATCCCGGCAGGTCGCCTCGGTGAGCCGGAAGAAATCGCCCGCTGCGTGGCCTTCCTCGCATCCGACGACGCAGGCTTCATCAACGGCTCGACGATCTCCGCGAACGGCGCTCAGTTCTTCGTCTGATCTCTGATGCACAATACTTGCGCCCAGCATGGCATTTGCCTGACTGGGCGCAGGGTCTATCTGTAGGGCAAAGGAGATACCGATGCTCAAACAGATCAAAGGCCTTCACCATGTAACCTCGATCGCCTCTGGCGCTCAGGAAAACAACGCCTTCTTCACGAAGTCACTCGGGCTTCGTCGCGTGAAGAAAACTGTGAACTTCGACAATCCCAAACTTTACCACCTGTATTACGGAAACGAAGCAGGATCACCGGGAACTGTGATCACCTACTTCCCCAACCCCAATGCGAAAGCGCGCCAAGAAGGGACTGGAGAAGTGAGTGTGACGCGCTTCTCAGTGCCGAAAGGCTCAATTTTATGGTGGGAGCAGTACTTTACCGAAAGCGGCATCACCCATCTGCCCAGAGAAACCACATTTGGTCAGGCCCAATTGCCCTTCCTCGGCCCCGATGGCGAGAATCTCGCTTTGGTCGAGGCGAACGAAGCCCGAGCACCTTGGCGTACCCCTAGTGTCCCCGAAGGCCATGCCATTCGCGGTTTTCATTCAGTGGAACTACGGCTCAAAGATACAGGCCCGACGAAAGATCTACTGAGGTTCATGGGGTATGAAACGGCTGGCCAAGAGGGCAACCGGACGCGTCTTGTGTGCCCAGCAGTTTCTACCGCGAACGTAATTGATCTCATGGAGGATCCAGAAGCGCCCGCCGCACAACAAGGGGCGGGGTCGGTGCACCATATCGCTTTTTCGGTCGAGACCAGAGAAGATCAGATGGAGGTACAAAAGACCCTAACCGAGGCGGGATGGGCAGTCACCTCCGTGAAGGATCGCGATTACTTCTGGGCGATCTATTTCCGGTCTCCCGAGGGAATTCTCTTCGAAGTTGCAACCAATGAACCCGGCTTTGCGCGCGACGAGGACGCGGCACATCTAGGGGAAGAACTTCGCTTACCCAAGCAACACGAACACCTTCGGGAAGAATTGCTGGAGAACTATCTAGAACCGATCACTGAGCCATAACTCCCACGAGTTCGTCCGTAGCGGGCATCACCTTCAGCACGCTTGACCTTCGGACCGAATTTGCATCACTTCGCCAACGAGAAGCCGCATGGAAGCGGCCCTACGGGGGTGAAGATGGAAGAGCGCCAATCACTTTGCACAAAGCCCTCTTCCCTTCGGGGGTGGAAATGACGCGCGCGACTTTGATCGGCTTTATCGCAATCGCACTTTGGGCGCTCTTGGCCCTGTTCACTGTTGGCACCTTTCCAGTTCCGGCTTTCCAGTTGAATGCGCTGACCTTCGCGATCGGGGGGGGCATTGGCGTGGTCTGGATCACGAGGAACCGCCAATGGGCCGCGCTTTGGACTGTGTCTTGGAAGGTCTATGCGTTCGGCACCCTAGGCCTCTTCGGCTATCACGCCCTCTACTTCTCTGCACTCCGTCTGGCACCTGCGGCAGAGGCAAGCTTGATTGCATATCTCTGGCCACTCTTGATTGTTGTCCTGTCAGGCTTGCTGCCCGGGGAAAAACTCCGCCTTGGGCATGTTCTTGGGGCTTTGATCGGCTTCGCAGGAGCCGCCTTGATCGTTGGCGGGAAGGCGCAGGGGCTCAATCCGGCCCATTTGCCGGGATATCTTCTGGCACTTGGATGCGCCTTCACTTGGTCGAGCTACTCGATCATTTCGCGCCGCCTTGGAACCGCCCCCACGGAAACCGTGGTAGTTTTCTGCCTCGCAACCGCGCTTCTCTCGGTGCCCAGCCATCTTTTATGGGAAGAAACCGTTTGGCCATCGAACGCTATAGGATGGCTTTCGATCATCGGCCTCGGCGCGGGCCCAGTTGGTTTGGCTTTTTACACTTGGGATCATGGCGTGAAAAAAGGCGACATCCAGCTATTGGGTGTCGCCTCCTATGCCGCGCCATTGCTTTCAACACTGGCTTTGGTGCTTTCCGGTCTAGCCGAGTTGACCTGGCAGCTTGGGCTGGCAGCGCTCCTCGTCACGGGAGGAGCCGTAATCGCAGCCCGAGCCAGTCTCAGACGCCAGCCATCAACCGGCTAATTTCTTCCTTCAATTTCAACTTTTGCTTCTTCAGATCGGCAATTTCGGCATCTGCGGTTCCCGGTGACCGCTGCATTGCCTCGACGCGCTCCGAAAGCGCCACGTGCTTTCTTTTCAATTCCTCAATCCGAGACGACACACTCATAGTAATCCTCCTCTGAATGAAACAAGAATATGACAAGTGCAGCACGGAATCGCTCGCATGTCACGCCGCAGGCGCAACATACGGTGAACAATTCGCTAAAAGCCGCCGACTATGCCGGAAAGGGCAGCGCCGCACCTTCCTTAAGCACCTGCTGGAAAAGGGGAGTGTAGTTTTCTCTGTCTCCGGCGTGGCCGGGGCCTTCATGAACCAAAAGCCCTGCATGAAGCCGGAATGCCGCGCGGCCGCCCTTTCGGCCACGCACCAGAACGAGTTGCGATTCGCGACCGATCCGCGGTGTTAACGGGAGAACTTGCAGCGATCCCAGATTTTCAGCCATCGCCGCCAGCAACTCAGGAAGCCGTTCTACGCGATGGATGAACGTCACATAGCCCTTGGGCTTCGCACGCTTCGCGGCATAGGCAACCCACGCCGCCAATGGTGTATCCTCTCCCATCGCACGCTCACGCCCGCCATCCGGCCCTGCAACCGAAGCCTTGCGGTCAAAATAGGGAGGATTGGCTATTACGTGATCGAAGGAACGTTCCCTCAATTGAAGGGGACGGCTTGCGAAATCAGCCTCGATTATCTCCAAATCAAAGCCCGTCTCGACCACGTTCCGGCGCGCAAGCTCTGCATAAAGCGGTTGAACCTCAATACCTGTCACGGCAACGCCCGGTACTCGCGCCATCACGGCAAAGCCCGCCGTTCCGATGCCGCAACCGATATCGAGAACCGTCTGGCCAACTTGAACAGGCAAAGACGCCGCAAGGAGGAGCGGATCAACTCCGGCACGATAGCCTACCTTGGGCTGCCACAGGCGAAGCTTGCCACCCAGAAATTCGTCGCAAGTCAGGTCAGTCATCGTCATTCTCGGGATGCAACCCGTTTTCCCGGAGCGCGCGATAGGCCAGGGCGAAATCCTCATCCCTCACAACCATACGACGCGGCAGAATGCCCAATCCCCCTTCGAGGACGCTCATGTTTACGTCCAAGATGAAGCAGTCTATACCCTCGCCGCGAAGCAACGCCTCTGCGAAGGTTAGTTCTGTCGGGTCCGTGGTACGCAAGAGTTGCTTCATAGCCGTGAGATAGACATTCGGTTCGGGATTTGTCGAGCCTCGGGGAGCCATTGATGAGCCTGGATACACACGCGACCAAACCACACGAGGCGCTGGCCGCTCACCTTGCGCCCGCCATGGACGCTGTAAATCACCTGATCCGTCAGCGGATGGCCAGCAAACACGCGCCGCGTATCCCCGAAGTCACCGCTCACCTTGTGGAAGCTGGGGGCAAACGCCTGCGCCCGATGCTCACACTCGCAGCAGCCGAACTGTGCGGGGGCTCCAGCGAAAACGCGGTTAAGCTCGCTGCGACTGTCGAGTTCATCCATACGGCAACGCTCCTTCATGACGATGTGGTCGATGAGAGTCATCAGCGCCGCGGGCGCCCGACGGCAAACCTGCTCTGGGACAACAAATCGTCGGTTCTCGTTGGCGATTACCTCTTTGCCCGCAGCTTCCAGCTCATGGTCGAAACCGGCTCGCTGCGCGTTCTCGATATTCTCGCCAATGCGTCTGCCACGATTGCCGAAGGCGAAGTGCTGCAACTGACAGCCGCGCAAAACCTCGCAACGACCGAAGATATCTATCTGCAAGTTGTGCGCGGCAAGACGGCTGCGCTTTTCTCGGCGGCAACCGAAGTGGGCGGTGTGATCGCGGGCGCACCCGAAGCGCAAGTGAAGGCGCTGTTTGACTATGGCGACGCACTCGGCATCGCCTTCCAGATCGCTGATGATCTTCTGGATTATCAAGGGTATGCCTCCTCAACTGGCAAAAATGTCGGAGATGATTTCCGGGAAGGCAAACTCACGCTTCCCGTGATCAAAGCCGTTGCTCAGGCTACGAAAGAAGAGCGCCAGTTCTGGGCCCGCGTGATCGAAAAGCGCAACCAGAACGAAGGCGATCTCGAACATGCCCTTGAGCTCTTCGAGAAATACCGCACGCTTTCGGCGACCCGCGATGAAGCGCTTGTCTGGTCCGAAAAAGCCAAGGCTTCCATGGCCGCGCTTCCTGAGCATCCGATCCGCGACATGCTCACGGGCCTTGCTGATTACGTCGTCGCGCGCCTGCGCTAAAGCTCAGTCTCCCCTTTTCCGCCCGCCCGAGAGACGGTAGGAAGAGATATGAACTGGACCGTGCCAAATATCCTGACGACCCTGCGATTGCTCGCCGCTCCCGGCGTGGCGGTGATGTTCCTGTATTTCCACCGCCCATGGGCGGATTGGTGCGCCCTGATCCTCTTCCTCGGTGCCGCGATAACCGATTGGTTTGATGGGTATCTGGCCCGCGCGTGGCACCAGGAATCCAAAGTGGGAGCTATGCTTGACCCGATTGCCGACAAGGCAATGGTTGTCATCGCGCTGGCTATCATCCTCGGCTACTCGTCCATGTCCCCTTGGCTCGTTCTGCCGGCAACCGTCATCCTCTTTCGCGAAGTCTTCGTCTCGGGCCTGAGGGAATATCTCGGGCAGGTTTCGGGGACACTGAAAGTGACAAAACTCGCAAAATGGAAGACCACCGTTCAGATGGTGGCGATCGCCGTTCTGTTCTCCCAAGGGGTCTTCGAACACAATCTGGCGATTTCCTTGAAAGAAATCAGCGATGTAGAGGCCGCCAACATCCTCAATGGATCGGGCCCGGATGCGGCAGGCCTGCGTACTAAAATGTCCTTGATGACCATCTCCGGAAATCTCGGCCTCGCCCTCCTCTGGATCGCCGCACTCCTGACCGCGATCACGGGATGGGAATACTTCCGCAAGGCGCTCCCGCATTTGAAGGACTGAACGGATGGCTCTCGAAATTCTCTACTTCGCTTGGGTCCGCGAACGCATCGGCCTCCCCAAGGAGCGTATCGATACAAATGCGAGAACCGTCGCCGAGCTCGTCGAAGAGCTGAAAGCACGCGAAGAACGCTATGCCGTTGCTTTCGCAGACATTTCTGCACTGCGCGTTGCCCTAGACCAAGACCTTTCCGACTTCTCAGCCTCCCTTGAGGGCGTCCGCGAAGTGGCGTTTTTTCCTCCGATGACCGGAGGCTGAAATGCGGATCGTCGTGCAGGAACAGCCTTTCGACTTCGCAGCGGAAGCCACCGCTTTTGCCAAGGGGCGGACCGATCTGGGTGCGGTCATCACGTTTCAGGGGATTGTGCGCGCAGGTGACACTGGTGACATGGAGCGCATGGTCATTGAACACTATCCTGGCATGACCGAAAAAGCCCTCCAGAAAATCGCCGATGAAGCGCTAACCCGTTGGAATCTTGGTGATGTTCTGGTGATCCATCGCTACGGTGAGATGCGGGCGGGCGACCAGATCATGATGGTGGCCACGGCCTCGCGCCACCGCAAAGACGCCTTCGAGGCGGCCGAATATCTGATGGACTACCTCAAGTCCCGCGCTCCCTTCTGGAAGAAGGAATACGCAGGCGAAGGCAGCGCATGGGTCGCGGCGAAAGACGAGGACGAAGACGCGCTCTCTCGCTGGTAACGCGCGAAAACTGACCTCACGACAGGCTTGCGCAAACCATAGAGCCGCCGCAAAATCCGCGCACCCTAGAGGAGGCGCCGATGCCTACACCAGAAGAAATTCTGCACGAATTCAGAGACTTCCTGCACCCGAAAGCCGAAGGGAAAATCCGCGGTACGGCAAAACTGGTGCTCGAAAACATCGGCTCGATCAGCCTCGACATCACAGGCGCACGGCTCGCGGATGATCCCGCGGACGTCACGCTTACCGCCTCGGAAACCACCTTCCGCCGCATCCTTTCGGGCGAGCAAAACCCGATCATGGCCGTGATGGCCCGCAAACTGAAAGTCGGCGGAAGCCCCGAACGCGCCCTGAAAGTGGCAGGCCTGCTCGTCGGCTAAACCCGTTTCCGAAGCGTATGGATTGCGTCTGGAATGCGTATGGATTGCGTCATGACGTAAAATCGACCATCCGGTCGGCTCTACCAATCCATTTCGCTTTCGGAAATATCCCGGGGGGTGGGGCCGAAGGCCGAGGGGGGCAGCGCCCCCCCTTCACAGCCTCAGCGCTGGTGGATCTTCTCGATATAGGCGCGCAGCTCTTCGGCCTCGTGGCGGGCATCGCGGAGCCCGTCCATGGCAGCGGCAAGCTCGGCTTCTGTTTGGGCCAGCTGGTTGGTCAACTCGGCTTCGCGCTCCTGGAGATAGGTGATCGCCTGATCGCGGGTTTCTTCCGCTTCATGGAGTTCCTGCGCCATACGCTCAAGCTCGCCGATGTCACCTTTCAACACGTGGGTGAAGCGATGGATCAGCCAGTTCGCGAACCATCCCATGCAGAAGGCAACGAAAAGAATGATCGCGGTCACGATGATGAATTCGGAGCGGTTCATTGTCCTGTTCCTTCAGCGGGCGTGTCAGCCTGTTGTTCTTCCTGCTCGGTCTGGCCCATCGGGGCTTCGCCGCCGTCGCTCTTTTCCGCGCTTTCGAGCAGGTTATCGACGACGGAGTTCACCGGCTTTACGTTGAGCAGTTTGAACTCGATCCGGCGGTTTGTCTCGCGGCCTTCCTCGGTGCCATTGTCGGCGATGGGCTGGCTTTCCCCGTAACCCACAGCGGTCAGATCGACCGAAATGACTCGCCGCTCACGCAGGGCTAGTAGAACGGCATTGGCGCGGGCCTGCGAGAGGTCTTTGTTCATCTCTTCGCGACCTTGGCTATCGGTATGGCCGCCGATTTCCATCTGCATGTCGCTGCATTTCTTCAGGATCTCGGCCACATCGTCCAGAACGCCTCTGGCGTCGGCGACGGGGGTGGCCGAGCCCGGCTCGAAGTTGATCTTCTGGGAGGCCACGATGGCTTGGACCTCAGCTTCGCATTCTTCGGGTTTCGGAATGCTCATAACAGGGTCGAGCTTTTTCTCGTGGGTCACGGCGATATCGAACCGCTGGCCTTCACCGAGCTTTGCCACGAGCAGGCGGGAGATTTCGGCAGAGGTATCTTGGTTGCCCGTTGCGCCTGTGACGGAGATTGTATCGGGTGTCACGGTCACTTCGCCATGAGTGACAAGCGCAAGGGCTTCGATGCCTGCGAGTACGCGCAGGGGCCAGCCCGTGGGAAGGTTTTCCGCAACCCGCGCGGCCATGGTGACCGATTGGGAGCCGAAGCGCGCTTTGGCGAGGCTTTCGGTTGCGGTACGCGCCAACTCGTCGGTGAGCCGCCCGCGCAACTGCACGAGACCCTCCGGCGAACGGGTGGCGGTAAACTCGACCGGTCCCGCACCCGCTTCTTTCGGGCGCGGCAGTTCGGTGGAAAGCGCGAAAACATCCGGCAGGGCATTTTCCAACTCGCCCACCACCCTGTCGAAAAGCGCGGGTTCGGTGCCAAGGCGGGCAACGAGCGACACATCGGCATCCGCAAACGTGACAATGCCGCCACCAAGCTCCTTCACGGCGCCGATGGCCAGTTCGACGGCATGGGCCCAATTCGGGGAAGGAACCCCGAGGCCGATGGTGCAATTGGCTTTGCCCGAGTAGCCCGCCGCATTGGCCGCTGCGATGATGCGGCTGCGGGCCTCTTCGGTATCTGCCGAGCAGGCGTCGAAACGCGTGCCTTGTTCGGCCAGAACGAAGCGGAGGGTGAAGGGGGTAATCACGGGGCGGGGTGCGGTGATCTGCATCGCCAGGCGAACACCCGAGGGCGTGCGGCGCGCGAGATCGGTTTCGAGCCTGCGTTTTTCTTCGGCAGAATCGCTCATCGCGTTGATCGACAACCAGCCTGACTGGATAGAAAGCTTGGCGCGGGGCAGCGATTTCAGCGCGTCGAGCGCGTAGCTGAGGGTAACTTCCCATGCATCCGGCGCCGGATAGTCCGCGCTTTCGAGGAGGTCGGCTACTTGGCTTTCGCCTGTAAGGGACGCGAGGGTGTTGACGAGGACTTCGCGGTCTGTCGCGGCGGGGATGAGGCCGATGAGGGAGATGCCGCTATCGTTGCGGAGGATCTCGATGGAAAAGCGCGGCGGCGTGAGGCTGCCGGAGTCTTTCACGGTCATCTGGTCAATGACGCGGGCGGTATCGACCACGGTTCCTGCCGCAGATACCGCTTTGAACCGTTCGGCTTCGTTGGGCGCGCGCCCACTCAGGAACACTTGCAAGCCATTGGCCTGCACTTCGGCCCAAGAGAGTGTCGCATCATCGAGCGCGTTCCGCACGGAGCGTTCGGAGGCCGACTCGATACCGGAGACCACGAAGCCGGCCGCCGTGTAGCAGATGCCGGCGGCTGCAATGAAGGTGGTTCCGATGGTGGCGAGGGCTGAAAGGCGCATTCGATCCGATTGGCTATTTCGTGAGCGATGTTTAGGGGGCGAAGGCTTTCTGTGCAATCACAGGAGTGCCGCGACGGCGAAAAACAGCACAACGAGGAGGCCTGCATCGCGGTTCGAGCGGAAGAGCATCATGCAGCGGGTCGGGTCTTCGATGTCGAGGCGGCGGAGTTGCCATGTCATTTGCCAGCCGATCGCCCAAGGCCCGCCCAGCGCGACGATCAGGCTGAGGGGGCTGCGATCCGTGCCGAGGATGGCGGCGAGCACAGAGAAACCCATGATCGAGACAGTGGCCACGAGGAAGCGACGAAGCCACATCGGGCTGTCGGTACCGAAGAGGCGGGCGGTGGATTTCACGCCGATGAGGGCGTCGTCTTCGGTGTCTTGGTGGGCGTAGATCGTGTCGTAGAAGAGGGTCCAGGCGATGCCCGAGGCGTAGAGGATCAGTGCCGAGACATGGAGCGTGCCGGTATGGGCGGTGAAGGCCAGAAGCGCGCCCCAGTTGAAGGAGAGGCCGAGGAAGACCTGCGGCCACCATGTGAAGCGTTTCGCGAAAGGATAGACCGCGACGGTGACCAGCGACAGCACACCGAGGAGGATGGCGTTGAGGTTGAAGGTGAGGAGGATGGCGAAGGCGACGAGGGCCTGGATCACCATCCAGACTGCGGCTTGTTTCGCGCTGACCTGCCCCGAGGGGATCGGGCGGGAGCGGGTGCGGGCGACTTGGGCGTCGAACTCGCGGTCGGTGATGTCGTTCCATGTGCAGCCCGCTCCGCGCATCAGGAAGGCCCCTGCAGCGCAGGCGACGAAAATCCAGAGGTCGAACAGGCGGGCTTGGCCGTCATGCAGGATGCCGAGGAGGAGCGACCACCAGCAGGGCAGAAGAAGGAGCCACGTGCCGATGGGGCGATCCGCGCGGGAGAGGCGCAGGTAGGGGCGGGACCACGCGGGCGCGTAGTGATCGACCCAATTGCCTTTGACGGCATCGGCTACTTGGCCCTCTGGCAGTTTCCCGGCTCCGGTCATATCGTGCACCCATGACTGACGCAAAAATTCGCCTCCATGTAGACCAGCCTCTGGGGAAGGGGCAAACGGTTAACCTCGACCGCGACCAAGCGCATTACCTTTTCGGCGTGATGCGGCTTGTCGAGGGGGCGGGGGTGCTCCTGTTCAACGGGCAAGATGGCGAGTGGCTGGCGCGGGTCGCGGATGCGGGAAAGCGCGGCGGTGTGCTGGAATGCGAGGCGCAAACCAAGGTGCAGGGCGCGCCGCCGGACCTCTGGCTGCTTTTTGCCCCGGTGAAAAAGGCACGCACAGATTTTATCGTGGAAAAAGCGGTGGAGATGGGCGTGGCGCGGCTTCTTCCCGTGACCACCGATTTCACCAATTCCGAGCGTGTGCGGGTGGACCGTTTGCAGGCCCATGCCAAGGAAGCCGCAGAGCAATGTGCCGCGACTTGGGTGCCGGAAGTGGCCGAACCTCAGCGGCTTGACCGGCTTTTTGCGGGATGGGATGCGGCGCGGCGGATCATGTATTGCGACGAGGCCGCGCCTGCGGGAACGGGTGCCTTGAGCGGAGAGGCCGAAGGGCCTTGGGCGATCCTGATCGGGCCGGAGGGCGGGTTTTCGGAAAGCGAACGCGCGAAACTGCGGGGCTTGCCTTATGGGCTGACCGTGAGCCTCGGGCCGCGCATCCTGCGGGCCGATACGGCGGCGGTTGCGGCACTCACGCTCTGGCAAGCCACCTTAGGGGATTGGCGTTGAGCGGGTTTCTGCGGCCGGCAGCCAAAGCGGCCATCGCGCGCTGGTGGGGCGTGGGGATTGGCGTGGCAGTTGCTGCATTCGGGCTGCGCTGGGGCTTTACGGCCTTCGGCTTCGTGCAATGGCTGGGCTGGGTGATTGCCGCGTTGGGCGTGATAGCGGCATGGGCGGCTTTCCAGAAAGCGCGTTTTGGCGGTGGTGGCGGTGGCGCGGGCGTGGTGACCGTGCGCGAAGGCGAGATCAGCTATTACGGACCCTATTCGGGCGGGGTGGCCGAGCTTTCGGACCTCGCACTCATCACGCTCGACAAGAGCCGCACGCCTGCGGTTTGGCGGCTTGATAGCCCCGGGAAAATGCCCTTGTTCATTCCGGAAAATGCCGAAGGTGCGGGCCTGCTCTTTGATGTGTTTGTTACACTTCCCGGCCTGTCGGTGGAGCGGATGCTGGCGGCAAAAGGCGCAGGCGGGCCACAAGCTGTCGTGATCTGGCGAAGGCCAAGCAACAGGCTACATTGACACCGCCCGGCTTTCGCCTCACTCCTTGGCGTCCGGCATTATAGCGCGAAGCAGAGGTAACAGATGTCTATTCCCCAGTCCGGTGGTGGCCCCATTGAGCGGCACGAACAGCTTGCCGAATACCTCGCTTCCGGATGCAAGCCGAAAGAGGATTGGCGGATCGGCACCGAGCACGAGAAGTTCGGTTATTTGAAGGGCACTTACGCCCCCCTGCCCTATGACGGCCCCTGTTCGATCAAGGCGATGCTGGAAGGGCTGCGCGATGCCCATGGTTGGGCACCTGTCTACGAAGGTGACGCGATCATCGGCGTGACCAAGGATGGCGCGAATGTGAGCCTTGAACCGGGTGGCCAGTTGGAACTTTCCGGCGCACCGCTGGAGACCATTCACCAGACCTGCGACGAGGTGAACGACCACCTGCGCGACGTGAAAGGGATTGCGGACCGGATCGGCGCGGGCTTCATCGGGTTGGGCGCCGCTCCGCTCTGGAAACACGAAGAAATGCCGGTGATGCCGAAGGGGCGCTACCGGCTGATGACGTCTTATATGGACAAGGTCGGCACCATGGGGAAATCCATGATGTACCGGACCTGCACTGTGCAGGTGAACCTCGATTTCGCCTCGGAAGCCGACATGGTGAAGAAGCTGCGCGTGGCGCTGGCGCTTCAGCCTGTGGCGACGGCGCTTTTCGCCAACTCGCCCTTCTTTGACGGCAAGCCCAACGGCCACCGCTCGTGGCGTTCGCGGATCTGGCGCGATCTCGATGCTTCGCGCACGGGGATGCTGCCGTTCGTCTTCGAAGAGGGCATGGGGTTCGAGCGCTATGTGCAATACGCGCTCGATGTGCCGATGTATTTCGTCTACCGCGATGGCAAGTATATCAATGCCTTGGGCCAGTCGTTCCGCGGCTTCCTCAAGGGTCAACTGCCCGCCCTGCCCGGCGAAACACCGACGCTTTCCGACTGGGCGGACCACCTGACCACGGCCTTCCCCGAAGCGCGGATCAAGAAATACATGGAGATGCGTGGCGCGGACGGCGGCCCGTGGCGGCGGCTTTGCGCGCTGCCCGCGTTCTGGGTGGGCCTGATGTATGATCAAGGCGCGCTCGATGCGGCGTGGGATATTGCCAAGGGTTGGGATCACGAAACTCGCGAGGCGCTGCGTGTGGCGGCTTCCGAGAAGGCGCTGGCGGCAGAGGTGAACGGCATCAAGATGCACGACCTCGCGCGCGAAGTGCTGGCACTTTCCGACGCGGGCCTCAAGGCGCGCGCCAAGGTGGGTGCGGGCGGTTTGGTGCCGGACGAGACGCACTTCCTCAACGCGCTGAAAGAAAGCGTGGAGAGCGGGAAGACCCCTGCGGACGAGTTGCTGGAGCATTACCACGGCGACTGGAACGGCGATCTGAGCAAGATCTACGGTTCCTATTCGTATTGAGGCCAGGGCGATGCGGGCATTGAGCAAATCAGCGGCACTTCTCGCCTCGGCGCTGGCGCTGTCGGGGTGCATTGACGTGGATGTGGGCATGGATTTCTCCGACGGGGAGACCATGAAGGGCAGTTTCGTACTGTCGATGGCGCGCCAGCTTTACGACATGACAGCCGCGTCGAAGCCCGACTTCTGCAAGGACGGGAAGACGCAGCTTTCGGCGGATGCCTTCCATTGCGCGACCGAACGTTCGGTGCCGCTCGAAGAGCTGCTTGAAAAGGGCACCGTGGCGCTGGGCGAAGGTGATATCCGCCCGGAAGAGGGCCTCAAGGTGGAGCGGATCGACGAGAACCGCATTCGCGTGGCGTTCGATTTCACCTCAATGCCACAGGAAGCGCGGCCTGAAACGGCGGGGGGCATGGAGGACATGCTGCGCGCGGCGGTGGCGGGGCATTCCTTCACGTTCCGTGTGAAGGGGTACAAGATCCTCTCGTCGACGGGCGTGATTTCGGAAGACGGGCACGAGGCTAGCCATGTTATTCCGCTCGCTGCCTTCATCGAGAACCCGCCCAATCTGGGGCCGGCTTTCGTGAGCGAAGTGCAGCTCCAGCAGGTGTGCCGCTTCTGGGTGTTCTGCGACTAAGCCTAGCGCCCCATCGCTTTCGCGATGGTTTTGGCGACTGCGGCTCGCCTTTCGGGGAGGGGTGGATGCGGTCTGTCTGGTGATAGCTCGTGTCCCCCGACGGCACGACAGGGGCCAGCGAGACAAAGCGCACGCCTTTGTCGCGGGCGGCCATCTTGGCGAGGCGGCGGTCCATCTCGTTGCCGATGCGACCGCAATTCTCGATCGGAGACTGGAAGCCCGGCGTGCGCAGATAGCCGGTGTAGAGCACTTGCGCGCCCGTGGCCCTGATCCGCGCGACGAATTCGGGGATAGCGCCTTTGGTGCCATCTGGCGAAATCAGGCGACCCAGTTGGTCGTCGCATTTCCCGCAGCCGCAATTGAAGAGCAGGTCATTGCCGCCGCCGTTCATCACCACCAGCGACCACGGGCCGGGGGTGAATTGCTCGGTGATGCGCATGCCTGCCGCGCCGGAAATCGGCAGGGCGTAGAAATAGCGAGCGCCTGAAACAGACCGGTCAATCACCTCTTCGCCGAGTTCTTTTTCCAGCGCATTGGCCACCGAGAGGCCGCTGCCGCGATTGGTGGCCATCAGGGAATCGCCCATGAGGAGTATGCGCGCTTTGCTGCCAGACGGAACGGTTTCGCCACAGGCAGAGAGAAGCCCGAGGAAAACAAAGGCTAAAATGACGCGCACCATAAGGATGATCCTGAATCGCAAAGCAATATGCCCAATCTTGCTGCAATGGGCGGCAATGTCATGCCCAGAGTTCTAAACAATCCGTAATAAACCGGAGACAATAGCCGGAAGCCGGCGACCTGCCGTTGCGTTCGGGCGATGATGCGCTAGGTTGAGCCGAACGAGGCACAGGGAGGATGCTGTGAGCCTGAAACGGATTATCGCGGCAGCGCTTTTGGCGACACAGTTTTCCGGTGCCGCCTTGGCGCAGAACGCAGGCGCCTATCTGGCGGCGCGTCAAGCCGTTTTCGAGACCGATTTCGCCGCAGCGGCGGACTATTACACCCGTGCGCTCGCCCGCGATCTGACCAATCCGCAACTCATGGAAGCCGCAACGATTGCCCATCTGGGCCTCGGCGCGGTGGAACGCGGCCTGCC
Source organism: Paracoccaceae bacterium (assembly GCA_023260655.1). Classification (GTDB taxonomy): domain Bacteria; phylum Pseudomonadota; class Alphaproteobacteria; order Rhodobacterales; family Rhodobacteraceae; genus UBA9554. The sequence goes on along the minus strand of JALQUU010000013.1, from coordinate 5,968 downwards.
CATCGCGCGCCAGTTCGCGGAAAAGGGGTTTGAGGCACAGATCCCGCAGATGATGCTGCTGGCCGAAGATGTTCGGGCGAAAGACTGGGCGGCAGTGCTGAAGCGGATCGACGACAAGCGCGGCGTTGGCCCGCTGGTGGACGGGCTGACCAAAGCATGGGCGCTGATCGGACAAGGCGAGATGGGGGCGGCCCTGAAAGCCTTCGACGAGGTTTCGACCCAACGCGGCCTCGAACCGTTTGCCTTCTATCACAAAGCTTTGGCACTGGCCCTCGTTGGTGACTTCGAAGGCGCGGAAGCAATTCTTTCGGACGAGCGGACACAGGCTCTGATGATGACGCGCCGCGCGGTGATCGTGCGGGCCGAAGTGCTGAGCCAGCTCGATAAAGGGGCGGACGCACTGCAACTGATCGACGGAGCGTTCGGCGCCGATCTCGACCCCGAATTGAAAGCTTTCCGAGACAAACTCGCCAATGGTGACAAGCAACCGTTCTCGCTCGTGTCCGACGCGAAGGACGGGGTGGCGGAAGTCTATTTCACCGTGGCCTCTGCCCTGAATTCGGACGCAGGCGACGATTACACTTTGCTCTACGCGCGCATCGCTGAATATCTGCGCCCCGATCATGTGGAGGCGCTGCTTCTGGTGGCGCGGCTTCTCGACAGTCTGAAGCAATATGATCTTTCGGTGGAAACCTATCGCAAGGTGCCCGCGACCGATCCCTCCATCCATGCCGCTGATCTTGGCCGCGCCGAAGCGCTGCGCCGTGCCGGAAAGGTGGAAGCTGCGGCAGAGGTTCTGCAATCCTTGGTGAAAAGCCATGGTGATCTGCCTGTGGTCCATGTGACCCTCGGCGATCTGATGCGCCAGCTTGAGCGTTACAAGGAGGCCGCAGCGGCCTATACCACGGCGCTGTCGATTTACGGCGCGCCCCAGCCCGATCATTGGTTCGTCTATTATGCCCGCGCGATTTCCTATGAACGTTTGAGTGACTGGGCCAAGGCGGAACCCGATTTCCGCCAAGCGCTCACCCTCAACCCCGACCAGCCGCAGGTGCTGAACTATCTGGGCTATTCGCTGGTCGAGAAGCAGGAGAACCTCGACGAGGCACTGGCGATGATCGAACAGGCGGTCGCGCTGCGCCCGGACTCGGGCTATATCGTCGATAGCCTCGGCTGGGCGCTTTACCGCCTCGGGCGTTACGATGAAGCGATTGGCCATATGGAACGGGCCGCCGAGCTTATGCCTGTGGATCCGGTGGTGAACGACCATCTGGGCGATGTGCTCTGGGCCGTTGGGCGCAAACGCGAGGCCGAGTTCCAATGGCGCCGCGCGCTTTCCTTTGTCGATCATGAAGATGCCAGCAGCGATGCCGACCCCGAGCGGATCCGTCGCAAACTCGACGTGGGTCTCGATCAGGTTCTCGCCGAAGAAGGCGCGCCGCCGCTGAAAGTTGCCAATGGCGCTGCCAATAACTGAATTCGCGCCCGCGAAGATCAATCTTGCCCTGCACGTGACCGGACAGCGCGCCGATGGCTATCACCTGCTCGACAGCCTCGTCGCTTTCGCCGATATCGGCGACCACGTCACGGCGAGTGCTGCGCGCACGTTAACGCTTGATGTGAGCGGCCCAAAACGGGAAGGCGTGCCAACGGATGAGAGCAATCTCGTCTTGAAAGCAGCACGCCTATTAGGCGTCGATGGCGCGCATCTGCATCTGGAAAAGCACCTCCCGGCAGCGGCGGGCATTGGCGGTGGCTCCTCGGACGCAGCGGCGGCCCTGCGCGCCTTGTCCCGCCTTTCAGGCCTTCCTCTGCCCCCCGATACCGAGCGCCTCGGCGCGGATATTCCCGTCTGCCTCGCGCCGCAGTGCCAGCGGATGGAAGGCGTCGGCGAGCGGATCACGCCCCTGCCGCCGCTACCGAATACCGCGATCCTTCTGGTCAATCCCGGCGTCCACCAACCCACCCCAGCCGTTTTCAAAGAGCTGACGCAGAAAACCAACCCGCCGCTGCCCACCATTCCGGCCTTTCCGACGGCAAATGGCCTGATCGCTTGGCTGAAAAACACGCGCAACGACCTCGAACCTCCGGCCATCCAAGGCGCTCCTGTCATTGCGGCGGTGCTGGAAAGCCTTTCCTCTGCCCCCTTGGCGCGGATGTCCGGATCGGGCGCAACCTGCTTTGCCCTTTTCGAAACCCGCGAAGAGGCCGAAATACTGGCAAGTGCCCTCCGCAGCGCGCGGCCGGAGTGGTGGATCGCCGCCGCCCGCCTCTTGCCCTGATCCAATTTCGCTTTTGGAAATATCCTCGGGGGGTCCGGGGGGCAGACAGCCCCCTGGCTTCACTCGGACACACCCCAGGTCTTTTCGATCAAAGGCAGATAGCGCATCCAGCCCTGCGCCAGACCCGGCGAAATCCCTTGCCGGATCTGCCATTTGGAAAGGGTCGGCATATCGCCGCCCGCTTCCGGCGCGAGGCAGGCCTCGTCCCATACCAGTCCGAGAGCGGCGAGCAGAGGTTCGAGCACCTCGCGGGGTCGGGCGGTCAGATCGTCGAGGGAAATCTCGTGCCATTGGCCGGGCGCGGCGCGGCGGCGGCCTTGGTTGGCAAGCCCCAGATGCAGATCATATTGGGCGAGGATCTGCGTGAAATCCGTCGCATAGCCGTGCCCCACCGAGAAATCGTTGCGGAAGCACGACCACGCGGTTGCGAGGCGCGGGCGGCGCATGTGCAGGATGAGGGCATCGGGGAAAAGGCGCGGGATCATCGGGGCGAACCACCAGTTCTCCAGCATTTTATCGACCAGCACTTGCCCGGGATGGTCAGTCGCGCCGATGGCATTGAGGTAATTGGTGCGCGCCGAGGCGAGGCGTTGACGGGTGGCCTCGGTCAGAAAGGCGAGGTGCGGGTTCTGGCCTCTTCGCTCCAGCGCCAAGGCAGGAGCAAGAGCGGTGCATTCGCCCAGATCCGTGATGCCGTGATGCGCGCCGAGCATTTGCGCCATGAGCGAGGTGCCGGAGCGCGGCATACCCAGCACGAAGACCATGCGAGGCCCGAAGGCGATGTTCCTCAGTGCTTCTGGCAGGCCTTCTTCGGCGGACATTAGCGCTTCGGCCAAGGCGCGGGTTCCGCTCTGGTCGTAGGGTGCGGATTTCAAACGGTTCGCGGCGCAGAATGCGGTGAAGGCTTTGTCGATCTCGCCGCAATCGTCCCAGCATTTTCCGAGCATGAACTGGATCTGGGAGGCCTGTTCGGGCGGCACCCCGTTATGCGCGCCCAAGTTTTGCAGCCGCTGGAAGACCGGGTCGTCACGGTCGACCCTGCCCGAACTCACGTAAATCCAGAGGGCACCGATCAGGCCGGGTGACTTTTCGAGCAACGAAAGCGCCCGCTGCCGTGCTTCGAGGAAGCGGCCGCTGTTCATGTCACTCTACCCTAGGGAGAGTTCTTTGGAGAGGATTTGATTTTCCATACGGCTTCGAACGGCTCTTGGCGGAAATATTATTGGAACACTGATAGCGGTGGCGGGCCAAGGAGTTGACCCTTTTCCGGATATCATAAAAAATATCGTAAATAACCCTGACGGATAGGACATGCCCAAAAGTCGTATCCTTTATCATAGCCTCTCAAAGCACGCGGATTTCGATTCGTCGGACCTCGAGATTTTGCGCGAGTCCTTGATCAACAACGCGTCGCAGGGGATCACGGGTTTTCTGGTGCGGTCAGACACGGAATTCTATCAGGCGCTCCACGGCGACACCGAGGCTTTGGTGAATCTGTTAGGTCGGCTGAATGCCGATGAGCGGCATTCCGAATTGGAGATCCTTTTGTTCGAGGACACCGCCGCGCCAAGCCCCTTCGAGAACTGGGCCATGAGCTACGACCAATTCGGGCTATCGAGCCTTGGCATTTCATCGAACCAACCGGGCACTCGAACACCGATCAGCAAGGAGGATTCGGAGCGCATCTGGGCATACATAGCATCCGTTGCCTCAGAAGATGCGGCTTTCGGTTCTGCTTTTCCTTACGCGCGCCTTCCGGGCGAGACCGATCTGGCATACGCAAAAGGGCTGCATCTGGCGTAAGTCGCGTTCACCGCAACGGCAGGATCGCGCGCAGGCGCGGGCATTGGAACCACGCGCCCGCCCAGAGCCAGAGGCCGAGATAGACACCGAAGAGCGTGTGCGAGAAAAGGGGCGAGCCCGCCTGCATTTGGGTGGCAATCGCGCCGCCCATGATTGCCGTCAGTAGCACAGCGCCCAAGATCATGGTGCGCGGGTAAAGGTAGAGGGCGGTTGCGAGCGCCTCGATCACACCGATGAGAAGGACGGGGCTGTTTTCCCAGCCAAGGGCGCGCATGGTCTCGTCGGCGACCGGAAGCCCTGCCAGTTTCGGGAAGACGGACGCGCCGAGCATGAAAAGCCCGAAGGTGCCCGAAAGGATCTGACCGATCCGCTTGATCTTGGGGGTTTGCTGCATGGATGACCTGTATCGCCGAGTGCTTGTTTGCGCCATTGGGCCTGCATTCGGCGGGAAGTCAAACGAAGACCTCTGCGGGTGGCCTGCGAAACGTAGGGATTTCGGCCCAACCCCTTATTTGCTTGCGTTCTGTGGCATTCTGGCCTAAGTCGCGCGCGTCGACAGGGGCCGGGGAGAGCACCAGACGCAGTCAGGCAGGGCTGGGATACCACCGGCCCTTTTGCGTTTGATGAACCGGACCATGACCAACCGAAGACCGGCGGAGACAACCGCATGGCCAGAAAACACGAGAAAAGGAACTGATTTATATGTGCGCCAAGAACGCAATGGAAGAATTTGAAGCCCTCCTGCAGGAGAGCTTTGAAATGGACACCCCCGAAGAGGGTTCCGTAGTTAAAGGCAAGGTCATCGCGATTGAAGCGGGCCAAGCCATCATCGACGTCGGCTACAAAATGGAAGGCCGCATCGATCTTAAAGAATTCGCAAACCCCGGCGAGGCCCCTTCGGTGGCTGTTGGCGACGAAGTGGAAGTCTACCTCCGCGCCGCTGAAAACGCCCGTGGTGAAGCTGTCCTGTCGCGCGAAATGGCGCGCCGCGAAGAAGCTTGGGATCGCCTTGAGAAGGCCTATGCTGCTGAAGAGCGCGTCGAAGGCGCAATCTTCGGTCGCGTCAAGGGCGGCTTCACGGTTGACCTCGGCGGTGCCGTGGCCTTCCTTCCGGGTTCGCAGGTTGACGTGCGCCCCGTGCGCGACGCAGGCCCGCTCATGGGCCTCAAGCAGCCGTTCCAGATCCTCAAGATGGACCGTCGTCGTGGCAACATCGTTGTCTCGCGTCGTGCGATCCTCGAAGAATCGCGTGCGGAACAGCGTGCTGAAGTCATCGGCAACCTCGCAGAAGGCGATACGGTTGACGGCGTGGTCAAGAACATCACCGAATACGGTGCCTTCGTTGACCTCGGCGGTGTTGACGGCCTTCTGCACGTCACCGACATGGCCTGGCGCCGCGTCAACCACCCGAGATCGGAAGAGCGGAGTGTAGGGAAAGACCGGAAAATAATGCTGCCCATCCGGATTTATCCCATCGCGCAGAGCAGCAGCGAAGTGTTCAAGTGTCCAATTTCCGATGCCGTCTGTGCCGCTCATTGACACATTGGGCGCATAAAAAGTGCCAAATTGCGTCACAAAAGCCTGCCCCCCCGAAAGGGAAAGGCGATCATTTGATGCTTTGTCCATATGACAGCTTGCACAGCCCGCAGCAGTGAACACATATGCGCCATTTTCAGGATCACCTGTAAGCGTCGCGAGCTGTTTGGTTTCGGTCACACGTGGGGAGGTCAACGCAAGATACGTGCCCCATGCAGTCAGGATAAAAATGAAAATCGCTGTTTTCAAAGACAAGGGGGCACGCAGATTTTAAGTGATCTACTTACGGTAAGCAGAATGGCAGCCTTTGCAGCTTCCGCCCAAGGCCTGCATGGACGGAACCAGAT
>JALQUU010000140.1 GCA_023260655.1 Paracoccaceae bacterium | reverse complement strand
GCTCAAGGGCTGAACCAGGATCACGGAGCTGGCGTCGGCGGCGGCGCGAGCCGGCTGCCTCAGCCTGGCTGGCGCCCCTGCATCATGCGCGGGCCGTGCTGCGGCCAATGCGCGGGCCATTGCGGAAATACGGTCGGCGCTCGCGATGATCGCGGCGGCGAGTTCAGCATAGGTGCGCTTTTCGATCTCGAGCGCGTGGGCGCCTGCGTTAAGGATGCGCGTCTCGATTTCCGAGAGCTTTACAGTGGTGAAGCGGATCTGGTTGGCGGTGGTCTGGCGGTGGATGAAGGTCTCGTTCAGAGGCGGGGCCATCATCTTTTCGGCGTGGGTCGCCGTGGTCTCGATGAAATAGCCCAGAACGTTGTTGTGCTTGATCTTGAGCGACGAGACCCCCGCCAGATTGGCGTAGTCCGCCTGCATCCCCGCAATCACGCCGCGCCCGTGATCGCGCAGCTCGCGTGCCTCGTCGAGGTCAGCATCATAGCCCGGCGCGACATAGCCGCCATCGCGGGAAAGGAGCGGTGGCTCGGCGACTAGCGCGGCATCGAGAAGTTCGACGATCTCGGAAAGGCCGGTGAGATTCTCGGCAGCCGAGGCAATGCCAAAGGGCGGCGCATCGCCGGAAAGCCGTTCCTGCACCTTCGCCGCAATCGCCGCCGTATCGCGGATCGCGGCCATATCGCGCGGGCCCCCACGGTCGAGCGCGAGGCGGGAAAGGGCGCGGTCGACATCGTGGCTCGCCCGGAGGAGCCCGCCAAGGTCGGCGGCGAGGCGGGTGTTTTCGAGAAGCCATGCGACCGAAGCCTGCCGTTCGAGGATCGTCTCGAGGTGGCACGAGGGGCTGGAAAGCCGCCGCTCGAGAAGCCGTGCGCCGCCCGAGGTCGCGGTGCGGTCAATCGTCGAAAGAAGCGATCCGGCCCGGCCGCCATTCATTGAGGAGGTAAGCTCAAGCGACCGCCGCGTGGTC
>JALQUU010000139.1 GCA_023260655.1 Paracoccaceae bacterium | reverse complement strand
CACCAAGGCCGTGTTCGCGACCTCCGAAGTCAAGTTCGGCATCATCCCCTCAGCCATCAGCCCCTACGTGGTGCGGGCCATCGGTGCGCGTCAGAGCTACCGCTATTTCCAGTCGGCCGAGCGCATCGACGCGCTGCGGGCGCGCGAACTGGGTCTGGTGCACGAAGCGGTGGAGCCTGAGCAACTGGACGCCAAAGTGCAGGAGATTGTGGATGCCTTGATCCAGGGCGGTCCGCTGTCGCAGGCCGCCGCCAAGGACCTGATCCGCGCGGTGGACAACAAACCGATCAACGACGCCGTGGTGGAAGACACCGCGCAGCGCATCGCGCAGCTGCGCGCCACTCCCGAAGCCCAGGATGGCCTGTCGGCCTTCCTCGACAAGCGTCAGCCGGGTTGGCTGGCCTGAGGAGTACAGATCATGTTCAAGAAAATCCTGATCGCCAACCGCGGTGAAATTGCCTGCCGCGTGGCTGCCACCGCCCGCCGCATGGGCGTGAAAACCGTCGCGGTGTATTCCGATGCCGATGCCAGCGCCAAGCATGTGCAGGCCTGCGACGAAGCCGTGCATGTGGGCGGCTCAGCTCCCAAGGACAGCTACCTGCAGTGGCAGCGCATCCTCGACGCCGCCAAGGCCACGGGCGCCGAGGCCGTGCATCCCGGCTATGGCTTTCTGAGCGAGAACGAGGCCTTTGCCAACGCCTGTGCCGAAGCCGGCCTGGTCTTCATCGGCCCGCCCGCCTCGGCGATTCTGGCCATGGGCCTGAAGGCCGAGTCCAAGCAGCTGATGGAAAAAGCCGGTGTGCCACTGGTGCCCGGCTACCACGGCAGCAACCAAGACCCGGCCTTGCTGCAGGCCGAGGCCGACCGCATCGGCAACGCCCTCTACGGCGAGCGCAGCAAGCTCTTCCTCGAGCGGTTCTATTCGGGCACCGCCCCCGCCACGCCGCAGTAGGCTCTCCCGCGTGGCCCACGCGGTCTTC
>JALQUU010000138.1 GCA_023260655.1 Paracoccaceae bacterium | reverse complement strand
CTGCCGGTGCTGCCGCTGGCCATGATGCTGGCGACCTTCTGAGAATACACTCCTCCCATGTCTGAGATCCAAACCCGGCGCGAGCGCCTGACCGTGCTCGGCTCGACCGGCTCGATAGGCAAGAACACGCTGGACGTCGCGGCGCGCCATCCGGGCCGTTTCGAGCTGTTCGCCTTGAGCGCATCGACCCAGGTCGAGCTGCTGCTGGCGCAATGCGCGCAGTTCAGGCCGCGCTACGCCGTGATGGCCTCGCCCGCGCATGCCGCCAAGCTGCGCGAGCGCATCGCCGCCGAGGGCCTGCCGACCGAGGTCCTGTCGGGGCCGGCGGCGCTGTGCGAGGTCAGCTCGCATCCGCAGGTCGATGCCGTGATGGCGGCCATCGTCGGCGCCGCGGGCCTCGAGCCCTGCCTGGCGGCGGCGCGCGCCGGCAAGAAGCTGCTGCTGGCCAACAAGGAGGCGCTGGTCGTCGGCGGCGATCTGTTCATGCAGACGGTCAAGGCCGGTGGCGCCACGCTGCTGCCGATCGACAGCGAGCATTCGGCCATCTTCCAGTCCCTGCCCGAGGACCCGGCAAGCTGGGACGAGCGGGTCGACAAGATCATCCTGACCGCTTCCGGCGGTCCCTTCCGCAACCGTGATCCGCTCACGCTGGCGCAGGTCACGCCTGACGAGGCCTGCGCGCACCCGAACTGGGTCATGGGACGCAAGATCTCGGTCGACTCGGCGACGATGATGAACAAGGCGCTCGAGGTGATCGAGGCCCGCTACCTGTTCGGCCTGCCGCCCGAGCGCATCGAGGTCGTGATCCATCCGCAGAGCGTGCTGCACTCGATGGTGCAGTACCGCGACCGCTCGGTCGTCGCCCAGCTCGGCACGCCCGACATGCGGGTGCCGATCGCCTACGGCATGAGCTGGCCGCAGCGCATCGAGTCCGGCGCCGACGCGCTCGACTTCACTCGCATGGGGGCTCTGACCTTCGAGCAGCCC
>JALQUU010000137.1 GCA_023260655.1 Paracoccaceae bacterium | reverse complement strand
CGACGTTCTTGAAAAGCTCTTTGCCCAGAGCCATGTGGCAATCAGCCCCGCGGTGCGGCGTGCTGGCGATGCCGAGGTGGCGCGGATGTGCCTTGCCGAGGAGCTTGCCAAGCTCAACGCCCGCCGCAGCCTGCCGCGCGAGATTGCCGAAGCGACCGAGGATCTTGCCGGCCTGGCAGATGAAGGGGTGACCTGGAGGCTGGGTCAGGCGGCTTTGGCGCTTGACCGGGCCGGCCGCGGCAATAACGAGGACAAGGCCGAGTATGACACCGGCCCCAACGGAGCCAAAATGAAGCGCGACGAGCGCGATGCCTTTGAACGCTTGCTCGACCAGATCAACTACGGCAAGGGCGGCCAGCGCAACAGCTAGGAAAAAAGCCTGCGCGAGAGGTTGCGAATCGCCGCACCGCCAGATTGATTCGGGCAAAACGAATCACTGATTCGGAAGAAAGACATTTTGAGGAGCCACGCATGGCCGCAAAAGACACCGACGACTCCAAAGACGAGGATCAGGACGGCGACATTTCGATGGATGTCAGCCAGGCTGCCGTCAAACGGATGATCGCCGATGCGCGCGAGCGCGGATATATCACCTACGACCAACTCAATGCCGTTCTTCCGCCCGATCAGGTCTCGTCCGACCAGATCGAGGATGTGATGTCGATGCTCTCGGAAATGGGCATTCAGGTGACTGAGGAAGAAGAGAGCGAAGAGGTCGAGGACGATAGCGCTTCCACCTCGACCGCCGTGGCCACCACGGGCGGCCGCGAGGTCGCGCTTGGCTCGTCGGAAACCGAGAAGCTGGATCGCACCGACGATCCGGTGCGGATGTATCTGCGCGAGATGGGGTCGGTTGAGCTTCTGAGCCGCGAGGGCGAGATCGCCATCGCCAAGCGCATCGAAGCTGGCCGCAACACGATGATCGCCGGCCTCTGCGAGAGCCCGCTCACTTTCCACGCCATCACCATCTGGCGCGACGAACTTCTTTCGGAA
>JALQUU010000136.1 GCA_023260655.1 Paracoccaceae bacterium | reverse complement strand
GATCTGGGCGGGCCCACAGCGAATATGTGGCGGCTCGCCTGTAAAGATAGGGAGACGGAAGCCGCTTGCAGGAAGCTCAGTTGCGTTTATCCCGGTATTTGCAAGAATCTTAATACCGATCAGACACCGCTGATCAATCTTTATCGCAGAGCACGGCAGGTAAAAGGCGTCAAAAAGGTACTGATTGCCTCGGGACTCCGATACGACCTAGCAGTGGAGAGTCCCGAATATGTTCGCGAGCTGGTGACCCATCATGTCGGCGGCTACCTGAAGATTGCGCCCGAACACACCGAGCAAGGTCCGCTGTCGAAAATGATGAAGCCGGGTATCGGTAGTTATGAAAAATTCGCCAGCATGTTTGAGCGCTTCTCAAAGGAGGCGGGAAAGAAGCAGTACCTAATCCCCTACTTCATCGCCGCTCATCCCGGCACCTCCGACGAGGACATGGTCTCGCTGGCGCTATGGCTCAAACAACATCGTTTCAGGGCAGATCAGGTGCAAACGTTTTATCCGTCCCCGATGGCAACTGCGACGGCGATGTATCACACTGGATACAACCCACTGAAACCCGTAAGACGTGAGAGCGAGACACTGAGCACCGTCAAGAGACTCAGTCAGCGCCGGTTACACAAGGCCTTTTTGCGCTATCACGACCCCGATAACTGGCCGCTGTTGCGAAAAACGCTGAAGCAAATGGGTAGGCGAGATCTTATTGGCAATGGTGTTATGCACCTGATCCCGCCTCGACAGCCACCGAAGCGCCATCAAGTGGTAGCACCAGGTGGCAGACCTTTCCGAACGCAACACACCCAAGGACCAAGCCCACGCCGGGGCAAGCCCCGTCGGTAGCGCGCTGTCAGGGTGCAATTAAGTCGCTGATCACATCACCGAGTTGCCGGAACTCCACTCTTCTTGGCGTTTTTTTGCGCCACATCAGTCCAATCTTTCGCGTGACGTTCGCCTGCTGGAATGGCTTTATAACAAGGCCCGTGCC
>JALQUU010000135.1 GCA_023260655.1 Paracoccaceae bacterium | reverse complement strand
GCTCGAGCTGCTGGCATAGGCCAGGTGCTCGACCTGCCAGCCACGGCAGAGTTCCAGCATGTTCAGGAAGGCGACCAGATTGGCCTGGGCATAGGTGTGCGGGTGGTCGATCGAGTAGCGCACGCCGGGCTGGGCCGCCAGGTGCAGCACGCGCTGCGGCTTCCAGTCGCCCAAGGCGGCCTGCACGCCCGCGAGGTCGGCCAGGTCCTGCTCGATGAAGCGGAAGTTGGGATAGGCCGTGAGCTGGCCCAGTCGCGCGCGCTTGAGGCTGACCTCGTAATAGGGCGTGAGGTTGTCGATGCCGACCACCTCGTCGCCGCGCTGCAGCAGACGCAGCGCCGCGTGCATGCCGATGAAGCCGGCAGCGCCGGTAAGCAGGATTTTCATTTTGTTTCCTTGCGTTGCAGCAGCCAGGCCTGCAGGCGAACCCGGCCCGATTCGGCCTGCGCCAAGGGCCTGACCCGGGGATAGAGGGCCAGCAGGGTCGCATCAGGCGCCTCGTCGCCCAGGAAGACGAGTGCCGGTGTGACATCGGGGCGCAGCGGCTGCTTCCAGTCGAAATGGTGCCGTACCTGGCCGTCCGCACTCCAGGAACGCAGCTCGGGCTGCAGCGCGCGCAGTTCGTAGCCGGTCTGGACCAGCAGGGTGCGATCATTGGTGACCCAGGGCAGCTGGCGTTGCGGCTCCAGCGCGGGCGCCAGCGCGCCGAGCGCCTCGTGCCAGCCGCGCATGCGGCTCCAGATGTCCCAGGCCGGCTTGCCGGCCACGGCCGGGCGACCGATCCAGCGCCTGAGGTCGCCGCCTTGCGCGATCACGGCCGACAGCAGCAGGCCGGCCAGCACCCAGACCGCCAGGGTCTTGGCGGAGATCCGGTGCCGTACCGCCAGCCAGCCTGCCGACAGGCAGACCCCGAGCAGCGCCGGCAGCGCCCAGTTGACCTGGGCCTTGGCACGCAGCGCCTGCAGCAGCCCGAGCAGCAGCAGCGGCCAGGCGAAAGCC
>JALQUU010000134.1 GCA_023260655.1 Paracoccaceae bacterium | reverse complement strand
GGCACACCCGGTGTCCATGCTGCACATGCTGCACGCCAAGGAGCATGGCTGCAAGATGATCGTGGTCGACCCGCGCTTCACCCGCACCGCGGCCAAGGCCGACGAGTACGTGCGCATCCGCTCCGGCTCCGACATCCCCTTCCTGTTCGGCATCCTGTACCACATCTTCAAGAACGGCTGGGAGGACAAGGCCTACATCAAGGACCGGGTCTGGGGCATGGACAAGGTGCGCGACGAGGTGCTGGCCAAGTGGACGCCCGACAAGGTCGAGGAGGCCTGCGGCGTCAAGGAGGAGCAGGTGCTGCGCGTCGCCACCCTGCTCAACGAGCACCGTCCCGGCACCATCGTCTGGTGCATGGGCCAGACCCAGCACACCATCGGCAACGCCATCGTGCGCGCGTCCTGCCTGCTGCAGCTCGCGCTGGGCAACATCGGCAAGAGCGGCGGCGGCACCAACATCTTCCGTGGCCACGACAACGTGCAGGGGGCGACCGATGTCGGCCCGAATCCCGACTCGCTGCCGGGCTACTACGGCCTGGCCGAGGGCTCGTGGAAGCACTTCGCCGCCGCCTGGGGCGTCGACTACGAGTGGATCAAGTCGCAGTTCGCCGAAGGCCAGATGACCAAGCCCGGCATCACGGTCTCGCGCTGGATCGACGGCGTGCTCGAGAAGAACGAGCGCATCGACCAGGGTCCGAACCTGCGCGGCGTCTTCTACTGGGGCCACGCGCCCAACTCGCAGATGCGCGGCCTCGAGATGAAGCGCGCGATGGACAAGCTCGACCTGCTGGTGGTGGTCGATCCCTATCCGTCGGCCACCGCCGCGATGGCGGCCATGCCGGGCGATGCCGCCGACCTCAATCCGGAGCGCGCGGTCTACCTGCTGCCGGCGGCGACCCAGTTCGAGACCAGCGGCTCCTGCACCGCTTCGACCCGCTCGGTACAGTGGCGCGACCAGGTGATCGAGCCGCTGTGGGAGAGCCGCAGCGACCACATGATC
>JALQUU010000133.1 GCA_023260655.1 Paracoccaceae bacterium | reverse complement strand
TTTGAGACAGGTTGTTAGTGCCATTTATTAGTTGGTTAGTGTGTTCCAGTGAATGATGCAGAGTGCAAGGCATGGATTAACTGGTATGTTTTTTATGGTTGTTACATTTCGGGAGGGTATCATTATCGACGATGTGATCTCGTGGCACAAAATGATCATTTTGTTGTATTTAACTTTCGTCACGGGATCCGGTTGGCCAAATGATCCAGCAGTTCGTGGTGGGTATGCGGCGCCAGTGGTGTTTTCGCTCCAACATGTGAATGCAGGTGGCGCCCACGTTGTGCCTTCTTTAGTCATGTCGGGGGTCTGAGCTGCAAAAACAAGTTTGACGCAAGACAAATCGACCAATGGCTTGCAGTTTGCACGAACACAATGATCAAATTGGGCATTGCCATTTCGTGGTGTGCGGCCTTCCCTTGTCGTAGCGACGGTGGGGAGCTTATAAATTGATTTGCGCACATGAGTTGGTTGTGCAGTTGTTTCGGTGGAATGTTCACATTGTAGAGGAACGCTCCGTCTCTACGGGCCCCGCGCGCGGAAACACGGTTGACGGTTTACCGCGCGCTTCGAAGTTATTGGCACAACAGCGGGGCAAATGACTCGTAGAGCCTTCCTAAGCTCTAGGAGTAATACAGGCGCAGGGGAAATTGAGATCAAACAGGCGTGTCAAAAAGTGGTGTAAATGGGTTAGAAAAATGAAGATATCTCAAAATCTGTGAGTTCGTTTGAGTTCTAAGCAATTTTCCTATCTTCATCAGGTCAAGACCTGTCCAGAAATAGATCCATTGTTCTGGTCTATGCGTTTTAGAAAAAGTTGTACTGAGGAATAGTTTTTTTTATGACCCACGAAAGTCGAAAATCTCATGAAAAGTGAAGTTTTTCGAAAGTGTCCGGGAGGCTTCTAGGAAGCTTCTCGGAAGTCTTTGGATAGTTCTGGAGGCTCCCCAGTGCCCCAGGAAGATTTCATGAAAGTCGGTAAGGTGATCGATTTTTCGGCATTTTTC
>JALQUU010000132.1 GCA_023260655.1 Paracoccaceae bacterium | reverse complement strand
GTGCTCGGCCTCAACGGCTCGGGCAAGTCGACCCTGCTCAAGATCATGGCCGGCATCGACAAGGAGATCGAGGGCGAGGCCATCGCCATGCCCGGCATCAAGATCGGCTACCTGCCGCAGGAGCCGCAGCTCGATCCCGAGCAGACCGTGCGCCAGGCGGTCGAGGAAGGCATCGGCGGCTCGCTGAAAGCCAAGGCCCGCCTGGAGGAGGTCTATGCCGCCTATGCCGACGAGGACGCCGACTTCGACGCGCTCGCGGCCGAGCAGGCCGAACTCGAGGCCATCATCGCCGCCGCCGGCTCCGAGAACACCGACCTGCAGCTCGAGCTGGCTGCCGACGCGCTCAACCTGCCGCCCTGGGACGCGATGATCAAGAACCTGTCGGGTGGCGAGAAGCGCCGCGTCGCGCTGTGCCGCCTGCTGCTGTCCAGGCCCGACATGCTGCTGCTCGACGAACCGACCAACCACCTCGACGCCGAATCGGTCAACTGGCTGGAACAGTTCCTGCAGCGCTTCCCCGGCACCGTGGTCGCCATCACCCACGACCGCTACTTCCTCGACAACGCCGCCGAGTGGATCCTGGAACTCGACCGTGGCCACGGCATTCCCTACAAGGGCAACTATTCCACCTGGCTGGAGCAGAAAGAAGCCCGCCTGGAGCAGGAACAGCGCACCGAAGACGCCCGCACCAAGGCCATGAAGAAGGAACTGGAGTGGGCCCGCCAGAACCCCAAGGGCCGCCAGGCCAAGAGCAAGGCGCGTCTGGCCCGCTTCGAGGAACTGTCGGATGTCGACTACCAGCGCCGCAACGAGACCAACGAGATCTTCATCCCGGTCGCCGAGCGCCTGGGCAACCAGGTCATCGAGTTCAAGAACGTCACCAAGAGCTTCGGCGACCGCCTGCTGATCGACAACCTGAGCTTCTCGGTGCCGGCCGGCGCCATCGTCGGCATCATCGGCCCCAACGGTGCTGGTAAATCCACTTTGTTCAAGCTGATTGCAGGCAAAGAGCAGCCGGACGCAGGC
>JALQUU010000131.1 GCA_023260655.1 Paracoccaceae bacterium | reverse complement strand
GACGTGATGGGCAACTATCACCCGCATGGCGATGCGGCGATCTATGATGCCATGGCGCGTCTGGCACAGGACTTTAACGTCCGTTATCCGCTTGTCGACGGGCAGGGTAACTTTGGGAACATCGACGGCGATAACCCCGCCGCCAGCCGCTATACCGAAGCCCGCCTGACCGCGATTGCCGAAACCCTGATGGAGGGTTTGTCGGAAAATGCGGTTGATTTCCGCGCGAATTACGACGGCACGCTGGAAGAGCCCGTGGTCATGCCGGCGGCGTTTCCGAACCTGCTCGCCAATGGCTCCAGCGGCATTGCTGTGGGCATGGCCACCAATATTCCGCCGCACAATCTGGATGAATTGATCCAAGGTTGTCATGCGCTGATCAAAGACCCCGAGATTTCGGCCCAAGGTCTGGTGGCCCTGATCCCCGGCCCCGATTTCCCGACGGGCGGGGTGATCGTCGAGCCGAAGGAGTCGATCCTTGACGCCTATCAGTCGGGGCGGGGATCGTTCCGGCTGCGCGCGAAATGGGAGATCGAGGATCTGGGCCGCGGCATGTGGCAGATCGTGGTCACCGAGATTCCCTATCTCGTGCAGAAGAGCCGGCTGATCGAAAAGCTGGCCGAACTGATCCAGACGAAAAAGATCCCGCTTTTGGCCGATGTGCGCGACGAATCCGCCGATGACGTGCGCATCGTGCTGGAGCCGCGCACCCGGACGGTGGAACCCGAGGTTCTGATGGGCACGCTGTTCAAGAACAGCGATCTGGAAACCCGGTTCAGCCTGAACATGAACGTTCTGATCGACGGCAAGGTGCCCAAGGTTTGTTCGCTGAAAGAGGTTCTGCGCGCCTTTCTGGATCATCGCCGCGATGTTCTGCGCCGCCGTAGCGCCCATCGGATGGAAAAGATCGACCACCGGTTGGAGGTCTTGGACGGCTTTATCATCGCCTTTCTGAACCTTGACCGGGTGATCGACATCATCCGCTATGACGACGATCCCCGCCGCGCCCTGATGGCCGAGGATTGGGACAAAAAGGT
>JALQUU010000012.1 GCA_023260655.1 Paracoccaceae bacterium | reverse complement strand
GATCGCAGACATCGTCTCGATCCTCTCGAACCCGCGACTGAGGCACCCGAAATGAGGTCCAGAAAGAGATCGACGTTCTCTTCCGTAAATTTCCCTTGATCCTCGGCACATTTCGCAAGTTGCCGAACCCGGTGACTTCTTCACCCATGACGCAACTGGCGTTCCGATCCTCGTCACCCGCACGCAAGACGGCGCATTGAAAGCCTACCTCAAAGTTTGCCACCACCGCGGCGCGCGACTGCAAAACGAGCCCTGCGGCAAAGCCCGCACCTTCTCCTGCCCCTACCATTCCTGGACGTATGGCCTTGATGGCAAGCTGCGCGGCATGCCCCATCCTGCCGGCTTCGAAGGTGTGGACCGCAGCCAACTCGGCCTCGTTGAACTCCCTGCTTGGGAGCGTTTCGGCCTGATCTGGGTCATGCCTTCGGTACCGGACCACGAGATCGACATTGACGCATGGCTCGCCCCGATGGCGGAGCAACCGACCAATCTGGATCTCGGATCCCACTTCGTGTTCCGCAAATGGGAACTG
Organism: Paracoccaceae bacterium; assembly: GCA_023260655.1. GTDB lineage: Bacteria > Pseudomonadota > Alphaproteobacteria > Rhodobacterales > Rhodobacteraceae > UBA9554. The sequence goes on along the minus strand of JALQUU010000012.1, from coordinate 56,991 downwards.
CCGAAAAACATGAGCTGGCGGCTTCTCTTGGAAGGCTTTCAGGAAAGCTACCATTTCTGCCATGCCCACAGCACAACCGCCTGCGCGGGCTATCTCGATAACCAGAGCGTCCACTACAATTACGGCCCGCACGTTCGCCACTCGCTGCCTCGACCGAACATCGAGGCACTGCGCGGCAAGCCCAAGGAAAAATGGTACTACCGCCCGTACTTCCTCACCCAGAACTATCTCTTCCCCGCGAATTTCGTGCAGGTGCAGAACGATCACGTCTACATCCACACCGTGATCCCCACCGGAACGGGCACCTGTGTGTTCCAGTGCATGATGTTGACGCCGGAAGAACCCAAGACCGAGAAGGCCCTGAAATACTACTCCAAGAACTACGACCTCATCCGCGTCGTGTTCGAAGAGGATTTCGTCATCGGCGAAGGCATCCAGAAGGGCCTTAACTCCGGGGCGAACACGGGCTTCACCTTCGGCAAATACGAATGCGGCCTGCAATTCGGCCAAAACGCGATTGACGCAGCTCTCGAAGGTCGCCTCAAGATATAAAGGAGGCCCGGATCATCCGGGCCTCCCTTGATTTTTTGAACTCAAGCCTCGGCCTTTTCCGAGATCACTTCGGCAAACTTGTTGAAGAAGGCACCCGCCAACTTCTTCGCCGTGCTCTGGATCAATCGGCTTCCAAGCTGCGCAAGCTTGCCACCGATCTCGGCCTTCGCGTCGTAGCTCAGCAGCGTTTTGCCATCGACTTCCCGCAGCGTGACCTCCGCGCCCCCCTTGGCATGGCCCGCAGCGCCACCATTGCCCTGGCCCGTCAGGGAAAACGCATCCGGAGCGCCAGACTTGTCCAGCGTTACCGTGCCGCCGAATTTCGCTTTCACAGGCCCGATCTTCAGCACCACCAAGGCCTCCAGATCGGTTTCGGAATGCTGGATCAATTCCTCGCAGCCCGGAATGCACTGCTTCAGGATTTCCGGATCATTCAGCGCCGCATACACGCGGACTTTCGGGGCATCGATCAGGATTTCGTCCTTAAGTTCCATGGATTGGTCCTTCTTTAACAACAGGGGAGTTTGATGGTCGCAAGAAGTTCGGCCTGTTCCGGCGTCAACACGCGACCTTTCTTGAGGCTTTCGAAAAGGCGAAGGAGCGCTGGCTTCTCCGAGGGTTCACTCTCAGACATGATCCAAGCCCTCGCGCTGCTTGCTGCGCCGGATCTGGATGAGTTGCCCAAGGATCGACAGCGCGATCTCGTCCGGCGTCACGGCATCGATGGCGAGCCCCGCCGGAGCCTGAACCCGCGCCAGATCCTCCGCGTGCAACCCTGCCTCTGCGAGTTTGGCAGAGAGTGACGCCCACTTCTTCCGGCTCGCAACGAAAGCGATGTGTTCGGCCTCTGTGGCCAAGGCCGAAACGAGGCAAGCCAGATCGTCCTTGCCTTGCGTCGCCACCACGATCATCCGCCGCGCCCCTTGCGGAAGCGCGCGAACCGGCATGTCGGACCCGACGGTCTGCACCATCCAGTCAAAACGCGGGGCCAGCGAAACCAAGGCGCGGGCAACCGGGGACTGCCCGTAGATGAAGAGTTCCGGCATCGGCAAAACGGGCTCCAAAAAGATATCCAGTGACCCCTTGGAAGGGCAGCCGTTCTTGGCGTAGCGCACCCCGTTCACCTCCGCGCCTGCCTCTACGTGCATCTCGGCAAGTGCTTCGGCAGGGGCGAGGGAAATCAGCTGCGGCGCGCCATCGGCCAAGGCTTTCAACGTGGCTTTGGTCAAAGCGGCCCGAACGCAGCCTCCTCCGATCCAGCCCTCGATGATGGCCCCTTCATGGTTGAGGATCGCCTTGGCCCCCGGCTTTGCCGCCGTCAGCCCCACCGCCCGGATCACAGTGGCCACAGCATAGGGTTCGCTCTTTTCCGAAAGGGTTCGAGCGAGATCATCAAGAAGCGTCTGTTTAGGTGTCGTAGAGATCATAGTCGCATCAACTCCTTTTCAATAGAGCCAAGATCGGCCAGCGTGTTTGCCGGCCGGAAGAGATCGATGAAAGGCATTGCCGCAGCCATCCCAGCCGCAACGGGTTCGTAACCCGCCCATGATTTCAAAGGGTTGAGCCAGACCACCTTGCAGCCGCGTTTTTTCAACAGGCGCATCGCCTGCGCCAATTCCTCGGGAGCACCGGTGTCGTAGCCATCGGACAGGATCAAAACCACTGTCCGCCCATCCACGAATTTCCGCGCATAGGTCTTGGAGAAGCGCTGGAGCGATGCCCCGATCTTCGAACCGCCCCCGAAGCCATCCGCTAGCACCGAAAGCCGCCCCAAGGCCCGCATCGGATCACGGTCGCGAAGGGCTTCTGCAATCCGCACCAATCTCGTGTGGAAAAGGTATGCGTCCGCCGTCTCATCCGCTCGCAAAAGTCCGGCTACAAAGGCCAGAAACACCCGTGCATAAAGCGTCATCGACCCCGACACATCGCAAATCGCCACGATCTTTTGCGGGCGATCCGGGCGGGCTTTCATCGGCAAGCGGATCGGCTCCCCACCGGTTTGCAGGCTCTGGCGGATCAGTTTCCGGAAATGAATGCGGTCGCCCTTTTGCGCCGCCTTGCGCCGCCGCGAGCGATGATCTCGCAGCGCTGCGCCGAGCCGCCGCGCGATAACTTCTGCCTCGCGGATATCGTCCGGCTCTACAACATCGCGTAGATCGCGGCGCATCTTCTGATGAACCGTGGTCGCAACGAGCTTGCCTTCGCCCCCCGCTTCGCTTTCACCCTCTCCACCATCCGGCGCCGTCGCCTCGCCGGCAGAGCCGCCATCGGCCCCCACAGCAGCGTTCCGCGACGAATGCACATGCGGGGAAAGGCTATTGGTTCTGGCAATGCGCTGCGCCACGCGCCCGCCATTCAGCCAGAAACTGTCGAAGAGGTCATCGAACCGCGCGTAATCCTCCGCTGACCCGGTCAGCACCACCTTGAGCGCGTGCCGCACCTGCGCCGGAGACTGCGCCTCGATGCTGGACAGCGCCTGCATGGAGGCCTCGACCTCGGCAACACCCACGCGAAAGCCGTGATCCCGCAAATGTCCCGCGAACCCCGCCAGTCTGGCTCCGGGGCCCGGATCGCGGCCGGAGAATTTGGTGACCCTGCTCATGCGGCCTGCCCCGCAAGCCGCTGGGTGATCTCGGTCGTGATGTTGAACCGGTCCACTTCGGTCTTCAAAAGCGCCGCCATGGTCGCCTGCAAGATCGCGGGATTTTCGGTCAGATCATTGATCCCCAGCCCGATCAGAGCGGCAGCGAAATCCAGCATCTCCGCAATGCCCGGCGTTTTCTCCAGATCCTCTTTCCGCAGGCTTTGCACGAAGCCCACGATCTGCCCCGCAAGCGCGGCCTCGATCTGCGGGCGGCGGGCCTTCAGAATGCGCAACTCCGTCTTCCGGTCGGGATAGCCGATATTGGCGTAAAGGCAGCGGCGGCGGAGCGCGTCGGACAGATCGCGCGTGCCATTGGCCGTCAGGATAACGATGGGCCGTGTCTTTGCTGGGATCGTTCCCAACTCGGGGATCGTCACCTGAAACTCTGCCAGAACCTCCAACAGATAGGCCTCGAACTCCTCATCTGCGCGGTCGATCTCGTCCACGAGCAAGACAGGTGCCTTCAACTGCCGGATCGCTGCCAGCAGCGGCCGCTCTAACAAGAACTCCTCCGAGAAAATCCGCGCTTCTACCTTGGAAACGTCGCCCCCCTCAGCGGCGGCCCGGATCGCCAACAGTTGTTTCTGGTAATTCCATTCGTAAATCGCCTGCGAGGCATCGAGCCCCTCGTAGCACTGTAAGCGGATCAGGCGCGTATCGCGCACAGCGGCAAGAACGCGCGCGATTTCGGTTTTGCCAACCCCTGCCGCCCCCTCAAGCAGCAAAGGCCGCCCTAGCACAAGCGCAAGGTGGATCGCCATGGCCAGATCATCCGAGGCCACATAGCCCTCAGCCGCCATCGCGTTTTGCAATTCTGCACAGGTCATGCCGCCCTCCCGTTCGGCAGGCTGCCCCGTTGCCGGGGCAGCCCGTTGTCTTAACCGTGCAAGCCGAGCTTGTTGGCGGTCTGCCAGATCCGCCAATGGTCATGCGGCATATGCGTGTGACGCAGCCCGAAGGCGCGAAACGCATCGTTCACCGCATTGGAGAAGCACGGCACGCCGCCCACATGGGGGCTTTCACCAACGCCTTTCGCCCCAATCGGGTGATGCGGCGACGGCGTTACCGTGTGATCTGTGATGTAGTTCGGAACTTCCCATGCCGTGGGCAGGAAGAAGTCCATGAACGTCCCGGTCTTCACGTTGCCCATTTTGTCGTAGGCAATCTCCTGCCCCAGCGCCACGGCGAGCGCTTCGGTCAGGCCACCATGCACTTGGCCTTCGATGATCATCGGGTTGATCCGCGTGCCGCAGTCATCGAGTGCGTAGAATTTGCGGATGGTCTGCACGCCGGTGTCGACGTCGATATCCATCACACAAACATAGGCACCGAAGGGATAGGTCATGTTCGGCGGATCGTAGTAGCTGACCGCCTCCAAGCCGGGTTCCACACCGGGGATCGCCTGATTGTAAGCGGCATAGGCGATTTCCTTCATCGTCTTGAAGCGCTCGGGCGCCCCTTTGACGACGAAGCGGTCGATATCCCACTCCACATCATTGTCGTGCACTTCAAGAAGGTAAGCCGCGATCATCTGCGCCTTGGCGCGGATTTTGCGCCCAGCCATTGCCGTAGCGGCACCCGCCACCGGAGTAGAGCGCGACCCGTAGGTGCCAAGCCCGTAAGGCGCGGTATCGGTGTCGCCTTCCTCGATGGTGATGCTATCCGCAGGCAGGCCGATTTCCGACGCAAGGATTTGCGCAAAGGTCGTCGCGTGGCCCTGCCCCTGAGAAATGGTGCCGAGGCGCGCGATGGCCGAACCCGTCGGGTGGATTCGGATTTCGCAGCTGTCGAACATACCCATGCCAAGAATATCGCAATTCTTGACCGGGCCTGCCCCCACGATCTCCGTGAAGAAGCTAAGGCCGATCCCCATCAGCGAACGGGTTTCCCCGCGTTTGAACGCTTCGATCCGATCCGCCTGCTCCTTGCGGAGACCTTCGTAATCCACAGCCTTCAGTGCTTTGTCCCATGCCGTGTGATAGTCGCCCGAGTCGTATTCCCAACCCAGTGCGGACTGGTAGGGGAACTGTTCTTTCTTGATGAAGTTGATCCGGCGCAGCTCTGCCGCATCCATATTCAACTCGATCGCCAGAACCTCGATCATGCGTTCGATGAAATACACCGCTTCGGTCACACGGAACGAGCAGCGATACGCCACACCACCCGGTGCCTTGTTGGTGTAAACACCGTCCACGGCAAGATAGGCGGTCGGGATGTCATAGGAACCGGTGCAGATGTTCATGAAGCCCGCCGGGAATTTGGTCGGGTCCGCACATGCGTCAAAAGCGCCATGGTCGGCGGTCACGTGGCAATGCAGGCCCGTGATCTTGCCTTCCTTGGTCGCAGCGATCTTGCCCGTCATCCAGTAGTCGCGCGCAAAAGACGTCGACATCAGGTTTTCCATGCGGTCTTCGATCCACTTCACCGGAACACCGGTGACAATCGACGCCACGATGGAGCAGACATAGCCCGGATAGACCCCGACCTTGTTGCCGAAACCACCACCGATATCGGGCGAGATCACGCGGATATTGTGCTCTTCGATCCCAGAAAGAAGCGACGCCACCGTCCGCACCACGTGAGGCGCTTGGAACGTGCCCCAAACCGTCAGCTTGCCGTTCACCTTGTCCATCGATGCCACGGAACCGCAGGTTTCCAGTGGGCAAGGATGGGTGCGGTGATAATAAACCGTCTCGGTCGCCACCACATCGGCGTTCGAGATCACGTCATTGGTCTCGGCTTCCTGCCCCACTTCCCACGTGAAGATGTGGTTGTGATGCTTGCGAGGCCCATGCGCGCCTTCCTTCTTGTCGGCGATATCTTCGCGCAGCACCACATCGGATTGCAGTGCTTCGAACGGGTCCACGATCACCGGAAGTTCTTCGTAATCCACTTCCACTAGTTCCACCGCGTCAGCTGCAATGAAACGGTTCTTGGCTACGACAAAGGCCACTTCCTGGCCTTGGAAAAGCACCTTGCCATCCGCGAGCACCATCTGCTTGTCACCCGCGAGCGTGGGCATCCAGTGCAGGCTGAGCGGCGCGAGATCGGCAGCGGTCAACACCGCAACCACCCCGTCCAAAGCCATGGCTTTCGAGACGTCGATGGATTTGATGCGAGCATGCGCATAAGGCGAGCGCACGAAGTCACCATGGAGCATCCCCGGCAACTTGATGTCGTCAACGTAGTTGCCTTTGCCCTGTGTGAAGCGCGCGTCTTCCACCCGCTTACGGGAGCAGCCCATGCCTTTGAGATTGGCTGAGCGTTCCTTCTGGTCGTCGGTCAGGTCTTTCATTCTGCAGCCTCCTTCGCGGCGTTCATCTCGCTCGCGGCGGCGAGGATGGATTTCACGATGTTCTGGTAGCCCGTGCAGCGGCACATGTTCCCCGCCATCCCGAAGCGCACTTCCTCTTCGGTCGGGTTCGGGTTCTCTTCGAGCAGCTTCGAGGCCCGCGTGATCATGCCCGGCGTGCAATAGCCGCACTGGAGGCCATGATGTTCGCGGAAGGACTTCTGCAGCACATGCAGGTTATCCGGCGAACCGATCCCCTCGATGGTGGTCACGTCTGCCCCGTTCGCCTGAGCGATGAACATCGTGCAGGCTTTCACGGACTTCCCGTTCAGCGTCACGGTGCAGGCACCGCAATGCGAGGTTTCGCAGCCGATATGCGGGCCGGTGATGTTCAGGCGCTCCCGCAGCGTGTAGATCAGGAGTTCCCGCGGCTCGGCGAGGAACTCATGCGCCTCACCGTTCACGGTGAGATTGATATGCATCTTGTTGGACATGCGTCTCTCCTTACGCGCGGTCCCACGCGCGGGTGATGGCGCGGGTCAGGATGATGCCGGCCACATGGCGCTTGAACGCAACGGGGCCACGGTTGTCTTCGGTCGGATCGATGTCATCGAGCATCGCCGCAACGGCCGCCTTGATGGCCGCCGCATCGCAGGTCGTGCCCTCAAGGGCCGCGCCTGCAGCTTCCGACCAGACAGGCGTGTCGCTGAGGTTGGTCATCGCGATCGAGGCGGAGGCGACTTTGCCGCCCGCTTTCTGGATCGTCACAGCGGCAGCGGCCGTCGCGTAATCACCGATCTTCCGCTTCTGCTTCTCGTAGGCATAGCCCCCAGCCGGGGCATCGAAGCTGATCGCCGTGAGCACCTCACCGTCGTCACGAGCGGTCATGTAGGCCGCCTCGTAATAGTCCCGCGCTGCCACTTCACGCGTGCCGTTCGGCCCGATGAGATGGATCGTCGCGTCGAGGCATTGCATCAGCCCCGGCATGTCATTGCCCGGATCGCCGTTGGCAACGTTGCCGCCCACGGTGCCCATGTAACGCACTTGCGGGTCCGCTATCTGCAGCGAGGTTTCCTTCAGGATCGGTGCAACGCGCCCGAGTTCAGGATGATCGATAATATCATGCTGCGTCACCAGTGCGCCGATGGTCACTTTCGTGCCAGCGATCGAAATCCCCTTGAGGCTATCGATGGATTGCAAGTCGATCAGATGTGGAACTTCGGCCATGCGAAGTTTCATCATCGGGATCAAACTATGCCCCCCCGCGATCACGCGTGCTTCGTCCCCGTGCTCCTGCAAGAGCGCGAGAACGCCCTTCAGGTCACTCGGACGGTGGTAGTCGAATGGAGCTGGAATCATTCTGGGCCCTCCCCGCCGTTGATGATTAGGCAATGGGAAGCTGCATCCAACCGCATACCGAAGCAGCGATTACCCACCGAAAACAGAGGTGTTTTTCACGAAATGCGAAAATCCTGCACGAACTGCGAAAGCCTCAGAGGCCGAGTATCTCGCGGACAGGTTTGAGCTGCGTGCGGCTCACCGGAACCTTCAGAAGCTCCGGCAGATTGAAGTAACAAACACCGGTATCCTTCAACCGTTCGAAGCCGTTTACGAGCCGCGGATTGATCAGATAGCTGCGGTGGGTCTTCACGAAATTGGACTTCGCCAGCCGCTTTTCGGCCTCCGCAATCGACCAGGCACAGAAGAACTGCCCGGATTTTGTGTAGATGTAGGTGTAGTGCCCCTCCGCCCGGATCACCGCAACCGAGGCCGCATCAACGAACTGCGTCCGCCCCTCAAGCTCATAGGGAATTTGCGTGTTGGCACCGCGTGCGATGGCTGACTCTGGTTCCTTGGCCTCTGGTTTTTCCGGCTCCGGCCTTTCCTCAGCCACGGGTTCCGTAGGCAGGAAAGTCGCTGTCGACAGCAAGAACGCCCCGCAGAGCGCAAAGCTCGACAGAACCACGCCAAGCGCCAGCGTCTCGTTGCTCATCATCGGCCCGACTTGCGATGAAGTGGCGATCTGCGTGAAGTCCGTCGCAGCCGTTGCAATGAAATGGACAGCAAACACTGCAAGCCCGAACACGACAGTTCCGAGCAGGATATTCCGGCGAGTCCGTTTGCTATAAGCAATCCCGAAAGCCGCCACGCTGAGAAGGCAGGAGGACACCACCGACAGCGCAATGCCAAGCGGCGTATACAAGGCGCGGCAAAGCTCCAGAGCGGCCATGCCGATATAATGCATTGCGATTATCCCGACCCCCACAACCACGCCCGCTGCAACGAGCTTCTGTCGGGTTCTATGCCCGAAATGCAGCATCAGAAGCGCGGCACCCACCACGAGGATGGCCACGAGAGCCGACGCTAAAGTGACCGCAGCGTCATAATAGAAGTCGAACGGAAGCTGCAGCCCGAGCATCGCCACGAAATGCATCGACCAGATCCCGCCCCCCAGCGCCACTGCCGCAAGCGAGATCACGATTTTCCTTTGCGTAGGCGAGAATTCGGACAGCCCGTTGGTCAGGCTCAATCCGGTAAAACCCGCCATCAAAGCCACAGCCAGAGAGGCGGCGACCAGCCACAAATTATGTGAGAATGCGACGACTTCCATTCCGAATGCCAGTTAGCCTCCCTCCAACTGGTTGATACCGCGAAAGCCGCAAGGCCCGGTCGCGATGGCCGTAACCTAGCGTGAGGTGCGCAAAGTCTCCAACATTTTCTATCTTGTTGCCATCAACCACTTAGGTTTGCGCAAGAACGCCGAAACCACCCCCCTGGAAACAAAAAAGCCCGGTAGTTTTCGCCGGGACTTTTTGAAAAATGGTGCCCCCAGAGAGACTCTCCAGTTCAGCAAAGCTGAAGAACCTCCCTCCACACGACAAGTAAGACTAAGCCTCATCTGCCGTGGATACCGCAATCTTTTCAATAGCCTACGTCTTTCCTGTCTTGTGAGGTTACGACAATCTGAACGACGACAAAAGAGGTAACTGCTCGGATCGGAAGGCCTGTTTGGTATACAATGTGTGACACGATGTGTGACATGGCCGTAGAGCCAAGGGGAAAGTGACTGAAGTCGGACAGTCCGTCATCTGGAACTGCCTTTAATGCCCGCAGAGAGACCCCTGGGGGCACCATAATCATTCAATAACCTACTGAATTTCCTGAGGATTAATCTTTGGGAGTGCATGTCTATGGCACACATCCGATTGCGTTAATCCAGCTTAATCTTATTCATCCACTCTCTAATTTGATCGACTGAATACCCTTCCCCGTATGATGATCCAATGTTGTTCACAGAAGACCAACCACCAATTTGGTCGATCATCTCAAGAGGAACCATTACAGCCCTTAGCCTGTCTCGCATCGTATGCCGTAAACTATGTGCGGTAAGATTATCGAAACGCCTCTTTAACCAAACATTGAGAGCATTACTGACGTGTGTGGCTACTACTTTGTCGTCTCGCACATATCTTGCGAAAACAAAGCTACGATCAGACTGCTGCATCACAAGGTGCATCGCCTGATGAGCATACCCAATCAAAGGCAAGGCACGTTCACTTCCGGAAGTCTTAAGTCTTCGATGTGCGTGTGGTGTAATCCTGATCAGCCCAGCTTCCAGATCAAAATCGCAGGTACGTAGCCCCACAATCTCTGCGAGACGACAGCCCGTTTCTCCAAGGATCGGCATCAATAGCTTGATCACATTACCAGACGCAAAGGCCTCCTCGTACCCGGTCTTCAACTGCTCAGTCGAAAAAGTACCTCTCTTATGAGCATCACTCCCCTCCCCCTTGATTAGGAGCCTCGAAGCTGGGTTTCTCTTTTCCAAATCCAGTTCGGCGTAAGCATAGTTCAAGATTGCTGCTATGGAGTTGACCCGTCTCCGAATGGTAGCCGTCTTGTTCCCTTTGCCGAGGAGTGGTTGAATAAATGCCTTTAGGTCCTCCCTCCCATACTCTGCTACGTGCCGGTCCCCCAGAAGTTGGATGAATGACATGACAGCACTGTGCAGAGGTTTTGGTTCAATCGCCTTCAGTGCAATGTATTCACCTGCAAACTCAGAGAGCTTCGTGATCCTTGGCTTTGCACTCTCAACAATCTTCTGCAGGTCAATGTAGCCCACATGATGCGGATCACCCCTCGCAGCCTCTAACGCCTTGCTCAGCCGGCAGGCCAAGCTGTCGGCTTCCTCATGGTCGGACGACAGAGCCAAACGAATGAAAGAGCCGTAGAGAAGATTCGCATATTTGGGCACCCGACGGTTGTAATAATAGGTGCCAGAACGATGCAGTGTGTACTGAATGTGTGCTATAGACATGCACTCCCAAAGATTAATCCTCAGGAAATTCAGTAGGTTATTGGATGATTATGGTGCCCCCAGAGAGACTCGAACTCCCGACCCGCTGATTACAAATCAGCCGCTCTACCAGCTGAGCTATAGGGGCACGCGAACCCTTTACTTGCCGCACGAAGGCAGTGCAAGCCTTAGCGATTGGTTCGCGCCAACATTCCCACAGCCACCAATCCGACAAGGATAACCAGCACCGCCGCCGGTGCCGCCTGACCGAGGTTTTCAAGGCTCGCCTGCTCGTGTACGCGCGTTGCCAGCGTGTTGAAGTTGAACGGGCGCAGCAAAAGAGTTGCGGGCAACTCCTTCACGCAATCGACGAAAACGAGAAGCAGCGCCGACGCGACAGAAGCCCGCATCATAGGCACATAGACTTCCCGAAGAACCCGCCCCTGCGTGCGCCCCAATGATCTCGCGGCCATCGGCAGCGAAGGCGAGACCCGCCCCATCGCCGCATCCGCTGCCCCTTGGGCAATCGCGAAAAACCGAACAGCATAGGCAAGGATTAGCGCAGCTGCGGACCCTGTCATGACGAGGCCGATATCGTACCCCGTCGCGGCCTCGACCGCATCCGCGACCGCATGATCGAACGATGCCAACGGAATGAGGATACCGACACCCAGAACCGCACCAGGCGCGGCGTAGCCGATGGTGGTTAACGGCAGCAAAAGCTTCGGCAAGGCGCTGCCGGAAAGGCGCACCCCATAGACCATGAAAATGCCTGCCAGAACGGTCAGCGCCGATGCCACGCCCCCTACGAACACCGTGTTTTTCAAAGCGTCCAGCAAGTCGGGATCCGCCCAACGCTCCGCATTCGACAAGGCGTGGGAAAGGATCACCCAAACTGGCAGCACGAAACCCAAGAGGAACGGCACCAGACACAGCCCAAGCGCCAGCCACCCTGCACTACCGGTCAACCTGACCCGCTCGACAGGGCGATGACGCGACGACAGGTTAAAGAACCGTGCACGACGGCGGCCGCTTTTCTCCAGCCCCATCAGAAACACCACCAGAACCAACACCACCGTCGCGATCTGCGCCGCCCCGCCCGCGTTGGAGCCATCGAGCCAGACCGAGAAAATCCCGGTCGTCAGGGTTTGCACCGCGAAAAATTCCACCGTTCCGAAATCGTTCACAATTTCCATCATCACAATCGCCATCCCCGCCGCAATCGCAGGTCGGGCCAGTGGCAAACCGATCCGGCGGAACCGCTCGAATGCCCCCGCTCCGAGAGACATCGCAACTTCTTCCGCACTCGCGGGCTGTTCGCGGAACGCTGCACGGGCCAGGAGATAGACATAGGGATAAAGTGCCGCTGACAGCACAACTACCGCCGCCCCGATGGAGCGTATCTGCGGGAACCAGTAGTCCCGCGAGGTTTTCCATCCCATGATCTCGCGCAACGCCGCCTGCACAGGCCCCGCGTATTCCAAAAGATCGACCAAGGCATAGGCCCCGACATAGGCAGGGATAGCCAATGGCAAAAGCAGCGCCCATTCGAGCCACCCCGCCCCCGGAAAGCGATAGCGTGACACGATCCATGCGGCCCCTGTCCCAACCATGCCCGAAAGAAGCCCTACAGAGACCATCAAGATCGCCGTATTCTTCAGGTAGCGTGGCAAAGTCGTCGAAAGGAGGTGCGGCCAGATGTTGTTTTCGGGAAAGAATGCCAGCCAAACCACTGCCGCAATCGGCAAAACGACCAGCAAGGCAATCGCCACGGCCCCTAAGGACCAAAGCGATGGCATCATAGCGCGACGGCGCGCGGACGGGTGGGATGCGGCTTCCAAAGTCATGCGCCCTTCCTGCCCGAAACCTGTTTGACTGTCCAGATTCGCCCCTATACTCGATTGGTAACAACCCAGAGGAACGCCCGGAACCATGCAGATCGCGCTTCATGCCGGTGTCCACGCGACCGACGAAGGACGGCTCCTGAAATGCCTTTCCCGCAACGGGAAAGTGCTCGGGCCGCGCGGCATCGCTGTGCCTCCTTTCGGCAGTTACCGGATCCTGTTGCGAGACGCGATTGCCGCCGTTGTGTCAGGCCATAGCCCCGCGCCTAACGCCCGTGCTGTTCTTCTCGACGGCATCCTCGCCTGTACAGACCATGCCGACGAACCGGACCGCATGATCCTGTCGAACCAGAATTTCTTCTCGAATGTCGGTGCCGCCATGCGCGACGGCATTCTCTACCGCGCCGCGGAAGCTCGCCTCGACGCCATGGCAAAGCTCTTCCCGCGTGACGAGATCTAGCTTTTGATCGGCATTCGTAATCCGGCCACGTTCCTGCCCACTGTGCCGTCGGCCGGGAATACCGACACTGTCGAGGCCTTCCTTGGCGGGGCTGATCCCCTGTCGATCCGCTGGTCGGACTTCATCCTCCGCCTGCGCCACGCCTGCCCGCGCGTTTCCATCACGGTCTGGTGCAACGAAGATACGCCTCTGATCTGGGGCTCGCTCCTGCGCGAGATCGCCAGCATCGAACCCAATCTCAAGATCACCGGCGCCTTCGATCTTCTGTAGGACATCATGACACAAGAAGGCATGAAACGCTTCCGCGCCTATCTGGCGGAGCATCCTGTCATGACGGAAATGCAAAAGCGGCGGATCATTTCGTCTTCCTCGACAAATTTGTCAAGGAAGACGAAATCGAAGAAGAAATCGCGACGCCCGGCTGGTCACCGCACCTTTTGGCCGAAATGACAGAGGCCTACGAAGAAGACCTCTATCATCTCGAACGTATTCCCGGCGTCAATTTCCTGTCGCCGTAAGCCTAATCGCCTCAGAGCATGCCGAGCGCTGCAAGGTAGGTGTCCAACACCGCCTCTTCATTCGCCAGATCGTCCTTGTCGCGCTTGCGAATGGAGATGATCTTGCGAATAGCCTTGGTGTCGTAGCCACGGCCCTTGGCCTCGGCCATCACCTCTTTTTGCTGGTCCGCAATGTCTTTTCTTTCGGCTTCCAAACGCTCGTAGCGTTCGATGAAAGAGCGCAGTTCATCGGCAGCAACCTGAGAAGCCACATCCATTACGGGGTCAGTCATCGTAAATCTCTCCTCGTTGGGGCAGGCCCTTCCCTACCGGCCTCACCGCTCTGTCGCAAGAGGCACTGCCTACGTTGCGCGCGCACCCGATATCGGATATGGCAACGCGGCGTCTATAAAGGAGCGCAGAGATGGATTGGTTGATCTGGACCGGAGCCGCCGTGTCTTTTCTGGGCCTCGCAGGCCTCCTCTGGACCATCGTCACCGTCGCCCGCGCGCGCCGCACCAAAACCTTGGATGAAGACATCAAAGCCGTCGTACAGCGCATGATCCCGGTGAACATGGCCTCTCTGATGCTTTCCGTCTTCGGCCTCATGGCCGTGATCGTCGGCATCTCGCTCGGCTGATCAGCCCGGAATCTTGCGGCAGTTCTTTCCGAGTTTGTTCAACGCCTCGAAATTCTCGCCTTCACGAGCCAAGGCCGCGAACCCGGGATCGGGCGAGTAAAGCGTCTGATCTTCCGCCATGAGCTGCTTCAACAGCAACCCGGTCTCGAAGACGCCCAGCATATCCGCCGCCTTCATCGGCCCGCCTCTTTCGCGCGGGAAACCATAGCCCAGCACCATCACCATATCGATATCCGAAGGCCTAAGCGCGATGCCTTCGCGCAATAGTCGCGCCCCTTCATTGGCCATCGCCGCCACGCAGCGCGCCACAATATCGGCCGACGACATCTTCTGCGCCATCTGGCTCGGCGCAGGCAATACTTGCGCGATTTTGGGATCGTCCAAAGCCTGACCGTTTTCCCACGCAAAGAAGCCGAGCCCACTGCTCGCTCCGCGCCGCCCCGCCCGAATAAGCGTGCGCAACACATCCAGCGACGAGCGCGGAACCCGCCCGCCATCCCGCGCCAGCAAAGCGCCATGCGTCAGGCAAAGTTCCAGCCCCATCCGATCCATCGCGGAGAGGGGGGCATGGATAAACCCGTAATCGAGAAGTGCGGCGTCAATCATGGCCGGGGCCACCCACTGCACCACCAATCCGGTCACACAGTCCCGCAAGGCCGCTTGCACACGCTCACCGATCCCGCAGCCGCCGCCCGCTGCCCGCACCGGGAATTTCTGGAGCACCTGCGCCAAGCCAACGGCCTTGGCCAAAGTCTCGGGCGACGTCTCGCGCGCCAGAACGATTTCCGCCAACCGATGCGAATAGGCCGGCCCGTACAAATGTAGGGCAATTACATCCCCCGGTCGTCCGGCGGCTTCTCCCAATGGCGTCAGAGATTGGATCAGAGAACTGGTCGCCAACACCGTTCCCGGTCCAGTTGCCGCGCCCAAAGCCGCAAAGACTTGCCGCTTCGTCTCCGGGTTCTCGGCCACCGCCTCAACCACAAACCCGCAAGCCCCAAGCCCCGACAGATCCGTTGTCTGCTGCAAACCGGACATCAACGCACTGACCTGTGCAGGCTCCAAGGCGCGCTGCTGGGCCACACTGCGCACCGTCTCGTCAATCCGCGCCCGAGCCGCCTGCGCTGCCTCTTCCGTGCGCTCGAATTGCACCACTTTCACACCGTGCAGAAGTGCCGCCACCGCAATCCCCGCCGCCGCAGCCCCCCCCCCGACAACACCGATAGATTTCGGTGCTTTGGGCTCCACCCCCACGAGTTCCGGCATATTGTGCGAACGGCGTTCGGCAAAGTGCATATGGATTAGCCCGCGCGAAATATCCGACGCGGCACAATCCTCGCTCGCGGCCGCCTCGAACGCCAAACCGGATTCAATCGGCAAAAGCTGCGAAGCCTCGACACAATCCACGAGCCGCTCGGCCACTTGCCCCAAGGCCTTTACAGTCGCACTCTCTCGCGCATCCTTGAGCGCTTTCTGAAAGGCTTTCGCATCAGCCAAACCTTCCGTCCGCTCGGCTGTCTTGCGGGGCGCAATCTCGCGGGCAAGGCGCGCGGCCTCTGCCAGCACATTTTCACTGAGTGCCTCGAAAAGCCCCTGTGCAATCTCAGATTTCGCAGGATGTAGGCGCGAGTTGAGCATCAGCGAAAGCGCATGCGCCGCCCCAATCAGGCGGGGCAAACGCTGCGTTCCGCCCGCCCCCGGCAAAAGTCCGAAAGAGAGATCCGGAAACCCGATCCGTAGCGCAGGGTCTGCCACGCGGGCATGAGCGGCCAAGGCCAACTCAAGCCCAGCCCCCAACGCCATCCCCGTCAGAGCCGCGACAACAGGTTTTGGAAAATCCTCGATCTCGGTGCAGATATCCCCCAACCGTGGCGCAGCCTCTCCGGCACCCTCGATTTCCCGAACATCGACGCCTGCCGAAAAGAGCGCGGGACTACCCGCAAGAACAACACCTTTGACCGCGTCATCACCGCGCGCGGCATCCAATGCTTTCAGCAAAGCCGCTCGAACGGGCTGGGTCAGCAGATTGGTTGGCGGCGCGTCCAAACTGATGATCGCGACACCGCTGTCGATTTCCGTCCGAACACCTGCCACCTATTCCGCCCCTTCACAGTCTTTCGCGTTACTCTGCAAAGCTGCCGGGGGTATGGCAAGTGCCGCAAACGAATTTCCTTAGACAGGCATATTGTCGAAGGCATCATCCACTTCCGCTTCGACCATCTGGTGTTCCAGCGCCAGAAGCTGCGGCGGCACGGGCTTGCCCGCGCTCCGATGCGACGCAATAAACTCATTCACATCCTGATGAAGTTGGCTTCGTATTTCGTCACAAGCAATTTCGAAGCGTTCTTCCAGCACAGCAATCATCGTGTCCAGTTCTTCGTCCAACATCACTCATTCCTCCAATAAATTTGCGTCAATGGGCCTTCGCACAAGACTTGCGAAACGGCGTGTCCGGTAGAATGTTCAGCCGCTCTTCCGAAATCGTCTCCCCGCAGGTCACGCAAGCGCCATAGGTGCCATCGCGCATCCGCTGCAGGGCCGCGCTGATCCGGCGGATCTCGGCTTCGCCTTGCGTACCGAGGCTTTCCAACACCTCGTCCCCCTCCCGCTCACCTGCCGCTTCCTCCCAATCGCTCGGGCGCGGGTCATCCAGCTGGCCTTCGATCAAGTGCAGGCGGCTATCGAGCTCTTTCAGGCGGCTCATCAACTGTGTCTTGCGGGCTTTCACGTCAGTCATGATCATCTCCCCGATCGCGTTTGACTGACTATGCGCCCCCGACTGGGCGCGCTCCTTGATCGAAATCAATCATCGCCGCATCGAATCATTGAAACACATTCTAAAAGATGTATATGAATGTGCGAAATGGAGGATTACCCATGCAACCCATCGTGAAAGCGTTCTTCGACGACGCAACCAACACCATCTCCTACGTCGTCCGCGACCCCGAAGGCACATCCTGCGCCATTATCGATTCCGTTCTGGATTTCGATTATTCGTCCGGCCGCACCGACACGAAATCTGCTGATGAGATCATCGCTTGGGTGAAGTCGGAAGGTCTGAATGTCGAGTGGCTTCTGGAAACCCACGTCCACGCCGACCACCTCTCCGCCGCGCCCTATATTCAGGAACGCGTTGGCGGCAAAATCGGCATCGGCGATCGTATCCGCATCGTTCAGGACACCTTCGGCAAGATCTTCAACGAAGGCACCGAATTCCAGCGCGACGGTTCGCAATTCGACCGTCTCTTTGTCGAAGGCGATGCCCTTCACATCGGCCAGATGCGCGCTGATGTGCTCCACACTCCGGGCCACACCCCCGCTTGCCTCACCTATGTGATCGGCGATGCAGCCTTCGTCGGCGACACCCTCTTCATGCCCGATTTCGGCACCGCCCGCTGCGATTTCCCCGGCGGCTCGGCCCAAACGCTCTTTGACTCGGTCCACAAGATCCTGAGCTTGCCCGAAGAAACCCGCATCTTCGTTGGCCACGACTACAAAGCTCCCGGCCGTGACGTCTACGCATGGGAAACCACCGTGGGCGAGCAGAAGGCCAAGAACATCCACATCGGCGCAGGCAAGTCCAAAGACGAATTCGTGCAGATGCGCGAAACCCGCGATGCGACCCTCGCTATGCCGAAACTGATTATCCCGTCGCTGCAAGTTAACATGCGCGCGGGGCAAATGCCGCCTGCGGATGCGGAAGGCAACGTTTACCTCAAAGTGCCAGTTAACAAGCTTTAACTCTCACGCGCTGTGCCGCGAGCGAACACGCGGCACAGCGTAAACCACTCACTCGGACGAAACAGGAAACAAAATGGTAATGGATTGGGTCTGGGGGCTCGTCGGCGGTTTGCTGATCGGCCTCGGAGGCGCCGTATACCTGCTCGCCAATGGCAGGATCATGGGCGCAAGCGGCATCATCGGCGGATTGGTTGACGGCACGGGCCGTCGCGACGCGGTGGAACGGGTGGCATTCCTTGCAGGCGTCTTTCTCCTGCCTGTGCTTCTCTACCCCCTCTACACCTCCATCGACACGCATATCACCGGAAACTGGGGCGTCTTGATCGCCGCAGGACTTCTCGTCGGCATCGGCACCCGCATCGCCAACGGTTGCACCTCGGGCCACGGTGTTTGCGGCATGTCCCGCCTCGCACCGCGCGGCTTCATCGCCACGGTTGCCTACATCCTCGCAGGCGGCCTTGGCGTCGTTCTCTTCCGCCACGTTCTCGGAGTGATCTGACATGCGCGCTCTCTTTGCCTTCATCGCTGGCGGCCTCTTCGGCTCCGGCCTCTTCATCTCCGGCATGACCGACACCGCGAAAGTCCAAGGCTGGCTCGACGTGTTCGGCGCATGGGATCCCACCCTAGCCTTCGTTATGGGCGGTGCCATGATCCCGATGGCAATCGCATGGATCATCCGCGCCCGTCGCGACACACCGGTCCTCGGCGGAACATTCCCACCGCCCGCTCCGCGCGAAATCGACCGCAAGCTGATCATCGGCTCGGTCCTGTTCGGTGCAGGCTGGGGCCTTGCGGGCCTCTGCCCCGGCCCGTCGCTGGCCTCGCTCTCTTATGGCGGGATCGGGCATTGGGTGTTTTTCGTCGCGATGCTCGGCGGCATGTTGGTCGCACCGCGCTTGAGTATCCGTCTGGACAGAACTGTGCCCGCCGAATAATCCTGCGCTATGGATATTCGTCAAATCACCCCGCGCTACTCTGTCTCCCCGCAGATTTTTCCGGAGGATCTCGCAGCCATCAAGGCTGCGGGCTTCACGAAAGTGATCTGTAACCGCCCGGACGGCGAGAACCCTCCTGACTTACAGTCGGACCTGATGGCTATTGCCGCCGCTGAGGCAGGGCTCGAATTCTTCGTGCTTCCTCTCACGCACCAGACGATGACGCCCGAAAACGTCGCGCGTCAGGCAGCCGAAGTCGAGGCGAGCGCAGGCCCAGTTCTGGCCTATTGCGCGTCGGGAACGCGCTGCTCGGTGATCTGGACGCTCGACGCCGCCCCGAAAATCGGCGTTAACGAGGCCCTGACTGCAGCCGCCCGCGCAGGTTACGACCTTTCCGGTCTGCGTCCGCGCCTTGAAATGCTTTAATCGGCGATGCCCTCGCCGCTCGATGCAAGAGCGGCGGGGCCATTCTCCAGCGCCCGATCCCAGCCACCCGACATGGTCGTAGCCATATCCGGCGTCTCCAGATCGAACCCATCCTGCTCCAGCAACAACTGCTCGATCTCCGCTTAAGATAGTTCCGCTTCGGACTGATACCTTTCGTCCTGAAGTACCAAACGGACGGCTCTCTGCTCGTTCAATTGCCCTAATTGCCCCTTCGCAATCGGCACGCCCCCGAACACCTTCATCCGGGTTCGCCGCAATGCATCTTGCGGCACTTGCAGAATATCCCCGACCCTGAGCCGCGAGAATTTTCCCAACGGCACTTCAAGCCTGCACAACACGGCATCAATTCCCGTGGGCATATCCATCAATCTCTCGCAGAGAATTGGGCCAAGCAACTGCCCCTCCGGCTCCGCGGGGGCAGGCGCTCGGGGTTCGGGCGGCTCATAAACTGGCAAGGCCAGACAGATCTTTCCCAGTCTCGTCCCAAGCCCCAGATCAAGCGGCACTTGGAACAACTGGTGCGGCATCCCCGCCATCACCAACCCGAGCGCACGCCGGTCCGGCAAACGACCGACGAAGAGGTATCCCGCCGCCCAATACCCTTCTTCTTCCGATGCCAGATGGGCCCCGAACTTGGCCAGAAAATCGTCCAGAAGTGGCGCGATAATGGCGGCATCCGTTGCCGTCGCCCCCCTCATATCCGGTGCCTTCGCCGAAATCCGCCCAATCGTCTGCGCCTCTACGATGGCCGACAAGGCCGCGAAATCCAGCCACAGCGCTCCGTAATGCCCCTCTGAATCGGCCAGCAAGGCAATCAACCCGTCATCAGAGAGCGCTTCGAGCACCTCTTCCGGCTCCGCCACACCACGCGAGCCACCTGTGGCGCCCACAGGAACAGTCATTCCCTCGCTCACGGCTGTTTCCAGAGCCAAACGAAAAGCCTTCATCGGCGTCATGACGCGCAACTCTAGCTCTTTGCGTCCGGCAGAGGCTTTCCTCCGCAAGATATTGGGTGCCGCTTCTGCGTTCATTTTTCAGGCCATTGCTTAGGTCTCACCAAGCAGAATAGCCCGCAAGGATTACCGAAACCTGAATCCCCGCTCAGTCCGCCGCCCGCAAAGACGGGCGCAATGTCACACGGAAGGCCGCGCCTCCCTGCCCCGGCAAATATGTAATCCCACCGCCCAACCGCGCCATGATCTCGCGGCAGATCGCCAAACCCAACCCCGCGCCGCCCGCCTTATGGTCACTCACACGGGCGAATTTCTCGAAGATCAGGCTCTGCGCCTCTCGCGGAATACCCGTGCCGTTATCCACGAAATCAACCACCAGCAGCCCGTCCCGCTCTTTGGCCGTGATCGTCAACTCGGGGCGCGCCGCATCGCAATACTTCTGGGCATTGGCAATCAGGTTGATGAACACCTGCGCCAAGCGGTCGAGATCGGTATTAAGAAGAACGGCCTCGCCGCTCTGCGTCCGGCGAATACGCAGCGTGCCACCGCCTGCTCCCGTCGCGGCCACTGCCTGATCGATCACATCAGAGAGCAAACCTTCCCTCAGGTTCAAACTCACCTGCCCGTTTTCCAGAACCGAAAGATCAAGCAGATCATCCAAAAGCCGCGTCAAACGGATCGCCTCGTTATGAATGATCCCCGCGTATTTCCGGAGTGCCTCCTCCCCCAATTCGTCCGTATCGCGCAAGATCTCCGAAAACGCGCGGATCGACGTCATGGGCGTGCGCAATTCGTGGCTGATCTGGCTGAGGAAGGCATCCTTCTGCACGGAAAGCTGGGTCAGCTTCTCGTTCACCGCCCGCAATTGCCGCGCCGTGCGGGTCAACTCGTCGGACTTCGCCTCAAGCTGGTTCTGGTACTCCATCATCTGGGCGGTCTCGTCCGCCACTTTCAAGAGATCATCCACCGATACGGTCGCCCGCCCCATGATCTGGGCCACCATCGCGTGGGCCGTGGCACTGCCCACCGACCCCGAAAGCTCCCGTTCCAGCCGCTGCAGGAACTCCGACGTGGGCTCCGGCAGATACCCCGCCAAGCCCTGCCGCCGCACCTCATCCAGAAAGAACTCCTGCGCCTCCACGGGCCCCAGAATCCGCTGCGCCATAACCATCAGGTCTTCGGCCTGCGCCACGCCGCCAGACCACCCCTGCGTCGCCATCGAATGCTGGAACACATTGACGAATTGCGCCCCCTGCAAGCGCTCCAGCGGGCTCGGGAATGTCATCAGGGAAACCACTACGAACAGAATCGTGTTCAGGCTCATCGACCACATGACCGCATGAACCAGCGGATCAAGCCCAGCGATCCCGAACAAGGCATGCGGCCGCAGCCAGCCGATCCCCCAAAGCCCGTCGCGGAATGTCGCGGCACTCAGGATATTTCCGTCCCCGAAGGAAGGCAGGAGTAGGCAGAAGAGCCAGACCAGAAAGCCCACTGCCAATCCGCTCAAAGCGCCCGCACGCGTCGCGCCCCGCCAGAAGATACCGCCGATCATCGCCGGCAACACCTGCGCCAAGCCTGCGAACGAAATCAGACCGATCACCGCCAAAGCCGCACCGCCACCTGAAAAGCGGTAATAGAGGTAGCCCAGCGCCAAGACCACTGCCATGGAAATCCGTCGCGCCAGCAAGACAACGCCGCGCACGTCGCCCGAAATCATCGCCCCGCCGCCACCCTTCGACCAGAGCCAGATCGGCATCACCACATGGTTCGACACCATCGTCGAAAGCGCAATGGTCGCCACGATCACCATAGAGGTAGCCGAGGAAAACCCGCCGAGGAACGAGAACATCGCCAGCCCCTCCTGACCCTGCGAGAGCGGCAGAGTGAGAACGAACAAGTCAGGGTTCGCCCCTGCGGGCATCAACTCCAGCCCCACCGCCGCGATAGGCACAACGAAGAGGCTCATCATCATCAGGTAGGTCGGGAAAGCCCAAGACGCCGTCCGCAAATGCCGCTCGTCCTCGTTCTCCACCACCATCACCTGGAACATCCGCGGCAAGGTCAGGAAGGCCGCCGCCGAAAGGAAGGTCAATGCCGCCCAGCGCCCGGAATGCGGCGAGAATGAACCGATGGCCGATGCATCGATTTTCGCAAGTATCTCCTCGACACCTCCTGCCAAGCCCCAGACAACGAAAACTCCCACCGCCATTAGCGCCACGAGCTTCACCACCGCTTCCAAGGCAATCGCCATCACCACCCCGTGGTGGCGCTCATTTGCATCAAGGTTCCGCGTGCCGAAAAGGATGGTGAAAAACGCAAGCCCCACCGCCACCCAGAGCGCCATAGAGTTGCGATCCCCGAAAGGCTGCTCGATCGCCTCCGCCCCCGCGAAGGACGAGAACGACAGCGTCACTGACTGGAGTTGGAGCGCGATATAGGGCGTCGTCCCGATCACCGCCACCAGCGTCGCCACCACGGCCAAAGTGTTCGACTTTCCGTAGCGCGATGACACGAGGTCGGCCACCGAAGTGATCCGCTGGCTCCGCCCGATCCGGACGAGTTTTCTCAGCACCCACCACCAGCCGATCATTACCAGCGTCGGCCCGAGGTAGATCGTCAGATACTCAAGACCCGAGCGCGCCGCATAGCCCACCGCGCCGTAAAATGTCCAAGCTGTACAATAGATCGAGAGCGAGAGCGTGTACACGAAAGGCGAGCGCAACCAACCGCCCCGCCCTTGCGCTGCCGCGCGTTCCGCCATGAAGGCAACACCAAAGAGGATCGCCACATAGATCAAGCAAACAACGATGAGCACATTCAGAATGCCCATCACGCTGCCTCTTCATCTTCCAAAGATGCCTCGTCGCCGGGGCCTGGTTCCGTTTCGAGGCGCAACGACAATCCCAGCGCGGCGATTGCCATAACCACCCAAACACCGAACACATAGAGCATCGCTTCCGAGGTTTTCGGGTTCTCCCCGTCCATCCCGAAAAGAAGCGGCAGCATCCATAGAACCGCCCCGAGGAGCGGCAGCATGCGCGCCGCATCGCGCAACCGCCGCTGCCTGTAACTCCGGCGCTCCAAAAAAACTGGCCCGCGTGGGCGCCGCATACCGGGTCAGGCCCCCGGAACAAGCTGGTGCAAAGCGTCCAGCATTTCCGCGTTCGAGAAAGGTTTCGTCATGAACCGCGACGCACCGATCCGCTCGGCCATTTCCCGATCCTTTGCCTGCCCACGCGCCGTCAGCATCAGCACGGGAAGCTCGGCAAGCGCCGCGTCCGCGCGCAATTCGCTCAGGATTTCGTAGCCCGATTTCCCGGGAAGCATCACATCGAGGATCAACAGATCGGGCCGCCTCGCCCGCACGATATCCACGGCATCCCGCCCGTTCGAATGCGTGGCCACTGTCCAGCCATCGCGCATCAGGAGAAAGCTGATCGCTTCGATGATGTTAGGCTCATCCTCAATGACAAGGACTTGCTTGCCCATCGCTTATTTCCCTCCCTGACCGCTCTTTCGTCGGTTCAGGTCAGTAAAGACCAGAAAATGGGCACGTGTCAAAGCTCCGTTTTGCCTCATACCCCTTCGCGCAGGATCGACGGCTCCCTACGCCCCTCGCAATTATCCTTGGAGCAAATCCGGCACGCCACCCCGACAAGCCGCGCTCTTTCCTTTGGTCGCTCAGCCGAACCGCCGTCGCCCCCGACCAAGAGCATATGCGCCTCAATCAACGGCAGTTCTTCGGCACCATTGCCATCCTCCTTCGGCGCGGCCATGGCGAAGGCCCGCACCGCTCCATGCTGTTGCCCCGTCAATTCAAGCGTTCCCCGCATCGGGGTGAGCGGGCGGCACAAGGCGGAATAGAGTGGCCAGAGCGGGCACCCCGCCCCGTGGCGCGGCAGGGGGAAATCGGGAAGCGGCTTGCGAAAAGTAAAACTGCCTGCCGCATCGCAACTCACCATCCCGAAGCGCTCGATCCCCTCGCGCTCCGGCAACGTTGCCATGCGCCGCATCGCCACCTGCAAAGGCACGCCCGCCGCTTGCGCCACCGCCCATGGATCCACCAAGCCCTTTTCCATCAAGGGCATGAGAGCCTGAAGCGAAAGCCGCTGCGCATCACGGCGGTATTGCTCCAACCAGTTCCGCGCCAAGGCCTGCGCACCGGCCGACTTAAGGGTCTCTGCCGCTCCCAGCAACGCAGTAATCGCACCGCCGGACTCCAGCTTCTCCAGCTCCGCGAAATGATAGCTGCGCTCAGCCAGAAACATTTCCAACTCTTCCTGCGGCGACGCAGGCACCGAACCGGAATCCGCAGCCCCCTCAAGGTATCCCGCCAAGGCACGTGCGGATTGCGCAAGCCGCCCTGAATCCTCGTCGAGGTTCCGGTGGAAACGGTCCTGC
Organism: Paracoccaceae bacterium; assembly: GCA_023260655.1. Classification (GTDB taxonomy): domain Bacteria; phylum Pseudomonadota; class Alphaproteobacteria; order Rhodobacterales; family Rhodobacteraceae; genus UBA9554. Next base: position 32,285 of record JALQUU010000012.1, on the reverse strand, counting down.
CACTGCGGTTCGATTTCCCGTGTTTCCGCAAGGATCCCCGCCGTGGAACGGATCGCCGTCACTGTCGTCAGCATCTCGTGCAGGGCCGCCGCGAGATAGGGGTCGTGGTTCAACCGGTCGGTCAAAGTCGCCACGGTCCGCTCCAAGTCACCAACCCGGCGGTGCCGCTCAGCAAGCAACCCCGCCCAGCCCGGAAAGCGGCCCACAAACTCTTCTGCCGCCACATCCTCCATGGCACCAGCCCCGCCGCCCCAAGCATCGTGAAGCTGCGTGATCAGATCCGCCTCCGCTCCCTCGCTCAATGCCGCAGGCTCCACCCCCAAGGCTTCCGCGATTTGCGCCACGAGCTTGCCAGCGATTCTGCGGCGGTTGTGTTCGATCAGGTTGAGATAACTCCCCGAAATCCCCACCCGCGCCGCCAGATCCGCCTGCCTGACCCCGATCGACAGCCGCCGCTCGCGGATCCTCGTCCCTGTAAGCTGACGTTGCGCCATCCGACTTTTCTCTTCCCCATCAAGCACATTCCGCGGTGCAGAATAATTTCTTTACAATGCATGCAGCGGTATTGTGGATTTTTTTACAAAAAAATTATTATTTGTAAAGGAGTTGTTTCGAAGTTTTCTTTCGTCACACGATATTGGATTTGCACTGACGTGCCCGTGACCAGCGCAAGAGGAGGCGATGGTTGCGTTTCACGAAATGGGAGGATGAAATGTCCACAAGCAACTTCACCCGTCGTGGGGTGTTGAAGACTGGTGTCGTCGCCGGCGCAGGTCTCGCACTTCCGACAATCTTTACCGCATCCTCGGCCGCGGCTTTCACCAACGAACCGACCGGCTCCAGCGTCACGCTGGGCTTCAACGTTCCGCAGACCGGCCCCTACGCCGATGAAGGCCTCGACGAACTCCGCGCATTCGAACTCGCCGTCCAGCACCTGAACGGTGAAGGCGATGCCGGCATGATGAACACCTTCTCCTCGAAGGCGCTCAAAGGCAACGGCATCCTCGGCAAGAAAGTCGAATTCGTTACCGGTGATACCCAGACCAAGTCCGACGCGGCTCGCGCCTCTGCGAAGTCGATGATCGAAAAAGACAAAGCTGTCATGATCTCCGGTGGTTCGTCCTCCGGCGTGGCCGTTGCTGTGCAGGGTCTCTGCCAGGAAGCGGGCGTGATCTTCATGGCGGGTCTGACCCACTCGAACGACACCACCGGCAAGGACAAGAAGGCAAACGGCTTCCGCCACTTCTTCAACGCCTACATGTCCGCTGCCGCTCTCGCACCCGTGCTGCAGAAGCTCTACGGTTCCGAGCGCGCCGCCTACCACCTCACCGCCGACTACACCTGGGGTTGGACGCAGCAAGCGTCGATCCAGGCGGCAACCGAGGCACTTGGCTGGAAGACCGTCAACAACGTTCTCACCCCGCTCGCCCAGACCGACTTCTCGTCCTACATCGCGCCCGTCCTGAACTCCGGCGCAGATGTTCTGGTTCTGAACCACTACGGCGGGAACATGGTGAACTCGCTCACCAACGCTGTGCAGTTCGGCCTGCGTGACAAGCAAGTGAACGGCAAGAACTTCGAAATCATCGTTCCGCTCTACTCGGAGCTGATGGCGAAGGGCGCTGGCGCCAACATCAAGGGCATCGTCGGGTCGCAGAACTGGGACTGGAAACTCCAGGACGAAGGCACCAAGGCATTCGTCAAGTCCTTCGGCGAGAAGTACGGCTTCCCGCCCAGCCAGGCTGCACAGACCTGCTACGCACAAACCATCCTCTATGCGGATGCTGTGGAGCGTGCCGGTTCGTTCAACCCCTGCGCAGTCGCAGAAGCTCTCGAAGGCTTCGAGTTCGACGGTCTGGGCAACGGTGCTACGACCTACCGCAAAGAAGACCACCAGTGTTTCAAAGACGTGCTGGTCGTGCGCGGCGCGATGACCCCGGAATCCGAATTCCACCTCGTGGAAATCGTCGAGGTCACGCCGATGGCACAGGTCACTTACGATCCGGAACACCCGATGTTCGCAGGCGGCCAGCTCGGCGCATGCAACCCGGGCGCCTGATCTAAAGCTCACCAAAAGGGGTCACGCGCTCACCCGGGCGCGTGACCTCTGCACCTCTGGCCCGCGCTTCGCAACCAGAGCATGAACACCACCCAATAAATCCACAGGTGGGAACGATGGACGCCATTATTCTTCAGATCCTGAACGGGCTCGACAAGGGATCCGCCTACGCGCTGATCGCTCTCGGGCTTACGCTCATTTTCGGCACGCTCGGTGTCGTCAACTTCGCGCACGGCGCGCTCTTCATGATCGGTGCTTTCTGCGCTGTGACCATGAACCGCCTGCTGACCCTCAGCCACGAGGTGCTCGACCCGACCAAGAAAGACTTCCTCGGCAACCCGCTGAAAGTCAAAACGCCCTATATTTCCGAGTGGTTCGGCCCTGAAACAGGTGCTGCGCTCATCGACTGGGCCGTGCCGCTCTCGATCCTCCTGACCATCCCTGTGATGATCGGGATCGGTTTCGTGATGGAGCGCGGGCTCATCAAGCACTTCTACAAGCGCCCCCACGCCGACCAGATCCTCGTGACCTTCGGCCTTGCCATCGTTCTTCAGGAAATCATTAAGTATTTCTATGGCGCGAACCCGATCCCGACGCCCGCCCCGGATGCCTTCCGCGGCTCGTTCGACTTCGGCGTGCTCCTCGGCTTCGATGCGAATACGATCATCTACCCCTACTGGCGTCTGGTCTACTTCGGTTTCGCCGCGATGATCATCGGCGCGGTTTTTGCCTTCCTGCAATTCACCACCTTCGGCATGGTCGTCCGTGCCGGCATGGCAGACCGTGAAACCGTGGGCCTTCTCGGCATCAACATCGACCGCCGCTTCACCATCATGTTCGGCATCGCCGCCGCCGTCGCAGGCCTTGCAGGCGCGATGTATGCCCCGATCAACAGCCCGAATTACCACATGGGCATGGACTTCCTCGTCCTCAGCTTCGTCGTGGTGGTTGTCGGCGGCATGGGCTCCCTGCCCGGTGCTGTCGCCGCAGGCTTCATGCTCGGCGTGCTCGAATCCTTCGCTTCGATGAACGAAATCAAGTCGCTCATCCCCGGCATCGACCAGATCATCATCTATCTCGTCGCCATTATCATTCTGCTGACCCGTCCACGGGGCCTTATGGGCCGCAAGGGCGTGATGGAGGAATAACCCATGTTCGGTCTCGACAGAAAAGACGCATCCCTTCTGATCGTCGTGGCAGCACTCACCCTGCTCGCCCCCTTCATTCTCAACCCCTTCCCTGAAGGCTCGAGCCTCGCGCAATTCAACGCCGGTTACCCCGACCTGATGCAGCGCTTTGTGATCTTCGGGATCTTCGCCATCGGCTTCAACATCCTCTTCGGCCTCACAGGCTACCTCTCCTTCGGCCACGCGGCCTTCCTCGGAGTGGGCTCCTATTCCGCCGTCTGGATGTTCAAGCTCCTGTCGATGAACGTGATCCCCGCGATCATCCTTGCGGTCATCGTCTCGGGCCTCTTCGCGGTGGTCATCGGCTATGTTTCGCTACGCCGCTCTGGGATCTACTTCTCGATCCTCACTCTGGCCTTCGCGCAGATGTCCTTCGCGCTGGCCTACTCGGTGCTGACCCCGATCACCAACGGTGAAACGGGCCTCCAGATCACCCTGAACGACCCGCGCATCCTCGGCGTCAGCCAGACGGCACAAGGTGGCATTCCGGTCACCAACATCTTCGGCCTCGAAATGCGCTCCACCTACCAGTTGGACGTGGGCCCCTGGCTCTTCCAGTTCAACGCTGGCTACTACCTCTGCGCCGCGATCATGCTCGTCGCCTTCTACGTCGCGATCCGCATCTTCCGCTCGCCCTTCGGCCTCACCCTCCGCGCAGTGAAATCGAACCAGCAGCGCCTGAACTACACCGGCATGAACGCCAAGCCCTACACGCTGGCCGCTTTCGTGATCTCCGGCATGTACGCAGGTCTCGCCGGTGGCCTCATGGCCTCGATGGACCCGCTCGCAGGTGCCGAACGCATGCAGTGGACTGCATCGGGCGAGGTCGTTCTCATGACCATCCTCGGCGGCGCGGGCACGCTTATCGGCCCGATCCTCGGTGCAGGCTTCATCAAGTACTTCGAGAACATCTTCTCGAAGATCAACGACAACGTGCTCCACGGCTGGTTCAGCTTCCTGCCCGACGGTCTGGAAAACTTCATCGTCGGCATCCTGCACCCGTTCATCGGTAAAGGCTGGCACCTCACGCTCGGCATCCTCTTCATGCTCGTCGTGATCTTCCTGCCGGGTGGCCTCGTCGAAGGTGGGCAGCGTATCGCCCGCTGGATGAAGCGCGGGAAGGCGTCGAAGTCTTCCCAGAACACCAACCCCGCAGAGTGAGGAAGCAGCTATGGGCATTCTAGAAGTCAAAGGCGTGAACAAGCGCTTCGGCGGCCTCCAAGCACTCGGAGACGTCAACCTCAGCGTCGCGGAAAACACTGTGCACGCGATCATCGGGCCGAACGGCGCAGGCAAATCCACGCTCCTGAACTGCCTTGTGGGCAAACTGATCCCCGACACCGGATCGGTAATGTTCCAAGGCCAGTCGGTGCTGGGGCGCAAGCCCTTCGAGATCAACCAGATGGGTATCTCCCGCGTCTTCCAGACCCCCGAAATCTTCGGTGATCTCTCGGTTCTGGAAAACGTCATGATCGCCTGCTTCGCCAAGCGCGACGGCGCGTTCAAACTGCGCGCCTTCTCCGAGGCGCTCCGCGACAAGGAAGTCATGGAGCGTGCAGAGCAGATGCTCTCGGACGTGAACATGATCGACAAGCGCGGTATGCACGCAGCCTCCATGTCGCGCGGCGACAAACGCCGCCTCGAAATGGCGATGTGCCTCTCGCAGGATCCGAAACTGTTGCTCCTCGACGAACCCACCGCCGGCATGGCGCGGGCCGACACGAACAACACGATCGACCTCCTGAAAGAGATCAAGCAGAAGCGCGACATCACCATGTGCATCATCGAACACGACATGCACGTGGTCTTCAGCCTTGCCGACCGGATCACCGTTCTCGCCCAAGGCACGCCGTTGGTCGAAGACCTCCCCGAAAACATCAAGGGCAACCCGAAGGTGCGCGAAGCGTATCTCGGTGAGTCCGCAGGCCATTAAGGAGCGCGCGCGATGAACGTCAAACCCGACTTCTCCAAAGGGCATAACTACGCCGAAACCGCCCCAGCCTATCTCTCGGTCTGGGACATGCACGCCTATTACGGCGAGAGCTACATCGTGCAGGGTGTGTCTTTCAACGTCCACGAAGGCGAAATCCTCGCCCTTCTGGGCCGGAACGGCGCAGGTAAAACCTCCACGCTCCGCTCCATCTCCCGCATCGGCTCGCCCTTGGTCACGCATGGCGAAATCTGGCTCGACCACCAGCCCCTGCACCTGAAAACCAGCTACGAGGCCGCCCAACTCGGTATCGGCCTCGTGCCGGAAGATCGCCGGATCATCCCCGGCCTCACCGTGGAAGAAAACCTCAAGCTAGCCCAGATCGCTCCGCCGATCGGCTGGTCTGTGGAACGCCTCTACGGTCTCTTCCCGCGCCTCGGCGAACGCCGGATGCAGGAAGGCGTCACGCTTTCGGGCGGCGAACAGCAGATGCTCGCCATCGCCCGCGCCCTCGCACGTGACATCAAGGTGCTTCTCCTCGACGAACCCTATGAAGGCCTGGCGCCCGTGATCGTCGACGAAATCGAACGCACGCTCCGCCACATCAAGGAGCAAGGCATCACCACCGTCATCGTCGAACAGAACGCCGTCCGTGCGCTCGAACTCGCCGACCGCGCCGTGATCCTCGACACAGGCACCGTCGTCTTCGACGGCTCCGCCCGTGAAGTGCTTGAAAACGCGGAACTCCGCGCCGAGTATCTGGCCATCTAACGACGGCCAGTGCGCCGCTCCCGGAACAGCTTTCTGCTGCTTGCAACCGGGAGCGGCTTATTCTTTCCCTTCCGCTAACCGTGCCCGCAGGTCTGTCTTCAGAACCTTGCCGTAGTTGTTCTTCGGTAGCGCCTCCACCACCTCGTAGCGCTTCGGCCGCTTGAACCGCGCAATCCGCTCGCGGCAATGGGCATCCAAGGCCCCCGCCTCCACCAAAGCCCCCGGCGCAGGCACCACGAAAGCCACAACAATCTCGCCCCATTCCGCATCAGGCGCACCCACCACAGCCGCCTCGTGCACGCTCTGGTGCTCCATCAGCGCCTCCTCCACTTCGCGCGGATAGATATTCGTGCCGCCCGAAATGATTAGGTCTTTCGAGCGGTCCTGCATAGTCACGTAGCCATCGGCATCCATGAACCCCATGTCGCCCGTCCAGAGCCACCCGCCCTTCAAGGTCTCGGCGGTGGCCTTCTCGTTCTGCCAATACCCCGGCATCACCACATCGCCCCGCACAAGGATTTCTCCCACCGTGCCACGTGGCACCTCCGCGCCTTCCGCGTCGCTAATCCGCACCTCGACACCCGATTGCGCCCGCCCCACCGAGGCCAGACGCTCGCGCCAGCGCGGATTGGTCCGGTCCGTCACATCATGGCGGGAAAGCGCCGTGATCCCCATCGGGCATTCCCCCTGCCCGTAGATCTGCACGAACACAGGCCCAAACCACTCGACCGCTTCAAGGATATCCGCCAGATACATCGGCCCGCCCGCATAAACCACGGTCCGAACCCCCGTCCCGCGCTGGCCTGCCGCCTTCGCGTAGGTCGTGAGCCGCTTCACCATCGTCGGTGCGGCAAACATATGCACACGGCCCAGCTTGGCCGCCAATTCCAGAATCTCTGCCTCGTCAAACCCACCCGAAGGCGGGCATACATGCCGCGCGCCTTTCAGCACATGCATCAGGCAATAAATCCCCGCCCCATGGCTCAACGGCGCGGCATAGAAGGCCGCATCTTCCTCGGTCACCTCATCCACATCCGCGAAATAACTCAGCGCCATCACCGTCAGCATCCGGTGCGTAATCATCACCCCTTTGGGCCGCCCCGTCGTGCCAGAGGTGTAGAAAAGCCACGCCAACTCGTCGGCCCGCCGATGCGCGCAGGCCAAAGGCTCCGCCCGAAGCGCCGTATCCCATGCCGCGCTGCCTAACTCCAACAAAGAAACCCCGGTTTCCGCCTGCAAAGCTCCGGTCAGATCAGCACTCGTCACCACCAAGGCGGCACCCGAATTCTCCGCGATCCACGCCGCTTCCTTGCCATGCAACTTCCCGTTCACCGGAACCGCCACCGATCCGGCCCACCAGATGCCCCACAGCGCCACCAGATAATCGGGGCAATTCTTGGCAAAAAGTGCCACACGCTCCCCCGGCCCGATCCCGCGCGCCTGCAAAGCGCCCGCAAACCGCGCCGCCCGCCTGGCAAACTTCGCGTAATCCGCCACGCAGTCGGTCCCCAGAAACAACGCCGGACGCGCCCCGCCCGCCTCTGCCGCCCGCTCAAGCCAAGTCGCGATATTCATTGCTCACTCCCTCAATCCCCCCACAGAATTCCATTCCTCCCGCCGCCCCGCAATCGGTAGAAATACATTCCCCCTTCCCTTTCCGCCCGCATCAACGCAGCATAGCTGCACCATGACCCTTGCCGATCTCGCCTTCGAACACGCCCCCGTTGGCCTCTGCCTTTTGGAAAGCCGCATCATTCGCGGCTGCAACCGCAAATTCGCCGCCATTTTCGGTGGCGATCCGGCGGAATACACCAATATTCCCCTCGCCAACTTCTACCCCTCCCGCGAGGATTACGAACGCATCGGCGCGCGCGGCCTCTCGGCCATGCAGAAAACCGGCCGCTATAATGACGAACGCGTCATGCGCCGCGCAAATGGCGATCTCTTCTGGTGCCGCGTGCGCGGCCAGTCCCTTACCCCCGAAGATCCCTTCCTCAAAGGCATCTGGTCCTTCGCCGACCTCTCGGAAGAACGCCCGCTGATCCAGCTCACCGGCCGCGAACGTGAAGTGGCGATCCTCACCTGCCGTGGCCTTACTTCGAAGGAAATCGGCAAGGAACTCGCGCTATCCTACCGTACAATCGAGGTCTACCGTGCCCGCCTCCTCGAAAAAGCAGGCGCGCGAAATCTCGCCGAACTGGTGGCCAAACTCTCGGGTATGCCACTCTAATTCAGCCCCTCGCACTGACGCAGGGGAAATTCTTGGGAATTGTCCGCTTCCCCGCCCCGTCCGGATGGGCTAAGAAGCGTCCCAATTCGAACGTACAGGGCAGAAGCCCTCCACTCACAGGGTTGGGATGAGCATGACCAAAAACACCCACGATAGCGATGTCGCCTTCATCGAGGCACTGGCCGAACTTCTGAAAGGCAACGACCTGACGGAAATCGAGGTTAAGCGTACCTACGGCGAAGACGATACGCTGAACGTCCGCGTGAGCCGCAAACAGCCCGTCGCGGCCGCAGCGCCGATCGCTTATGCAGCGCCCATGGCCGCAGCCGCTCCCGCCGCCACACCGGTTGCAGCAGCAGCCCCTGCCGCAGCCGCCAGCGCCGATCCTGCCCAGCATCCGGGCGTCGTTTCGTCCCCGATGGTCGGCACCGTCTATCTGCAAGCCGAACCCGGCACGCCCGCATTCGTTTCTGTCGGCGCTCAGGTGAAAGAGGGTGACACCATCCTCATCATCGAAGCCATGAAAACGATGAACCAGATCCCCGCCCCGCGCTCCGGCACCGTCAAGCGCGTCCTCGTCGAAGATGGCCGCCCCGTCGAATACGGCGCGCCCCTCATGATCATCGAGTGAGGCGCGAACCGATGTTCGACAAGATCCTCATCGCGAACCGGGGCGAGATCGCACTCCGCGTCGTCCGCGCCTGCCGCGAGATGGGCATCGCCTCTGTCGCGGTGCACTCGACGGCCGATGCCGACGCCATGCATGTGCGGATGGCTGACGAAGCCGTCTGCATCGGCCCGGCGCCCTCCTCGGAAAGCTATCTCAGCTTCCCCGCGATCATCTCGGCCTGCGAAATCACCGGCGCGCAAGCGATCCACCCGGGCTATGGCTTCCTCTCCGAGAACGCCAATTTCGTGCAGATCGTCGAAGATCACGGCCTGACCTTCATCGGCCCCTCGGCGGAACACATCCGCATCATGGGCGACAAGATCACCGCCAAGGAAACCGCCAAGCGTTTGGGCATCCCCGTGGTTCCCGGCTCCGATGGTGGCGTCCCCGATCTCGAAACCGCGCGCAAGGTTGCGGCTGAAATCGGCTACCCCGTGATCATCAAAGCCACCGCAGGTGGCGGCGGTCGCGGCATGAAAGTCGCAAAAGGCCCCGAAGACATCGACACCGCCTTCCGCACCGCGCGGACCGAAGCGAAAGCCGCTTTCGGCAATGACGAAGTCTATATCGAGAAATACCTCCAGCGCCCGCGCCACATCGAGATCCAGGTCTTCGGCGATGGCAAAGGCAAAGCCGTGCACTTGGGCGAACGCGATTGCTCGCTCCAGCGCCGCCACCAGAAGGTGCTCGAAGAGGCCCCCGGCCCCTGCATCACCCCCGAAGAGCGCGCGCGCATCGGCAAAATCTGCGCCGACGCCGTGGCCGAAATCAACTACATCGGCGCGGGCACGATTGAATTCCTCTACGAAGACGGCGAGTTCTATTTCATCGAAATGAACACCCGCCTTCAGGTGGAACACCCCGTTACCGAATATATATTCGGCGTCGACCTCGTGCGCGAACAGATCCGTGTGGCCTCCGGCCTGCCGATGTCCTTCGGGCAGGAAGATCTCGTGATCAACGGCCACGCCATCGAAGCCCGCATCAACGCGGAGAAACTGCCGAACTTCGCCCCCTCACCGGGTCGGATCACGCAGTATCACGCACCGGGCGGCCTCGGCGTCCGCATGGACAGCGCGCTCTACGACGGCTACCGCATCCCGCCCTACTACGACAGCCTCATCGGTAAGCTGATCGTGCATGGCCGCGACCGTCAGGAAGCCCTCGCCCGCCTCAACCGCGCGCTTGCCGAGCTGATCGTCGACGGCGTCGAAACCACGATCCCGCTCTTCCGCGACCTCCTGCAGGACGAAGACATCCACTCCGGTGAATACTCCATCCACTGGCTGGAGAAATGGCTCGCCCGAACCTACGGCAACTAACACACCGGCCCGCCGATCACCTCGGCGGGCCGTTTCTTTCGGAGGGATCATGGGCGGCAGCGCCGGTCAACTTACCGCAGACGTGATGCTCGCTGCCTATGCCTCCGGCGTTTTCCCCATGGCCGAAGGTCGCGACGCCTCCGAACTCTTCTGGCTCGACCCGAAACAGCGCGGCATCTTCCCCCTCGAAGGCTTCCACATCTCCCGCTCTCTCGCCCACCGCCTCCGTCAAGGCGGCTATTCGGTGCTCCTGAACCACGATTTCCCCGAAGTCGTCGACACTTGCGCTAATCGCAACGAGACATGGATCAATCCGATCCTGCGGCAGATCTATCTCGACCTTCACGACATGGGCCACGCCCATTCATGGGAAATCCGCCACCCCGATGGCCGCCTCTGGGGCGCCACCTTCGGCGTCACCCTCGGCACTGCATGGTTCGGTGAAAGCATGGTCAGCCCCTTGCGCGATGGCTCCAAAATCGCACTAGCGCACCTGATCGACCATCTGCGCCGCTCCGGATTCACCCTTTTCGACACGCAATTTCTCACCCCGCACCTCGCGTCCCTCGGTGCTGTGGAAATCCCCCGCGCCAGATACAGACAGTTGCTTGAAACCGCCCTCGCCTCGCCCGCTGATATCGAAAAGCTTGCGCCTGATCCCTCTGGGGTTCAGGTCTTGCAGCGCATGACCCAGATGTCATAGCGCGCGCTATCGAGCGCATTCAGCGCCGGCGACGAGGCAATCATCCAGCCCCGAAACGCCAGATCGGCCTTCCCCTGCTCGCGTATTTCCAAGAAAGCATAGGCATCGCCCGAAGGGTTCCCCGCTGGAAAACGGCATTCTTTCACCGTCACTTCCATGCGCTCGTAAAGCATCGTCACGCCCTGCGGCACCGCGAAATCGGCCGTCACGCCGGACACCTTGTCGAGGCCGCGCAAAATCGCTCCGGTCCCCTGCTCGACCTCCTCCTGCGCCGTCGCATGAACAGGCAGTAGAAGAACCAATAAAAGAAGCGCGCGGCGGATCATTCTGTTTTGTCACCCGTGACGAATTTCAGGAGCAGCGACACAAGGCTTACTGCGCCCTGCGTATCTTCCACTTCTGCGCCCGCCTCGTAGAAGAACGGCGATCCCCCCGGCATCACTTCCACGAAGTTACCGCCCAGAAGCCCTTCCGAGGAAATGATCACGGCACTATCGTCCGGCACTTTCACTGAACCGTCGATCGTCAGCACGGTCTTGGCGCGATAGGTCTCGGGATCGAGATGTATGTCCGAAACCGACCCCACCTTCACCCCCGCCAGCCGCACATCCGTGCCGACTGTCACGCCCTCCAGAGAGCGGAAAGAGGCGGTCAATTCATAGCCCGCGCTGGCCGAACGAAATCCGGTGATCTTGCCCGCATAGGCCACAAACCCAACGGCCACCGCCAGCACCAGCCCACCGACCAGCACCTCTATCCGGTTCTCGGCCATATCGGGCTTATTCCGGCAGCCAAGCGTCGTAGTCACGACGCTCTGCGGGCTCTGCATGCCGCAATGAACCCGCAGGAGCATAGGCCAAAGGCGTGCCCGTCAGGTTTTCCTGATGCGGCTTTTCCCATGCCTTGTGCTTCAAGGGCGCTTTCGTCGGCGGCGCATCATAGGTGTGATGCAGCCAGCCATGCCAATCGGCGGAAACGCGGCTCGCTTCGGCTTCCCCGTTGTAGATCACCCAACGGCGCTTGCCGTCTTTGGTCTCGTAATAGGTATTGCCCTCGGCATCCTCGCCCACGCGCTTACCCTTGCGCCAGGTATAAATCTGGGTGTTCAGCGTTTGACCGTTCCACCAGGTGACGGCGCGCAACAGCGTGTTCAGAATGCCCATAGACGACTCCGCTCTTAATCCGCTTCCTTATGGCGTCTCGCGCACGAAAGGTCCAGTGCTCCAACGCCGCAACCCTTGCGCTTCTCCCGCGCTCCGCGCCAAACTCGGGCAAATCAGGAAGGAACCCGCGCATGATCCACCACAAAAAAGGTGCACGCCCCGATACCCCCGGCCCTGCTGCCTATTTCTCCGGCTCGGTCACCCTCACCCCCGTGATCGAAGCGCCCGACCCCGCCCGCATCCGCGCGCTTGTCGTCTCTTTCAAAGATGGCGCGCGCACCTTCTGGCACACGCACCCCTTGGGCCAAACCATCCACATCCTTGAAGGCCACGGCCAAGCCCAGCGCGAAGGCGGCCCCGTGATCGATCTCCACCCCGGCGACACGGTCTTCTTCGAACCGGGCGAACGCCACTGGCACGGAGCCGCACCCAGCGTCGATATGGTCCACTTCGCTTTTCAGGAAGCGCTCGATGGCGTCTCGGTGACCTGGCAGGAAGAAGTGGTTTAACGCGCCAGCGCCGTCATTTCGATCTCGATCCGGTATTTCTCGTCAATCAGCCCGCATTCGATCATCGTCGCAGCAGGCGGATTGGCCCCGAAGGTCTCTGCCAGAAGCGGCCAGCACGGCTCGAACTCGGCACGATCCGGCAGGTAGTAATTCACCCGCACCACATCGGCAAAGCTGGACCCGGCCTCGGCCAAGGCCTTGCCGATGATCTCCAAGGCACTGCGGCATTGCTCCACCACCGTCTCGCCCTGCCCCACGGTGCCCGCAACATGCACAAAGCCCCCGGCCACCACGGCCCGGCAATAGCCGATCTTGGGTTCGTACACCCCACCAGACGAAATCCGCCGCATATCCATTACTCCAAAAGAAAAGGGCGGGGTCTCCCCCGCCCGTCTGTCACTCTCAGCGCCCTGCAGCCGCTGGCTCTTTCTTGGTCTCTGCGTAGATGAGCAAGGGCGACGCTTTCGTCGTTGCCGCCTCTTCGTTCACCACCACTTCCGTTACATTCTCCATGCCCGGAAGCTCGAACATCGTGTCGAGCAGGATATCTTCGAGGATCGAGCGCAAACCGCGCGCGCCTGTCTTCCGCTCGATCGCGCGCTTCGCAATCGCCTTCAGCGCATCATCCGTGAAGGTCAGCTGCGCATTCTCCAATTCGAAGAGGCGCTGATACTGCTTCACCAAAGCGTTCTTCGGTTCGGTCAGAATGGTGATCAGCGCGTCCTCATCGAGGTCTTCGAGCGTCGCGATCACAGGCAAACGGCCCACGAATTCCGGGATCAAGCCGAACTTGAGCAGGTCTTCCGGCTCCAGCTCTTTGAAAAGCTCGCCCACACGGCGCGCATCGGGATCTTTCACATCAGCGCCAAAGCCCATTGCCGAGCCCTTGTTGCGTTGCGCGATGATCTTGTCGAGGCCCGAGAACGCGCCCCCGCAGATGAAGAGGATATTCGTCGTGTCCACTTGCAGGAATTCCTGCTGCGGATGCTTGCGCCCACCCTGCGGTGGCACCGAAGCCACGGTGCCTTCCATCAGCTTCAGCAGCGCCTGCTGCACGCCCTCGCCCGAAACGTCCCGCGTGATCGAGGGGTTCTCGGACTTGCGGGTGATCTTGTCCACCTCGTCGATGTAAACTATCCCGCGTTGCGCGCGTTCCACGTTATATTCCGACGCCTGAAGAAGCTTCAGGATGATATTCTCCACATCCTCGCCCACATAGCCCGCTTCCGTCAGCGTGGTCGCATCGGCCATGGTGAAAGGCACATCGAGAATACGCGCCAGCGTTTGCGCGAGAAGCGTTTTGCCGCAGCCCGTCGGGCCGATCAGCAGGATGTTCGATTTCGAAAGCTCGATATCGCCCGATTTCGACGAGTGATTCAGGCGCTTGTAGTGGTTATGCACCGCCACCGAGAGCACGCGCTTCGCCCGCATCTGGCCGATCACATAGTCATCGAGCACCTTGCAGATTTCCTGTGGCGTCGGCACGCCATCGCGCGACTTCATGCCGGAGGATTTGGTTTCCTCGCGGATGATATCCATGCACAACTCGACACATTCATCACAGATGAACACTGTCGGCCCGGCGATGAGCTTGCGCACCTCATGCTGGCTCTTTCCGCAGAAAGAACAGTAAAGCGTGTTTTTGCTATCGCCAGAGTTACTCGCCATGTCGTCCCTTTCAGGCCCCGTCGGTTTCGGTGGTTGGGCCGGATCGTCCTGTCATCTTGCTCTCAAGACTAAGGCGTCCCCTGCCCGGCCACAATGTCAAAAGTTCGCAGTAGGCCCGAAGGCCTACCCAAGTCTTACGCCTTCGGCTCGGCCTTGCCACGGCTCTCGACGATCTGGTCGATGAGGCCCCACTTCAGCGCTTCTTCCGGCTCCATGAAGTTGTCGCGCTCCAGCGCGGCCACAACCGTCTCGTAATCATTGCCGGTGTGCTTCACGTAAATCTCGTTCAAGCGCTTCTTCAAACGCTCGGTTTCACGCGCGTGAATCAGGATGTCCGTCGCTTGGCCCTGATAGCCGCCCGAGGGTTGGTGCACCATGATGCGCGAGTTCGGCAGCGAGAAACGCATGTCCTTCTCGCCTGCGGTCAGGAGGAGCGAGCCCATCGACGCCGCCTGCCCGATCACCAGCGTAGAGACGCGCGGCTTGATGTATTGCATCGTGTCGTAGATCGACAGGCCAGCGGTCACGACACCGCCCGGGCTGTTGATATACATGGAGATTTCCTTCGAGGGGTTCTCTGCCTCGAGGTGCAGAAGCTGCGCCACGATCAGCGTCGCCATCCCGTCATGCACGGGGCCAGCTACGAAGATGATGCGCTCTTTCAACAGGCGCGAATAGATATCATAGGCCCGTTCACCGCGGCTGGTCTGCTCGACCACCATGGGAACCAGCGTGTTCATATACAGATCTACGGGGTCTCTCATCTCTGGCTCGCCTGTTGTTGTGTCATCGGTTTAACCCGAGGGTCCTAACGGAGTCTTAGTTTGCCGTTCCGCCACTCGCAAGGGGACCCCCGGGATTTGTGATCCCTTGATCCACCGGAGCAACATTCTAGCTCTGCCGAAAATCCCGAGCACCCGAATGACCTTTCTTCCGACCCGCACACACGCCCTCGAACGCCTCGCAAGTTTTGTGCCGAAAGCCGGCGCCGACTATGCCCGCCTGCGCAACTTCGATCTTGGCCCGGGCGCCCATCGCCATGTCTCCACCCTCTCCCCCTACCTCCGCACGCGCCTTCTGACCGAAGAGGAGGTTCTCCGCGCCGTGCTAGGCCGCCACTCCGCGCAGGCCGCCGAGAAATTCGTGCAGGAAGTCTTCTGGCGCACCTACTGGAAGGGCTGGCTCGAAATGCGCCCCTCCGTCTGGGCCAGCTACCGCACCCGCCTCGCGCAGCTGCAAAACCGCCTCGCCACAGAATCCGGCCTCCGCCAGAACGGGGAAAGCGCCTGCTTGGGCCAAACCGGCATCGCTGCCTTCGATGATTGGGCAAAGGAACTCACCGAAACAGGCTACATGCACAACCACGCCCGCATGTGGTTCGCTTCGATCTGGATTTTCACCCTTGGCCTGCCATGGGAGTTGGGCGCGGATTTCTTCCTCCGCCACCTCCTCGATGCCGATGTCGCCTCCAACACCCTCTCGTGGCGTTGGGTCGGCGGGCTGCACACCCAAGGCAAAACCTACCTCGCAACTGCCGAGAACATCGCCCGCTACACCGAAGGCCGCCACCGCCCCGAAGGCCTCGCGCCCTATGCCGATCCCCTCACCGAGCCGACAAATCCGACCCGCAGCGCGCTTCCCCTTGGCGATACCGCCCCAGAAGCCCAACGCATCGGCCTCATTCTCCATGACGAAGACCTCGCACCGGATTACCTCCTCTCCGGCCATGGCATCCGCCCCGAGGCAACTCTCCTCCTCACCGCGCGCAAAGGCCTCTCGCCCTTCCACGTGGCCCCTCAGCCCCTCTTCTTCTCCGAAGCCGCCCTAGCAGACACCGCCTCCCGCTGGTCCGCCCGCCTAGGCCCCGTCTCCGGCCCCGCAAGCACTCCGGACGCCCTCGTATCTTGGGCACATGACATGGGCCTCACAGCCCTCGTCACGCCCTACGCCCCCGTCGGCCCCACTGCCGATCTCTTCGCGTCCGCCAAACCGAAACTCGCTGCCCACGGCATCCGCCTCACTCAAATCCAGCGCCCCTTCGACGCCCGCGCATGGCCTCACGCCACGCATGGCTTCTTCCGCTTCAAGGAAGCGATCCCGAAGCTCCTGCAAGCGCTTTGATCAGAGCTCAAAGCCGGATTTGTTGCTTGTTCATGAAATTGAACAGGGCACTCAGGACAACCATGAAGCAAAGCGTGCCGAGCAAATCGCCCAACACATATTCCATGGCCACCAAGCCACCATTCAAATAGGCCACGTAGGTGCCGAAAATCGCAGAACTGATGATCCCGTTCAGCGCCGATGCCACGACAGTCACGAGAATGATCGTCCGGAAAGGCGGCAGTCTTGGCAAAGTGTCCTCAAGAAAAACGCTCAGCCCCAGCCATTGGCTCATCTTCATTGCGAAGTAGAACACGAGCGTTGAGGAAGCGGACAGAAGCCAAAGCAGACTGGTGTCTTGCACGCCCCAGAAATACTGGTTGCACAACAGTGACCCTAAAAGGATCGGCAGCAAGGCACGCCACCCGAACAGGATGAAGGCAACGATCCGCACGCCCGAAGGAAGGAATACCAGCGAAACGAAAGCCACAGAGCCTGGAAGGATTGTCTCCTGGATCGGGCTGATAACCGCATCAACGAACCAGTAAGAGAAGCAATACAGCAGGAAAACCCCGATATTCGCGATCAGGAAGGTTCTCAAACTGGAGATTTCCATTCGGTAAGCCTATGCGTTCGTTCTTCATTCTCGGGTTAAACACAGTGCCTCACAGAAAGGAACAAGACCTACCCTGATGCCCCCACCCTTGGCCTTTCGGCGCGCGGTCTCACCGTCACCATTTCATTCCTTCGCAACAACCGCACTCTAGTAGTGCCAAAAACAGCAAAAAAGGCGAGCCTTTCGGCCCGCTGCCTTTTGTCGCTCTCGCAGGATCAGCCGAAAATATCGGCCGTAATTCCCTCGTACCAACCAACCGACTCCTCGTAGGTCTGCTTGCGAAGGCCCGCATCCTCGCCGTTCTTGCTGATGAAGGTCGATGTCGAGGCGATCTTCTCCGGTGTCGGCTCGTAAGACGCCCCCACCTTCACCCCGTCATCTGCCGCCAAGAGCGACCAGCAGGTGTTGGAATACTTGGCCGGGAACACCTTCGATCCCGTCAGTTCCCCACGGATCGCCATCGCCGCCACCTTGGCTTGGCTATTGGCCGAGAAGCCCGACTTCGGCATATCGCCCTGCGCCGAAGAATCCCCCAGCACAAATACGTTCTCGTCCATCTTCGACTTCATGCTGTCAGGAAGAACCGGAGCCCAGCCCTTCTCGTCGGTCACACCGGCGATCTGTGCGATCTTGCCCGCCATCTGGCCGGGGATCACGTTGCACACATCCACCTTCTGCGCCGAACCGTCGATCACAACTTCCATCGTGTCCGGGCGCACTTCCACCTTGTCACCCCCGAAGTCCGGCCCGACCCGCTCGATCATACCGGGGTAATGGCGGCTCCAGCCATCCTCGAAGAGGCCTTGCTTCGAGAACTTCTCCTTCGGATCCACCAGCAAGATCTTCGCCGTCGGGTTCTTCTGGCTCAGAAGCGACGCCACCATGCTGATCCGCTCATACGGCCCGGGCGGGCAGCGATAGGGGTTCGGCGGCGCGATCATCGCGAAAGTCCCGCCCTGCGGCATCGCCTCGATCTGCGCCTTCAAAAGCTGCGTCTGCGGTCCGGCCTCATAGGCATGCGGCATGATTTCCGCATGCGCATCCACCGACCAACCCGGCACCGAACCATCGCGGAAATCGATCCCCGGCGACAGCACCAAACGATCATAAGGCAGTACCTGCCCCCCCGCGAGCGTCACCGTCTTCGCCGCGCGATCAACGCCCGTCGCGAGATCGTTGATCACGGTCACACCCGTTGCCGCCAACTTGTCATAGCCATGCTGAAGGCTCTCGAACTCGCGGAAACCGCCAATGTAAAGGTTCGAGAAGAAGCAGGTCGTGTAGATGGGGTTCGCTGCGACGAGCGTCACCTCCACTGCTCCCTTGCTGTCTTTCGCGATGTAACGGGCCGCCGTAGCGCCCCCTGCACCACCACCAATCACAACAACTCGCGGCTTTGCTTGCCCCATCACCATCGGCGCATTCAACGCCGCGGCAGTGGCAATGCCCGTTCCGATAAAGGCGCGTCTATTCAAAGTCATTGTCGTTCCTCCCTTGGTTTTGGCTTTACTCGAGCCCGTTAAAATAAGCGGCCAACGCGGCGATCTCCTCCTCGGTCAATCGCCCGGCCATCATTTGCATCACCGGATGCGGCCTGATCTTTTGTTTGTAGGCATGCATCGCGATGACGAAATCCTCCGCCGGCCATCCAATGATCGCCGGTATCCCGTCATTACTTCCGTCCACTTGGTGGCAAGTCTGGCACTCGTTCGCGAGGTACTCGCCATATTCCGGATCCCCCACCAGCGCCAACACCTCTGGCGGCAATTCCACTTCCCGCGCCCGTGCCGTGGGCGAGGATTCCGGAATATTCTGCGGCATGTCGGAGAACTGGCGCAGATAGGCCAGCACGTCGGCCCGATCCTGCGGATCTTTCAGGCCGGAGAAATTCATCCGCGTGCCCGTCACCAAGGCTTTCGGATTTTCCAGATAGGCGTCGAGCGTCTTGAACTCCCAGACCAGCCCGTCCGCCCCCATGCGTGCAAGCCCCTTGGAATAGAAAAACCCGTCCTTCTCCGCCGCCACGCGCCGCCCGAAAATCCGGTTCAACTCCGGCCCGATGCGGTTCCGCGCCGAAACGCCTACCTCATGGCAACCCGAGCATTTCCGGAAAACGATCTCGCCCTTGTCCGCATCACCGATCAACTCCGCCGCAGACACAGGTCCGCCAGCAATCGCCAGAGCCAGAATGATCCGTTTCAGCATACGCGCGTTCCTCCCTTGGGCCACGGCCCCTTCGTTCCAAACGACCGCCGCACGATGGAGGAGAAACGAGGGGCCACGCGCCGATCCGGGGCGCGTTTCGAGGCCTCCGCATCCCTCCCGGATGCGAATGCGATCACGTTCCAGCGCCCCTAAACGCCGGAAACGAAAAGGGCGGGCCAGTGTTCCGGCCCGCCCCTTATTCTCAGTTCGAGAAGGTCTTCAGATACGCGGTCACAGCCGCGATATCCTCGTCTTTCTTGAACCCCGCAAAGGACATCTTCGTGCCCTTGATGTAGTCCTTCGGCTTGTTCAGGAATTCCGCCAGATTGGCTTCTTCCCAAACGATGCCTTCCTCGCCCATCGCTGTGATGGTCTTGGAGTATTTGAAGCCGTCATTGCCGCCCAGCTTACGCCCGAAGAGGTTGTTCAGCTCGGGGCCGGTCTTGTTGGCCGCGCCCTCGCCCACCTGGTGGCAAGCCGAGCACTTCTTGAACGCCTTCTCGCCCGCCGCAACCAGCGCCGGATCAACTGCGGCGGTTTCCACCACAGGTGCCGCTGCCGGTGCTTCCGCAGGTGCCGCTTCGGCCTTCTGCTCTTCCGCCGGAGCCGCTGCCGGTTCCGCCGCTGCCGGAGCATCGTCGTTCGGATCGTTCGGCGTCACGTCCAGAACCGTCGCGCGCATCGTGATCTCGACCGACTCCTTGCAGTTCGTCATGCAAGGTTCAGCGTTCCAGAAATGCTTCTCCGAAGTCTCGCGGTCATCAATGATGAACCCGTCCGCGTTCGGCATCTGCACTTCGAGGAAGTTCTCGTTGGAGAGCACGAAGTCATCGTCCACGAGGTCGTTCGAGTAAAGGATGTAAGCGACGATCGCATAGGTATCGTCCACGCTCATCGTCTGCGCATTGCCGAAGGGCATCGAGCGGTGCACGTAGTCCCATGCGGTCGAAAGATACGGCCAGTACGACCCCACCGTCTTCAGCGGGTCATCGCGGTCGAGCGTGTCCATACCGCCGGCAAGCTTCGGCCAGTTGTCCACACCTTCCGCGAATTCACCGTGGCAGATTGCGCAGTTCTCAGAGAAGACATTCTCGCCATCCGCAACCGAACCCGAACCCGCCGGCAGGCCATCTCCATTCGGAGACACATCGAGGTTCCACGCCGCGATTTCTTCGGGCAAAGCCGCGCGGCCAAGGCCGAACTTCTCCGCCATAACCGGCGATGCGATCAGCGCCGCAACGGCGACAGATGCGAAAAGATTAAGAGACTTCAACATTTTCGGCCTCCCCGGTCGGATAGACGTGCCAGGTCTGGATGCAGTTATTGTGGTAGATCGAGTTGAGGCCGCGCACTTCGCGAAGCTGTGCCTTGGTCGGCTGGACATAACCAGTCGAGTCCTTCGCACGCGCCTGCAGCAGCATCTCTTCGCCCTGCCAGTTGATATCGAGGTAGAAACGCGTCAGCGCCTTGTCCTGCCCCGGAGCGGCCAAACGGGCTTCCTGCCAGTTCTTGCCACCGTCGAGCGACACATCCACACCCATGATCGCACCACGTCCCGACCATGCGAGGCCCGTGATCACCAAAGGCCCGTGGCCATGCTTGATGGGCGACTGCGGCGAGGGCGAGGTGATGATGGACTTCGCATCCATAACCCAGGTCCACTTGCGGCTCGTGCCGTTCTCAAGCGTGTCGGTGTATTTTGAGGTTTCTTCGCGGGATTCGATAGCCTGCGCAGTCACTTCCATGCGGCGCAGCCACTTCACCCACATATTGCCTTCCCAGCCCGGAACCACGAGGCGCACCGGATAGCCGTGCTCCTTCCGCAGTGCCTCGCCATTGGCCTTGAATGCGATCATGCAGTCATCAAGCGCCTTTTCCAGCGGGATCGAACGCCCGTTCGACGACGCATCCGCGCCTTCCACGTAAAGCCACTTGTCTTTGAAATCGCCCGCAGCACCGAGGCCCGCTTCTTCCAGAAGCGTCCGCAGCGTCACGCCGGTGTATTCCATGTTGTGGATCATGCCGTGGGTGAACTGCGCGCCATTCAGCTGCGCACCCGCCCATTCCATGCCGGTGTTGGCCGCGCACTCAAGGAAGAACGTGCGCGTGACACGCGGGAAACGCTCCAGATCGGCATAGGTGAACACCAGCGGCTGATCGACCAAGCCGTTGATCATCAAGCGATAATCGTCTTTCGAAAGTTCGATCGCGCCCGAGTGGTGGCGCTCGAAAGCGCAGCCCTGCGGGGTGATCGTGCCGTCAAGCGCATGGATCGGCGTGAAGTTGATCGACGAGATCGTGTCCGCCGTCAGCCATTCCACGTTCCGGCGCACAACGTCGCCTTCGAAACGGATCGGCATGCCATAGGGCGTTGCGTCCACACCATCGCCCGTGCCCATGGCCCAAGGCTGCTTTTCGGTGATCAACGGATCGGGCCCTTCGGCACGGGCCATCGTGGCCCCTGCAAGCGCCCCGCCCGCGGCCAGCGTGCCCTTCAGGAACGCGCGGCGCGAGGGCGAATTGTCTTCGGAACGGTCGGTCATGTCGTTCGTCGCCTCCTCTTTCATTAACAAATTCATTTATGTGAATTTGTTTCGAAGTTCAAATGCCAATTGGTCGCAAGTGCGGGCGCTTACGCGCCCAGCACCTTCACACTCGTATTGGGTTTCACCGAAACGGTGCCCTGCTTCTTGATATGGCTTTCCACCACATCCCAGATCTGCGGGCCTTCCGTGCCCTCGTTCACCGAGGCCCAGCCAGCCACCACGTAAGACTTCGCCGGATCGATCTTCTCGCCGGTTTTCAACAGGATCATATCGGTGATCCGGCTGCCCATCGGCTTCGTCACGTCAATGGTGTAGCCCATGCCACCCACACGAACCATGTCGCCACCCTGCTGGTAATAGGGGTCCGGGTTGAACAGGTTGTCCGCCACGTCCTCCATGATCGTGTGGATGAATTCACCCGTCATTTCCGTCCGATAAGCGTTCGGATAAGTCATCGACGTGACCGTCCACAAGTCTTCACGGGTGATTTCGCTATCGGGCAGCACCGAAGTGCCCCAACGCACGCCCGGCGACATCGCGATATCCGCTTCCCGCTCCGACAGAAGCGCGTCGCAGATCAGATCGTCCCAGGAGCCGTTGAAGTTACCACGGCGATAAAGCAGCGAATCCGCATCCGTCCGCCCGATCACTTCTTCCAGCTGCGCCTTATAGGGCGCGCGCTCGGCTTCGATCACGGCGGCTACTTCCGGATTGGGCGCGATCACATCGGCGAAGAGCGGGATCAGCTTGGTGCGGAAGCCCATCATGCGGCCATCGCGCACATCAAGGTCAACGCGGGTGATGAACTTGCCGTGGCTGCCCGAGGCAATCAGGATCGTCTCGCCCACCAGCACAGGCTCCGGCAGCGCGTCATGGGTGTGGCCCGTCAGGATCACGTCGATCCCCTTCACGCGGCTCGCCATCTGTTTATCCACGTCGAAGCCGTTGTGCGAGAGGCAAACCACCAACTCCGCACCCTCGGCACGAACCTCGTCCACCATCTCCTGCATCCGCTGGTCACGGATACCGAAGGAGAAGTCGGGGAACATCCAGCCGGGGTTGGCAATCGGCATATAGGGGAAGGCCTGCCCGATCACGGCGATCTTCACGCCACCGCGCTCGAAGAACTCGTAGGGCTTGAACTCTTCCGCAGGCTCGTCCCACTCAGCGTTGAAAATGTTCTGGCCCAGCATCGCGAAGGGCGACGACGCCACCAACTCGCGCACGCGGTCCTGGCCCAGCGTGAATTCCCAGTGGAAGGTCATCGCATCGGGCTTCAGCGCGTTCATCACGTTCACCACGTCCTGACCGTTGGTCTGGAAGCAGGTGTAAGAACCATGCCACGTATCGCCACCATCCAAGAGGAGCGCGTCAGGGCGCTCGGCGCGGATCGCGTTGATGACAGTCGCCGCGCGGTCCATGCCGCCAATCTTGCCATAGCCCTTCGCGAGCGACGCGAAGTCATTGTAGGTCAGCGCATAGGCATTCGGGCTGCCATCGGCGATCCCGTAAAGCTTGCGGTAATCCGCGCCGGTGATATGCGGCACATTCCCTTTCGCGCCGCCAACACCAAGGTTGATCTCCGGCTCGCGGAAGTAATGCGGCACCAGCTGCGCGTGAATATCGGTGATATGCATCAGCGTCACGTTCCCGAACGTGTCGAACTTCAGCAGATCGTCTTGCGTCAAAGCTTGCTGCGCGGCGAGCTTGGCCCAATTGCCAAAGCCCGAGGCACTGTAAAGAGCAGAGGTGGCCATTGCCACCTGAAGGAAATCACGGCGAGAGATCATGCGCCTCTAACTCCGAAGTTTATGTCTACATCCTTCCGGTGCCCGCCTTCGCGCGCTCCGGTCGCCCCTGAATGGAGCCGCATATCCCTGTTCGCTTGGTTTTTGTGGTCCGGGGGCAAGCACTGAGCCCGCCCCCGGACAATAGCATCAGTTACGCAGCGAGACGCCTTCAACCGAAAGCCCGTTACCGCGCGAAGCAAGATAAAGTTCCAGCGCGATGAACTCGGGGCTACCCGGATTGTAGGTTTCTGCGCGCGTATCGCGGACGCAGCCCTTGAAGCGGTCGTGCACCTGATTGATCTTGGCGTTGTTCAGACGGTACACAGGGAAACCGTTGATCTGACCCTGGCTGAGGTGGTCAGCGCGGATCATGTTGCCATAGTTCTCTTCGTGGCAAGAAGCGCAGGACAGGTCCAGAATACCCGTGCGGGTGTAGTAGAGTTCCTTACCCTTCGCCCAGGTTTCTGCTGCCTTGCCATCGATGGCGACGTTCACAGGCTCGCCACGCGACTGCATGGAGATCGCCGAAACGATCCGGCCCATCTGCCCCGACACGTACTTGTAGGGCTCTGCGCCCATACGGGTCTTGCGGCAGTCGTTCACCTGCATTTCCATCGTGCGAACTTCGCCAGCGGCTTCGTTCCACTTCGGATAAACAGCGCGAACGCCCTTCATGCCTTCTTCGATTGCACCATGGCACGAAGCGCAAGATTTGCCCTCGGTGCCGTCAACCGCGTTCCAAAGCTCCACGCCCGCTTCCGCGTCGAGGATACCCGGGTTCGTGAAGTCATCCGCCTGCATCGCCTGCGTTTCGTCCGAACGGAACACCCAACCGGAGTAGATGGTGTCCATCGCGTCCTTCAGGTGATCCGGTGCCGCCGTCTTCGTCACCAGCGTGATTTCGCCGTTGACGACCAGCTCTGCGTTCTCGTCAGCTTGGGCCACACCGCCGAAAGCGATGGAACCAGCCACTGCGAGAGCTGCGAGAGTGCGAATGCTAGTCAGCTTGGTCATTTTTGTTCCCTCCCTGGAATTATTGCGAAAGTGACGGTCAGCCGACCGTCACCTGCTTCGCGTCCGTGTAGACCGAGCCATCATCATCGTACCAAGTGAACTTCAGCTCACCGGTTTCCGGGATCACTGCTTCGAATTCGAAGTAGGGGTTGGTCGAGATTGCCGGATGCAGTTCCACATCCACAACCGACTTACCGTTGAATTCGCAGGTGAAGCGGTTGATGATCGAACGCGGGATCAGGGAACCGTCTTTGTTCTTGCGCTGGCCCGATTCCATCGTGTGGGAGATCAGGGTCTTCAGCACGACAGCCTCGCCAGCAGCCGCCTTCGAGGGGGCCTTCACGCGGGGTTTAACACCATCTGCCATTTTATATTCTCCTCAGGATCTCAGGATCAGCCGCCGCAGCCGCCGATGGTAACTTTCACAGTCGAAGCTGCACGGGCGAAGGAGCCGTCTGCCATCTTGGCGATTGCCACCACGTCCTGCGTGCCTGCGAGGCGGATACGGGTCGATGCGGTATGGGCACCGGCTGCTTCACCGAAGTTGAAGGTCGCCACACCCGGGGTCGGGTTGCCCATTGCGAGCACCATGATCGACGATGCGCCTTCGGCCGAAACCGAAACCGGAACCGTGTTGCCGTTTTCTGCAATTTCCGGCGCGGTGAGCGTCACGCCACCGTCCGCAACTGCGGCACCGCCCGTGAAGGCAGCGATCATTTCGTCAGCCGTTGCGGCGGCGGCAAAGCGCAC
This sequence comes from Paracoccaceae bacterium, assembly GCA_023260655.1. Lineage (GTDB taxonomy): Bacteria > Pseudomonadota > Alphaproteobacteria > Rhodobacterales > Rhodobacteraceae > UBA9554. Next base: position 7,052 of record JALQUU010000012.1, on the reverse strand, counting down.
CGGAAGGGCGGCAAACGCAGCAGCACCAAGGCCAAGCACCAGCGTTTCGCGTCTGTTGAATTCCATGTCTGTCTCCTTAACTCGTGAGTCTCGCTCGGCGTCAGTCCTTGAGGGTGACGAGGAACGCGACGACATCTTCGATTTGCTGCGCCGTCAGGATCGGCGGGAAGTCTGCGGGGGCGGCTTTGCCAGTGTAGCCGTCGCCTGCGCGGTTGAAGCCATCAACCTTGTAGAATGCGGGCATGACCGTGCCTTCGAACGTCATCTTCGCGTTGACTACGATGCCGCGCAGTTCGGCTTCCGACCAGCGCGAACCGGTGCCATCAAGGCTCGGGCCGACTTCACCGTGGAACGGCGCATCTTTCAGCGCGGTCACTTCGTGGCAGGCAATGCAATTGCCCAGCGAGCGCGTGGTCATGATCTTGGCGCCTGCGGCAGCATCGCCCGGAGCACCCGTCAAAGACGCTTCAATTGCACCGCCGTTGAAGGCGACATCTTTCGGCGCGACTTCACCAGCAAGCGCCGCGCCTGCAGTGAGAAGTACGGCCGCCGTGATCGTTGTAAGTTTCATGAGTCCTCCCTTGGCTACCGGTTCCGGCTTTGGATAGCTTTGTGCACCGTAGTGCACGGAGAGGGCTCAACGCAACAACAAATTCACGAAAATGAATTTACAAATATGTTGCACCGCAGCTTTTCTGCCGCGGCGCACTGATAACCTATCCGAAAGAGCAAGTCAGACCTTCGTCTCGGCCCTTTTTTCAGGCGAGAACCCTACTGCCCCGCATTGATTCTCGCGGCGAGGTATTTCTGGAAAGGCTCGTCGGTCTCGTAGATCTTGTCCTTCACGAAGGAGAGAATCGCCAATGTTGTGCCCTTCCCGAAGGCACCCGGCATCTGCGCCACGGCCGCTTGGGCTGCACTTTTTCCTTCCGGCACTTCCTCGGGGAAGAACATCATCGTCGGCGTGAACAACAGCCCCCACTTCCGCGCCATGTCCTTTTCCGGCAGCGTCTCGCCATCGAAATCGGTCACTTCCACATCCCCGAACATGTTGATCTGGATGAAGAAGAAATTGTCATGGATGTAGGCATCGATCTCGGGGATCGGGAACACCTCCTCATGCATCTTCTTGCAATAGATGCAGCCCCGCTGCTCCACGATCACCGCAAGCCGCTTGCCCTCCGCATTCGCCTCCGCGAGGTCCTCGCGCAGGTCTTTGAACGTGTCGCGCATCCACTCCGCTTTATGCAAACCGTCATCGCCGATCGTCGCCGCCGAGGCAGGCACCGCAAACGCCAGCGCCGCTGCCAGAATCAAACCCAGTTTCATTCTCACTCTCCTCACCCGATAGAGCCGAAGCTCGGGAACGTTTCGATCATCCACTGCGCGATCAGGTTCACGCCGTTGGTCGCAATCAGGATCGCGAACACGATCAGCATGACGCCCATGAACTTCTCGACATGGCCGAGATATTTCCGGTTGCGCGACGCCCACGCCAGAAAGGGTTTCGCGAACAAGGCTGCGATCACGAAGGGTGCCGTCATGCCCACGCCGTAAACCAGCAGCAATAGCGCGCCCTTGGAAATGTCACCCAGCCCCGAGGCCACCATCAGAATCGTCGCCAGCGCCGGCCCCACGCAGGGCGTCCAACCAAAGCCGAAGGCCAAGCCCATCACATAGGCTCCGGCCACCGTCGTCGGCTCTGCCTTCGATTCCAGCCGCGCCTCACGATAGAGAAGCCCGATCTTCAGGATACCGAGGAAATGCAGGCCGAACACCAACAGGATGCCCGCCGCCACATAGCTCAGGGGCTGTTTCCACTGCGCAAACGCCGAACCCAGCGCCGTCGCCCCCATGCCCAGCATGACGAAAATCGAAGTCACCCCCGCCGCGAAGGCAATCGCCGAAATCAGCAAACGCCGCTGCGCGCCCGCATTGATCTCCCCGTCGTCCTTCAATTCGTTCATCGAAATCCCGGCCATATAGCTCAGGTAGAACGGCACCATCGGCAGGATGCACGGCGTGAAGAACGAGAGTAACCCCGCCAGCAAAGCACCCATATAGGAAATATCCGGCACGAACCCCCTCCTTGATCGCGACACATATTCAGATTATGTTTTATGAATTGGTTTCGTCAATCGGGTGTATCATGGCCAAACGGCTGTTCTTTGCTGCGTTCCTCGCACTCCTGCCCGCTTTCGCTCAAGCCGCCGAGCTTCTGATGATCGAGCGTCAGGGCTGCTCCTACTGCATCCGGTGGAAGAAAGACATCGGACCCGAAGAGTATGCCAACACCGCCGAAGGTGCCCACGCGCCTCTCCAGATCATCGACATCGCCAACGCCCCACCCGAAGGCACCACCTTCGCGCGCCCCGTCGTCTTCACCCCCACCTTCGTTCTCGTCGAAGATGGCAAGGAACTTGCCCGTATCGAAGGCTACCCCGGCGAAGATTTCTTCTGGGGCCTGCTCGGAATGATGCTGAAGGCGCAAACTGGATTTACAGGGGGAAGCTGAAACGAGGGTTAACCCGATGGGTGCGACAAGCCCGCACTCTTTGAAAACAACGCCCCTCATGCTAAGTGCGATCCATGCGCTCCCGTTTAGAGGAGCGAACCACAACGGGGACAAGGAGAAAGGCCGGTGGCCTTACCACAATTTCAAGTCGGCATTTCTGACGAGGAAATGGACCTCATCGTCGACAAAGCGACGATCGCTTCCAATTTCTTGAAAGCCGTCAGCCATGAAGGCCGCCTTCTGATCCTCTGCCATCTCGTCTCCGGCGAGAAATCCGTCACCGAGCTTGAAGAGCTTCTGGCCGCCCGCCAAGCCGCTGTCAGCCAGCAACTCTCGCGCCTCCGACTCGAAGGGCTGGTCATTCCCCGCCGCGATGGGAAAGCCATCTATTACCGATTGGCCGATGATCGTCCGAAGCGTATACTCGAACTGGTTTACGAACTGTTCTGTGGCGATGACATCCCCGCCTAAGGGGGTGGAGGCTTTTGAATTCGGGTCGCACACCAAGGGAGGGTGACATGCAGACCATTCTCGAAACACTCGGCGACGCCTATACCGTCGCCCTCTTCGGCCTCATCGGCGGCGTCATGCTCGGCCTCGCCTCGCGCTTGGGCCGCTTCTGCACCATGGGCTCCATCGAAGACCTCCTCTACGGCGGCTCCGACCTCCGCATGCGGATGTGGTGGCTCGCCATCGGCGTGGCCATCCTCGGCAGCTTCGGCCTCGCGGCAACGGGCGCAGTCGATCTCGAAAGCTCCTATTACCTCTCGATCCGTTGGATGCCTCTAGCCTCAATCCTCGGCGGGCTGGTCTTCGGCTATGGCATGGCGCTGGCCGGAAACTGCGGCTACGGCTCCATCGCTCGCCTCGGCGGCGGCGACATGCGCGCCTTCGTCATCGTTCTGGTGATGGGAGTCTCCGCCTATATCGTGCTTTCTGGCCCGCTCGCGATGCTCCGCGTCTGGGCCTTCCCGCAAGCCGATGTCGTCAACGACATGCCCCCCGGCATCGCCCATCTACTGTCCAAATGGACAGGGCTCGGGGTGACAACGTTGGGCCTCGCCATCGGCGCGGTGGTCACCATCGCCGCCCTCGGATCGCGCGCCTTCCTCGCCAAACCCGAAATGCTGCTCTGGGGCACAGTTGTGGGCCTCGCCATCGTCTCCGGCTGGGCCGGAAGCTCCTGGGTGGCCGCGCATGGCTTCACCGAAATGCCCGTGGTCTCGCACAGCTTTTCCGCCCCTGTGGGTGAAACACTACTCTACTGGATGACAGGATCCGCCCGCGCACCCTCGTTCGCGGTGGGATCGGTAACAGGCGTGATCCTTGGCGCTTTCATCGGCTCCCTCATCAAGGGCCATTTCCGCTGGGAAGCCTGCGAAGACCCCCGCGAACTCCGCCGCCAGATCATCGGCGCAGCGCTCATGGGCGGCGGTGCCGTGATCGCTCTGGGCTGCACCGTGGGCCAAGGCCTCTCCGCGATGTCGATGCTGGCCTTCTCCGCGCCCGTGACCTTCGCCGCGATCTTCGCAGGCGCGGCTCTGGGGCTTCGCCAGTTGATCGCGGGTTTTGAGCCTGCGGAATAAAAGAGGGGGGCTCTGCCCCCGCCCTTCGGGTTCCCCCCGGGATATTTCTTAAACCGAGAATGGAAAAACGCCGCGCTTTCTAGGCGCGGCGTTTCTTCTTTCAGGGTCAGATTTTCATCTGGGTGTATTTGCGCAGTTCCGCCCGCGCGATCTGGCGGCGGTGCACCGCATCCGGGCCATCCGCGAAGCGCAGCGTGCGGACATGGGTCCATTTCGACGCCAAGGGCGTATCCTGGCTGATGCCCTGCGCGCCGAAAAGCTGTGTGGCTTCGTCGATGACTTTGAGCGCCATGCGCGGTGCCACGGTCTTGATCATCGAGATCCACGGCGCGGCGGCACGTTTATCGCCCTGATCCATGTACCAGGCCGCTTTGAGGCAAAGAAGGCGCGCCTGTTCGATCTCCATCCGGCATTCCGCGACGATGTCGAAGTTCGCGCCCAGAAGCGCCAGCGGCTTGCCGAAGGCTTCGCGTTCGAGCGAGCGTTTGCACATCATTTCAAGCGCGGATTCGGCTTGGCCAATGGCGCGCATGCAGTGATGGATACGGCCCGGCCCGAGGCGGCCTTGGGCGATTTCAAAACCGTGGCCTTCGCCGATCAGCATGTTTTCCGCCGGAACGCGCACATTCGTGAAGCGCATATGCATATGGCCATGCGGCGCGTCATCTGCCCCGTAAACCTGCATCGGGCGCAGGATTTCGATCCCCGGCAGGCCCGCAGGCACCACGATCATCGAGTGGCGGCGGTGCTTCGGTTGCTCTTCGCCGCCGGTTTTCACCATAACGATATAGACTTTGCAGCGCGGGTCACCCGCCCCCGAAATCCACCACTTCTCGCCGTTCAGCACGTAGTGATCGCCATCGCGCACACAGGACATCGAGATGTTCGTCGCGTCCGACGAGGCCACATTCGGCTCGGTCATCACATAGGCCGAGCGGATCTGGCCATCGAGGAGCGGCATCAGCCACTCTTCTTTCATCTTCGGCGTGCCATAGCGCTCGAACACTTCCATGTTGCCGGTATCCGGCGCGGAGCAGTTGAACACTTCCGCGCCCAAAGGCGTGCGCCCCATTTCCTCGGCGAAATAGGCGTATTCGACAGTGGAGAGGCCAAAGCCCTTTTCACTGTCGGTGAGCCAGAAATTCCACAGACCAGCCGCTTTCGCCTTGGCCTTCAACCCTTCCAGAATTTCCGCCTGGCGCGCTGTATATTGCCAGCGGTCGCCCGTGTTGATCTCGCGCTCGTATTCGTCTTCGAGCGGCATAACCTCGTCGCGGATCATTGCCCGCACCCGGTCCAGAAGCTTCGCGTTCTCCGCGCGCAATCCGAAATCCATAACTCCCCCTCTTCCTCTCTGCGAAATATCCTTCCGCACTTCAGCATGTGTCGCGCGGAAAGGAAAGCCCCGACGGTGCGTCAGACCGCCTCGTAGAGCGTCACCACGCAAGCGCCGCCCAAGCCGAGATTATGCTGCAGCGCCAGTTTCGCGCTCTCCACTTGACGCTCCCCGGCCGTGCCGCGCAATTGATGAGTGAGTTCATAGCATTGGGCAAGGCCCGTCGCTCCGAGCGGGTGCCCTTTGGAGAGGAGCCCGCCCGAGGGGTTCGTCACCACGCGCCCTCCATAGGTGTTGTCACCATCCGCGATAAACTTCGCGGCCTCGCCCTCACCGCAAAGGCCCAGCGCCTCGTAGGTAATGAGCTCGTTATGGGTGAAACAGTCGTGCAATTCGACTACCGGAATATCCTCCGGCCCCACGCCTGCCGCCTCATACACCTGCTTTGCGGCCGCTTTCGCCATGTCATAGCCCACGACGCGCATCATATCGCCTGCATCGAAGGTCGAGGCATAGTCAGTCGTCATGGTTTGGGCGCGGATCGCCACATCCTGCCGAAGCCCCATGCGCTTGGCGTAGGCTTCACTCACCAAGACTGCCGCCGCCGCGCCACAGGTGGGCGGGCAGGCCATCAGGCGATGCATCACACCGGGCCACATCACGGGCGAGGCCATCACCTCCTCGGCGGTCACTTCCTTCTTGAAGAGCGCCAGCGGATTCTTCGCGGCATGGCGGCTCGCCTTCGCACGGATCGCCGCGAAATCCTCCAGCTTCGATCCATAGCGCGCGTTATGCGCCTGCCCTGCCCCGCCGAAATAGCGCAGCGCCAAGGGCACCTCGCCATGGCCGACCAGATCATCGGTCACGCGGTCAAATTCCTCGAAGGGCGAGACACGGTCATTGAAATGCGTGCCAAGCGCGCCTGGTGCCATCTGCTCGAAACCCAAGGCCAGTACGCAGTCCGCCGCACCCGACTCGATCGCTTGACGCGCAAGCCAGAGCGCCGTGGACCCCGTCGAGCAGTTGTTGTTCACATTGACCACCGGAACGCCCGTCAGGCCCACGCGATAGATCGCTTTCTGCCCGCAGGTCGAATCGCCATAGACATATCCGGCATAGACCTGCGCGATAGCCTCGTATCCGAGCCTCGCATCCGTGAGCGCCAGACGTGCCGCTTCCGCCCCCATCTCGTCGTAAGGCGCAGACGCCCCCGGCTTCTGGAACGGAATCATCCCGACCCCGGCCACCAACACCCGATTCCCTGCCATCTGTGATCCTCCCTGATCTCCCACCCCAGCCTGCCAAGCGCGCGCCCATGTGCCAAACCGAATCTGTAACCGCGACGCGACGTTTCCCGCGCCGTCCTATTCGTTGAATTTCAGGCAAGGCTCCGCACGCTGCGCCTTTACCGACATACGTCATGACGCAAGCCATACGCATTCCAGACGCAATCCATACGCTTCGGAAAAGGGGTTTTGCCAAAGGTAAACGCTGGAAATTATTGGCCCATCCGGCAGGGAAGATCGCGGCGCAGGGGCTTGAAAACAAACAAAAAGCCCGAAGGACGAACCTTCGGGCCTTTGTTTTTTGGTGCGGTCGAGAAGACTCGAACTTC
>JALQUU010000130.1 GCA_023260655.1 Paracoccaceae bacterium | reverse complement strand
GTACGCACTCGCCACACGCCACACAGCTGCTCTCACCCATCGAGTCGTTCAAGTCAAACGTGATCTGGCTCTCGCCACCCCTGAAGGCGTAGCCGATGACGTCGTTCACTTGAACCTCACGGCACGCCCGCACGCAACGGTTGCATTGGATGCACGCATCCAGCTGTACCAGCATCGCGGGATGCGATGCATCGGCCTGCGGTTGGCGGCGCGCAATGCCTTTCAGACTGGGGCGTACGGTCACGCCGGTGCGTGCTGCCCAATCCGACAATTCCCCGTAGCCGCCCGACGCCGGCGCATCCGCATCCCATTTACGGGGTGCGTCTGGCATATCGGCTAAAAGCATTTCCAACACCATTTGCTGGCTTTTCTGGGCACGCTCACTGTTGGTTTGCACCTTCATGCCCGCAACAGGTGCTCGGCAACAGCTGGGGGCCAACACGCGCTCCCCTTCGACCTCCACCACACAAGAGCGGCAATTGCCGTCAGCGCGATAACCCGGCTTGTGGCACAGACGGGGTACTTCGATACCCATGCGGTCTGCGACATCTAACAAGGTTTCACCGGGCGCAGCAGTGACCGCTTGGCCATTGAGCTCGAATTGGACAGGGGATGAATTCACTTGCGTCATATCAGCGCACCTCATGCGCAAAGTGGGTTGCCACGCACCGGATGGGGTTGGGAACGGCTTGGCCTAAACCGCAGATGGATGCATCGGCCATGACGGTCGCCAAGTCATTCAGCGTGTCCCATTCCCATTGTTTCTCAGCCATTAACGTGGCGGCTTTGTCTGTACCCACGCGGCATGGTGTGCATTGCCCACAACTTTCGTGGGTGAAAAAACGCAAGGTATTGAGGGCTGCATCGCTGGCACGGTCTTGATCGCTCAACACCACAATCGCCGCCGAACCGATGAAGCAACCATGCGGTTGTAAGGTGTCAAAGTCGAGCGGCACATCCGCGAGACGGGCCGGCAGAATCCCACCTGATGCACCCCCCGGAAAGTGAAATCATCCCAATACCGGGATGATTTGGGGCTCCCGGAACCTT
>JALQUU010000129.1 GCA_023260655.1 Paracoccaceae bacterium | reverse complement strand
AATCCTTTTTGAACTAGGTTTCCTCTTTCGTCTAAGTGTATCAGCATATTAGGAGGAACATCTAAACCATAAGGATTCAGGTTTTTATCCTGCATTTCAAATGGGAAGTATTGCTTGCGCTGTTCAGGAGTTAAGTCTCTACGAGTTTGTGTCAGTCTTGCTTCTGCCTCGCCCATCAAAGCACGATAAGCATCCATAGGATCAAGTTGAGCAAATGGAACTAGCTTCATTCTTTCTTCCATTGCAGCATCGTACTGTTGTCTTAACAATGCTTTTTCGGCAGGGTCTGTTGAAGCATCCATTGCTTTTACATATGAACCCATTTGAGAATTAAGTTCTCCAATTTTGTCATAAATAGTTGATTTCAACCTAGCCATAGTGTCAACATTGCCACCAACACCAAACCCTTCTTTTTCTTGAATAGCGTGTTGCAACTCATGCAACATAGTTGACCTAGCTTCTTGAGCAGGTAAATCGCCTCTAACTTGCATCACTTGGTTTTTCCCACCAACTGATAGGCTGCCCCTAGCATCAGAACCTTTACGCATCATTTGCGTTTCAATTCCCATTAGTTCTGGATAAGCTTCTTTTAAAACATTGTGAGATAAAACATCCTCAACATTTGTTTTATAAAGTTGGTCACCTGTATTTTCAACGCCCCTGTTATAAGCCCGCATGATTACTTCTTCATATGGCTTATCACCCTTAATAGTTGATAGTCTGTCGCTAATTTCTTGTCTCCATTGACCATCAGGCCCACGCACAGTACCTGTTTCTTTCCATATTTCTTGTGGTGTTGCGCCTTTCTTTTCCATCTTAGATGCTGTAAACGCCATTGCTTTATCAAAAGCTTTAGAGCCAGCACCGACAAACATACCTACTTCAGCCATACCAAGCAGACCATTCTGGGTCATTTCAGTTAGCTGAGATAGGGCTTTTTTGTCTGTTACCTTAAATGGATTTTTAGGGTCAGAAAACGCCTGATTGTATAAATCTTGATAACGCTTATCAGACTGCTGGATATTGAGCAGTCCTTGCTGAATTGCCTTACCAACACCCTGCAATTGC
>JALQUU010000128.1 GCA_023260655.1 Paracoccaceae bacterium | reverse complement strand
CGGAAACCCCACCTTCTGTCGTTGGCACAATTACCGAAGCCCAAGGTAAATCTGTATCTTCAATATTAGGACCATGAGCTCCAAGAATTCTAACCTGGGCTCTTCCTAATTGTAAAGGATCATTTGCGGTATTAATTACTACACCATACCACCAAATAAAATTATTACTCATGGTCCATATTCCCCAGGATTTACTTCAGACCCGATTGAAAATTTAGTACAGGTTAAAGCTACATCATATCTATTTAAATTAAAATGATGTCTACAATGAGTAATTAAATATTCCCCTGACATTTTTCTATCAATACCTGCAGTAGGATCTGCAATTAAATCGGCATCTACAAAGTTATTATAGAAAACTAGAGGAATAGTATTTCCTACGCCCTTAGTCGTTCCATATCTCGGGAAAAAATTATAGCCCGGAATTTGCACATCAATTGGCTCTTTTGAAATCATGGATCTTAAAGAATTAGAAACCATTCTTCGATTATATCCATCATCCTCATCCACATCATTAATATTATATTCATAGTCGCTATAAAGATTACTTAAATATGGATAAATGATTCTGGCATTTCTTTTATTATGAATACCATCAAAAGCGAATTCATCATATAAAACATTTTGTTGATTACGAGGAAGATATTTTTTTAAATTAACACCAGAAGGAATAAAAGAATAATGTAGATCGGAAACTGAAAACTGATTTAAGTTTACAAATGACCAATCTGAACCTATCGATCCATTCTTAATTTGATTTAAAAGATTCGTACTATTCCAATGTCTATAGTTCTCGATAATACGAGAAGAAATTTCTAATGGAAGAGCCGCTTGCTTTTGTGTCTTCTGACTTCTATACGAAAAAGATATAGATCCATGAGGCTTAGTCGTTAACATTTCCCCTAAAGATCTAAAAACAAGTTTATTCGATCCCAATTCTGAATAACAGTAATATGGGAAACCATTTTCGTCTGTAGAGATATTACAAATATTATTAATGGCTTCAAGAGCAGATATATTGGGTACTAAATATTTGAATCTAGATTGTACAGGAGGTAAATCAAATTCTACTTCTCTTTC
>JALQUU010000127.1 GCA_023260655.1 Paracoccaceae bacterium | reverse complement strand
GTTCTATATAACCGCGTGCTGTCACGCACCCGACTGGCGGCACTTCTGGCGGAGCAGCAATCCTGCATCGTGGCGATGGAAGCTTGTGCTACGTCGCACTACTGGGGCCGGGTGGCGCAGTCTCACGGTCATGAGGTGCGTCTGGTGCCAGCAGCCTATGTGAAGCCGTTCGTCAAACGCCAGAAAAACGATAAGGCAGATGCCGAAGCCATCGCTGAGGCGGCCTCGCGCCCGACGATGCGGTTCGTGGCCGTGAAGAGTGCCGAGACACAGGGCCGTGCGGTAGCTTTTCGAACGCATCAGTGCCTGGTCCGGCAACGCACGCAACTCATAAATGCGCTTCGGGGTCATCTGGCCGAGTTCGGGCTAGTGGCACCGAAAGGACCCGCAAGCCTGAAGGTCCTCGAAGACGCGCTGGCTGACGAGAGCAGCGTGCTGCCTGATCCTGTCCGGGAGATGGGAACGATCTACCTCGACCAGATCGCACGACTGACCGATGTGATTGATCGGCTGGCTGATGAACTTGAGGCGGCTACGAAAACCGATTCCCAGCTGCGGCGACTGTGCACCATCCCCGGGATCGGCCCCGTCACCGCTGGCGCCGTCGCGGCATTCGCACCGGATCTCGACACATTTGACAGCGGGCGCAACTTTGCCGCTTGGCTTGGCTTGGTCCCCCGGCAAAGGTCGACTGGCGGCAAGACAAGGTTGGGCTCGGTCAGCAAGATGGGCCAAACCGATATCCGTCGCTTGCTGATCGTGGGCGCCATGAGCGTGATCCGTTGGGTTGTCCGCAAGGGTGGCAGCGCGAACCGTTGGCTGGCAACGCTTGTGATGCGCAAGCCGAAGATGGTCGCGGCCGTTGCATTGGCGAACAAGATGGCCCGAATGATCTGGGCATTGACAACAAAAGAGCAGGACTACCGAATGGCGTGACACGAACCCAAGAAGGGTAACGGCACGACATGGCCGAAAGGCCGGGGTGAGCGATCGACGAGGAGTAGGCGACACGGACTTCGAAGTTCAAGGCAGGAAGATTCAGTCCCGGGGCCCGAGCGCTTGCAGCTCTCTGAACCGATGTGAACCCAGCCTTCCGAACAGCATACCGGCCCGTGGCGTCATGAAGGCCACGCTCAGAGGCCTGACACACGTCCGATCGAAGACCCCGCCGACAAATCGAAGATTCCGCTTGCCAAACAGGGGGCATCCACACA
>JALQUU010000126.1 GCA_023260655.1 Paracoccaceae bacterium | reverse complement strand
GGCCGAGCGCTGCGCCAGGGTACGCACTTCGGCGGCTACCACGGCAAAACCACGGCCCTGATCGCCTGCACGGGCCGCTTCGACGGCGGCATTGAGTGCGAGGATGTTGGTCTGGAAGGCGATGCCGTCGATCACGCCAATGATGTCCGCCATGCGCTGCGACGCCTGCTCGATGCCCTGCATCGTCTGTACGACCAGATCGACCGTCTCGCCGCCCTGTGTCGCTATCGCCGAAGCTTCCGCCGCGAGCCGGCTGGCCTGGTCCGCGAGCTGATCGCTATGGCTGGCCGCAAGATCGATCCGCTCCATGGATGCCGCCACCTGCTGCAATGAGGATGCCTGGTGCTCGGTGCGGCGCGACAGTTCGTTGTTGCCTTGCGCAATCTGAGCGCTCGCGGTTGCCACGTTCTCCGCGCCGTGGCGCACATGATCGACAGTCGACGTCAGGCTGCGCTGCATCTCGCGCATCGACTCCAGCAAGGCGCCGATCTCGTCGCCACCTCCTCGCGGGAGCTGCATGGTGAGATCTCCGGCCGCGATCCGGCGGCTGGCCTCCACGGCCAGCGCCAGCGGTCGCGATATCGCACGCGCCAGGAGCCACGCCACCACGCAGCCCAGCGCAACAGCGAAAATTCCCCCCCCCACCAGCACCCGGCGCGTGTTGTCGCGCAACGACTGCGTCTGCGCGGTACGCTGCTCCACCAGCCCCCGCTCGACCCGCACATACGCGTTCACATGGCGCCGGAACTCGTCGGCCGCCTGCTTGTCGTCACCACGCGAGAACGCCGACTGGAGGGCATCGGTTCCGGTCATCAGCTCGGTCGCGTCCCGGCGCATCTGGATGAGCGGCTCTGCGGTGCCCTGGAACCGCCGCATGGCGACATCAATGGCATCCAGGTGGGCCCATTGCGCCGTGCCCCGGGTGCTCAGCCGTGTCACCCGCTCCATCGCCTCGCCGTACTGCCTCTGCCCTTCCTTGTAGGGTTCGAGAAACTCTTCCTTGCTGCTTCCCACGAACCCGCGGAGCCCGGTCTCCATGTTGACGATGGCCAGAAGCAGGGTCTCGGCCGCGCCAATGCGCGCGGCGCCGTCCCGGTTCAGCTCGTCCGCGCGATTGAACTCGTTGAAGCTCAGCAACGCGGCGCCGATCACGATCGACACGACGAGTAGGCCACCAGCAAATCCGGCCGCTACGCGCGTGCCGATCTTCATGTCACGAAAT
>JALQUU010000125.1 GCA_023260655.1 Paracoccaceae bacterium | reverse complement strand
ATGGCTACCATGGGACATCTTGGCTACATCGCCGAGGCGACAATCAACAACGAGGCCAGGGCGCCCATGGGCAATCACATCTTTGGCACCTTCGGCCACGACTTCGCCTGTCGCGATGGGGTGCGGGTAATGGTGGTGGGTGTGAGTCCCAACCAGTGGCAGGCGCTGATCGAGGTGACCGAATCCGAGCTGGGCATCATCTCCCTGGAGCAGGAATTGAAACTGGACTTCCGGCGCGAGGGGGATCGCTTCCAGGCGCGCGAACGCATCCGCGCACTGTTCGCGCCCTGGTTCGCCGCGCGTGATTCCCGGGAGGTGGCCAGGGAACTGGATGCGGTGGGTGCCTGCTGGGGGCCCTATCAGACTATCGAGGAGATGGTGAGCAACGACCCGGACTGTTCCGATGACAACCCGCTGTTTGAACGCATGGAGCAGCCCGGCATCGGCGAAGTGCTCACCCCGGGCCAGCCCCTGACTTTCTCAGCCGCCGCGCGCGAGTCACTGCGCCCGGCCCCGCAGCTAGGAGAACATACCGACGAGATACTGGCGGAAATTCTCGGGCTGAGCAGTGAAGCCATCGGCAAACTGCACGACAAGAAAGTGGTGTCGGGCCCACGCAGCGACGGGTGAGGCTGTTGTCTGCTCGTCGCCAGTCTGGAGAATCTGCAGGTTCTGGCCGCTCATGCCAGCAGCCGAATTTTTTCCGGATCTTTCCGCCCGCGCCTGATCCCTGCCTATACTTAAGTCACTGCGGCCGGATTGCCGTGGCAAGGGAATGACAGGAAATGCAGCTGGAACGGGATCAATTTCTCGAACAGGTAAGCCAGCCTGAAATCTTCAGTCGGGCCAGCCTGCTCATGACCTTCGATCTGTTGCGCAGGAAGAAGCCGCAGCTGGCACTGGACGTGCGCAATATTGCCGGCGGCGAACCCGTCTACCACGGCGACGATGGCGACAGAAACTCGGAATGCTACAGGGTTAAACTCAGCTCACAGCAACTGCGGGAGATCGTGCAGGGCCTGATGGAGTTCACCACGCCCGATGCGGTGGACCTGAAGAACCCCGAGATCAACATCATGGCCCGCGCCCTGATGCAGGACTGGCTCCTGCTGGCCCATCGCAGTGTGGCCAATGATCCCATCGAAGACATCATCGACGAAGACGACGAACAGCACTAGGTTCGCTTCGCCATCCTCAACGCCACATCAGGTAACCCAGCCACCCGCCAAC
>JALQUU010000124.1 GCA_023260655.1 Paracoccaceae bacterium | reverse complement strand
GGTGATCCTGTATTTGACGAATGCGAATTGATGTGAAGGGGTGAGGGCAGAAATGAGATATGTGAAGATCACCTTCCGGGTGTTGGTTGTGCTCCTCGTCGGCTCGTTCCTGCACTATGTCCTGCCGCAGCACGACATCGCCAAGATCACGTCGACCGAGGTGATCCGGACGGACCTCTCGGGTTGGAACCGGATCTTTTATGCTCAAGCCGACAGTGGCAGTGCCGAGCTGGCGACGCGCGATTTGCGGCTAATCAATACTCAAAGGCAGAAGGCGTGGTTCTTCGGCTTCTTCCCGCGCGAGGCCGAGGGGGTGATGGTCTATCGCAATGAGGATTCGGGCTGGATCTGGCCGCCCTATTTCAAGTTTGACAGCTCGGATCTGCAGGCCGAGGCGGCGGCGAATATCTCGCCTCCGGGGCAAGAGAACTGGGTTGTGATCACCCACTATGGCTGGCGCAACCGGTTCCTGTCGATCTATCCCAACGCTGTCGGGATCCGGCAGGTGGAGGGGCCGGATGTTCGGATCATTCCGTGGTTCAACATCTTCTTCTTCGTCTTTCTCGGCCTTGCGGCTTTGTTCGTGCGGGCGGCTTGGCTGCAGTTTCGCGAGCGGATGATGGACCCCGCGCTTGAGAAGGCGGGGGATCGCTGGGACGAGATCGAAGCGGGCGCGGCCGAGAAGCGCTCGCGCCTCAAGCGTTGGTTTGCGCGGCTCGGGGGCAAGTAGGGGGCGCTGCCCCCTCGGCCCGTTCGGGCCTCACCCCCGGAGTATTTCAGGCCAAAAGAAGCCTATTCGCCGTAGGGCACCCAGATGTTTTTCACCTTGGTGGAGGCATCGAGGAAGGCTTTGGCGTCCTCAGTGTACCAATCGCGGGCGCGGGCGTTGTTGACCCAGGTGCGTTTGAGGTTGCCCGCCGACTTCCTTTCGATCCCGCCGGAGAGGTCGGTCGAGGAGAAGGACCAGACCGCGTCGATATCGAGGTGGCTGGCGAGGGTGGGGGCAAGCTCGGCGTGGGAGCCGGTGAGGATATTGACCACGCCGCCGGGGACGTCGGAGGTTTCGAGGATCTGATAGAAATCCGTTGCCGCAAGCGGGAAGGCTTCGGAGGCCACCGCGACAGTGCGGTTGCCCATGGCGATGACCCGGTTGAACGGAGTTGAACCCTCGAATACCTCATCATAGCGCCAGAATTCGTTCAAATCTAACCTTGGAGAAGTTGCTGCCGCTAATAT
>JALQUU010000123.1:492-1262 GCA_023260655.1 Paracoccaceae bacterium | reverse complement strand
ATCTTGCTTGATGAGAGTGACTACACTGCGTCTGGTAGCAACACTGTTACGCTTGCTAGTGCAGCTAATGCTAGTGACATCCTGTCTGTGGTAGCACTCCAGACGGACATCCCGAATAGCGACTATGTGCCAGCTACGGGTGGTACGTTTAGTGGTGACGTAACACATACTGGTGCCTTCACATCCCGTGGTATTGACGACAATGCTACGGCTACTGCTATGACACTTGACTCGTCTGGTAACCTGTTGGTGGGTAAGACTGTAACCACATATGCCACAACGGGCTGCTTAATAAAGCCCCAAGGCCATGTGACAAATGCAAACGCAGAGGCTTTTGCTTTTCACCGCACTGGGTCGGATGGAAACATCCTTAACTTCTCCAAAGACGGCACCACGGTGGGGAGTATTGCTTCCAAAGATGGTGATCTTGCGATTGGGACTGGCACTATTGGTATTCGCTTCCTTGATGGTTCAAGCGCCATTGTTCCCCAAAACCATTCAACCAACTCTGGCACAGATGGCTTGCTTGACATTGGCGTCGGGGCTGCCCGCTTCAAAGACCTCTACCTCTCTGGCGGTGTCTACCTCGGCGGCACTGGGGCGGCGAACCTGCTGGATGACTATGAGGAGGGGACTTGGACAGCTAGTGCTGATGGGGCTGGAACACCAAGTATCACAACAGGTCATTATACAAAGGTTGGTGATACTGTATTCTTCTACTGGTACAGCGGCGGCATGACCACGACTTCAGCCGTAAACGCCATCATTAG
>JALQUU010000123.1:0-482 GCA_023260655.1 Paracoccaceae bacterium | reverse complement strand
CTCGGCGGCACTGGTGCGGCGAACCTGCTGGATGACTATGAGGAGGGGACTTGGACGCCTGCTAACAGTGTAAACTGCACGGTAAATTCTATACTAAATAGCAAATACGTTAAAGTTGGTAACTTTGTAAATGCGTGGGCCTACATAAATGTTACAACAACAAGTCAAGGTTTTACTCTCAATGGAATGCCTTTTACCGCAAGCAGTTCGGCGTATGGGCCAGCTAATATATACTACCCATCATCACACGCATTTAAGGGTTACTCCTACGTGGAACCGAATAGCACTTTTGCAAATTATTTAGCAGGAGCCGCCATGTCAGGCACTAACATTATGGTTTTTGCAAAATATCACGCCGCCTAAACTTATCAGGAACAGACATTCCTGACGGACCTAACAAAAGGAGCCTCTTATGGCACTCACAGAACGCACTGAGATCGACAAATACGAAATCGTTGGTCCTTACAAACACATCCAATGCC
>JALQUU010000122.1 GCA_023260655.1 Paracoccaceae bacterium | reverse complement strand
TCCATTGACGGAGATGACGTTATTGACGCAGAGGACATATATGGAAAAGATTAGAGAGTTGCTTGAGCAGAAGGGTTACCCAGATACCGCTATTGCCGCCATTATGGGCAACATTGACGTGGAGACTGGTGGTTCGTTTGATTACAAGCAAAAGCAGCGACGAGCGACTAAGAAGGCTCAGGGGTTATTTCAATTTGACCCGGCAGGGAAACTACCTGACTACAAGCGTTGGTTAAAGAGTAACAAGCGCAAAGATTCCCCAGAGGCTCAGGTTGACTTCTTTGACTCCACCATCTTCGGTAAGGATAGGAAGATTGTTGGTTATGGGAATGCCAATAAGTTGCAAGAGATTATCCGTACAGGCGATGTACCCACTATTACCCAAGCGTTAACAGACTTGTGGTTTAGACCCGGCGTACCCCATGCAGAGCGACGACTAGAGAGTGCCCAAGACATCTACACTGCTCAGGATGAATTTCCAGCAGAGACGAATAGGTTAGATGTCTACGAGGTGGGGCAAGTACCTGAGTATACGCCAGCTTCATTGGGCAATACCCTGTTATACAAAGTGGAGGAGATGTTCAAATGATCGGTCTTGATTCCATTCTTAACATTGGCGGTAAGCTCATCGACAAGCTTATCCCAGACCCCGAGGCGGCAGCTAAGGCTCAACTAGAATTGGCTAAGTTGGCGCAAGAGGGTGAACTTACAAAGATAGCTAACGAGACAAAGCTATACGAGACAGAGCAAAACAACCTCACCGCTAGGTTGAACGCCGACATGACCAGCGACAGTTGGTTATCCAAAAACATCCGTCCATTAACCCTAATAGCAATCCTCACAGGCTATTTTGTGTTTGCGCTTATGAGTGCATTTAACATGGACACTAACAGTGCTTACGTTGAGCTTCTAGGACAATGGGGTATGCTCATTATGTCCTTCTACTTCGGTGGGCGCACGTTAGAAAAAGTAATTGATATGAGGAAAAAGAAATGAAACTATCACGCAATTTTAGCCTCCAAGAGTTAACTAAAAGCGAGACAGCTATCCGTAAGGGTATCGACAACACACCAGATGACAAGGCTATTAGCAACTTAACCACCCTATGTGATATGGTGTTACAGAAGGTGCGTAATTGTCATGGGGCTGTTACCATCACTAGTGGATACCGTTCCCCTGAGCTTAACAAGGCTATCGGCGGCTCCACTACCAGCGACCACTGCAAGGGCTGTGCTGCGGACTTTGAGGTTCCCGGCATGGATAACAAAGAGCTTGCTCGTTGGATTATTGACAACCTCACCTTTAAACAACTTATCCTTGAATTCTATACTGAGGGAGAGCCAAACAGCGGTTGGGTTCACTGC
>JALQUU010000121.1 GCA_023260655.1 Paracoccaceae bacterium | reverse complement strand
CATGGCCTATTTCGGCGACGCCACCAGCCACGCCGCCATTCTGGGCGTGGCCCTGGCGCTGGCCTTTCAACTGCCGCTGACCGTCGGGGTCCTGACCGTGTCGCTCGCCATGGCGATGACCGTCTCGACACTGGCCGCCAAGGGCTGGGCGATGGACACCACGCTGGGCGTGCTTGCCCATTCGGCGCTGGCCTTTGGCCTTGTGGCGATTTCCTTTGTCCCCGGCGTCAGGACAGACCTTTCGGCCTATCTCTTCGGCGATATCCTTGTGGTGTCGCGCGCCGATCTGGGGCTGATCTGGGGCGGGGCGGCTGTGGTGCTGGGGCTTTTGCTGTGGCGCTGGCAGGCGCTCTTGACGGCCACGCTCTCTGAAGAGCTGGCCCATGCCGCCGGGCTCAATCCCAACCGAGAGCGGCTGGTGCTGGCACCGGCATCGACCCGGTTGATGGCCGATCTGCTGCTGGGGCGTTCACCCGTGGTCGATCCTGATGCATACTCTCCGGCTGGACGTTTAACCGAATGCTGAAATACGCAGGAGATCAATGAGCACACCGATACGGGTCCTGATGGCCCAGCTGAACCTGCTGGTGGGGGATATCCCCGGTAACACTGGCCGTATTATCGAGACCGCGCTTGAGGCACGGGATCGCCATCAGGCAGATCTCGTGCTGTTTCCCGAGCTGGCCCTGAGTGGTTATCCACCAGAAGATTTGTTGCTGCGTCCCAGTCTGGAGCTGCGCATCGAACAGGCACTGGAGCGGATCAAGCAGGACGTGAGCGGTATCACTCTGGTGGTGGGTTATCCCCGCTACCGTGATGGGGCTCTCTACAACATGGCTGGAGTGATCCGTGACGGTGAGCTGATCTGCGAATATGCCAAGCAGTGCCTGCCCAACTATCAGGTGTTCGATGAGCAGCGCTATTTTGTGGCGGGCAATCAACCCTGCGTGTTTGAGCATCAGGGCGTACGTATTGGCCTCAGCATCTGTGAAGATATCTGGCATTCAGCACCGACGGCGCAGCTGGCGGAAGCCGGCGTCGATCTGGTGTTGAGCCTGAACGCTTCCCCTTACCATATCGGCAAGGCGACCCAGCGTGCCGAAGTGGTAGCCCAGCGCGCCCAGCAGGTGGGTGCACCGGTGGTGTATCTGAACCAGACCGGCGCTCAGGACGAACTGGTCTTTGATGGTAACTCTCTGCTGATCTCCGCTCAGGGTGAAACCCTGTTCCGTGGAGCCCATTGTGAAGAAGGCCTGTATCTGGCCAGCTTCAATCCGGCTTCCGGTGAGCTGGCGTCTGAACAACCCAGCGTTGCTGAACCGACGGCCGATGCCAGTGTGTATCAGGCACTGGTCATGGGTGTGTGCGACTATGTGAACA
>JALQUU010000011.1 GCA_023260655.1 Paracoccaceae bacterium | reverse complement strand
ATTGATCGTCCAGAAGGGCGTGAAGGACGCCCTGTTGCAACGGATCGTGGCCCATGCGCGGGAATGGCCGATGGGCGACCCGTTGAACCCTGAAAACCGTGTGGGGGCCTTGGTTTCGAAGGCGCATTTCGACAAGGTTTGCGGCTATCTCGATAAAGGAGCCGCTGTGGTGATGGGTGGCAAAGCCGAGAACGGTTTTGTCGAGCCGACCATTCTGGAGGTTAAGGCAGACTCGAAGCAGGCAAAGGAAGAAATCTTCGGGCCTGTGCTTTCCGTGCTGACGGTCGAGAGCTTCGACGAGGCTATCGCGATGGCGAATAGCACGGAATACGGGCTGGCGGCTTCGATCTTCACATCGAATGTGAAGCGGGCGATCCGTGGGGCGCGGGCCATTCGTGCGGGCACTGTGACGGTGAATAGCTTCGGCGAAGGCGATATCTCGACACCGTTCGGCGGCTTCAAACAGTCTGGCTTTGGTGGGCGGGATAACGGCATCCACGCGCACGACCAGTATACCCAGATCAAGACGATCTGGGTGGATCTGGCGGATGATGCCGACGAGGCTGTTGCATGACGCGATACTCAGCGCGGCGCACACCGAAGCATTTGGGGCCTGCGGCGTGGTCTGCCATTCTACCGGGACAATCCGCGCCCGTGGTGTTGGAAGAAGACATTTCGGTAGACGTTGCGATCGTGGGGGCCGGCTTTGCCGGCCTTTCCGCCGCCAAGAGAGTACGCCAATTGGTGCCGGGGGCGTCTGTGGCGGTTTTGGAGGCCAGCCGGATTTCAGAAGGAGCTTCGGGGCGGAACTCGGGTTTCATGATCGATCTGCCGCATGATCTGACATCGGATGATTACGCGGGCCACGGCGATGACCGGGCAATGATCGGGCTGAACCGCTACGCGATCGGTTTCGCACGCGAGGTGGTTGCGGAATACCGGATCGACAAGAATTTCTTCGATCCGGTTGGCAAGATTAACGGGGCTGCAAGTGAAAAGGCGGATGCGTTGAATGAGAGCTATGCCGAGCATTTGACAGCCCTAGGCGAGCCCAACGAACGGCTTGATGCGCAAGCGATGTTTGAAGTGACGGGAGGCCGCCACTACTTTTCCGGCCTCTATACGCCGGGAACGGTGATGCTTCAGCCGGCGGGGTATGTGCGTGGCTTTGCGGATGGGCTGAGGGCCGAGGGCCTTGGCATTTATGAGCAGAGCCCTGTGACCGCGATCACGCGCAAAGGGACCGCGTGGGAGTTGGTGACGCCGAAAGGGCGGGTGCAGGCGGGCAAGGTTATTCTGGCGAACAACGGGCATCTGGAGAGCTTCGGCTTCAAGGCCAATCGGTTGATGCATATCTTCCTCTTCGCTTCCATGACGGCGGAATTGAGTGCGGAGGCTTTGAAATCGCTTGGCGGCAATCCTCGTTGGGGCATTACGCCTGCGGACCCGATGGGCACCACGATGCGCCGGATCGATACGGGGCAGGGTGGAAACCGGATCGTGACGCGGACCTGCGGCACGTTCGAGCCGGCGATGGAGGCCTCCGAAGCCTCATTGAAGCGCACTGCTGCCGTGCATCGCGAGAAGTTCGCGCAACGGTTCCCGATGCTGAAGGGCGTGAAGCAGGAGTTCAGTTGGGCAGGGCATCTTTGCCTGTCGCGGAATGGTGTTTCAGTGATGCGGGAACTGGATCAGGGGCTATATGCCGCTTGTGTCCAGAACGGGTTGGGCACGGCGCGAGGCACGCTAACGGGGATCGGAGCGGCGGAGCTGGCGTGCGGCGTAGAGAGTGCTGTGACGCGGCATTTCACAGGTGAAGCCGAGCCTACCAAATTGCCGCCGCGCCCGTTTTCGACGATTGGGGCGAACGTTTATCTGCGCTGGCAGGAGCGACAGGCAGCGCAGGAATGAAACGGTAAGGGCCTCCAGCGGAGGCCCTTTTGCTTCAGTATTCGGTGTTGAGCGCGTCTTCGGCCGGAATTTCCCGCTCCCGGCGGGCGATGAAATCGCGCAGTGCTTCATCGGTAGCTTCGTCGAGTTTCGGCTCCTGATATTCTTGGAGAAGCTTCTTGGCATGACCCAAGGCACGCTCTGTGATCTCGACCGATCCTTCCGCCTGCCATTGCTCGATGGAGTTGTTGTCGAAGAGTTTCGGCATGAAGAAAGCACGTTCGAAGTTTTCGAGCGTGTGCGGGTGGCCGAGGTAATGACCGCCGGGGCCGATATCGCGGACGGCGGAAAGCCCCGCTTCGAAATCGTCCCAGCGGGGGCCTTCGGCCATGCGGTAGCCCATGGCGCACATCTCGGCATCGACAACGAATTTGGCGACGGAGCAGTGCATTCCGGCCTCGTTCCATCCTGCGGAGTGCCAGATGTAGTTCGCGCCTGCGTGGAGGACGGCATTCATCGTCATGGCGGATTCGTAGCCTGCTTGGGCATCGAAGGTTTTCGCGCCGCCGAGGAGGTTGGAGGTGCGCCACGGGACGTCGTAGAAGCGGGCCATCTGGCCGATCATGAAGTTCATCAGGCTGATTTCCGGGGTGCCTGCCATGGGAGCGCCAGATTTCATCGAGACCGTAGAGAGGTAGTGGCCGTAGATCGCGGGGGCGCCTTTGCGGATCACCTGCGTGTAGGCGAGGGCGGAAAGGGCTTCGGCGTTGAGCTGGGCCACGGCCGGGGCGACGGAAGCGGGTGTGTTCGCGCCGCCCAGCACGAAGGGCGAGCAGAGAACGGGCTGGTTACGCTTGATGAAGGCGCGCATGGCCGAGAGCATGGTTTCGTCCCAAACGAGCGGGGAGTTTCCGTTGCAGTTTCCGGTGACGACGGGCGTTTCCTCCATCAAGTCCGCACCGAAGAGGATCTCGCACATGGCCATGACATCTTCGGCGTTCTTGCCGCTTGTCGTCATGCCCATGAAGGTCTTGTCGGAATATTTCATCGAGGAATAGGTGATGTGCAGGTGGCGGTGGCTGACCACCATGTCCATCGGTTCCACGATGTGATGCGCAGAGGAATGCAGTGCCGGAGACATATGGGAGAGTTTGTGGAACATGTTGAGGTCGGCGATGGTCGGCCAACGGCGTTTGTCTTCGAGATCGCGAAGGAAGGGTGCGCCGGTCATCGGGACGAAGATGGAGTGCTTGCCGCCGAAGGGCAGGCTGCGTTCGGGGTTGCGCGCGCGGTAGGCCCATTGCGACGGGATGGACTTGATCAGTTCGCGGACGAGTTCCCGATCCAGATAGACCCGATCGCCTTCGACGCGCGCGCCCGCGCGTTTCCAGTCTGCAAGGGCGATATCATCGCGAAAGATGACGCCGACCTCTTCGAGGATCGACATGGAGGCATCGTCGATCATCTGGACCTGTTCCGGGGTCATCGGCTCGCAGTCTGGCAGGCCCCGCTTGAGCGCGGGCAGCATATCGAAATCGGGAGCCGCGCGCATGGCGCGCCGTGCGCCTCGGCCACCGGAACGTGTGGGTTTGGAAGTCGTGTCGCTCATGATGGCCCTCTTGATCCGTCTTTATCCGACGGAACTCTGAAACCGAGTGTGGAACCGCCATGGGGGCGAAGAAAAGCCGTGAAATTGCGACATCGGCAATTCTTGAGGACTGGTCCGGTGCTTTGGCAATGAAAAAGCGGGGAGATGTTGCCATCTCCCCGCCTTCCGTATCGCTCGAAGCTTGGATTACTTCGTTTTGAACTGGCCCACATCACGCACGGCGCCCCGTGCGGCGGAGGTGGTTAGGGCGGCGTAGGCTTTGAGGGCGCCCGAGACTTTGCGCGAGCGCGCTTCTTCGGGATGCCAGCCTTTTGTATCGCGGGCCTTGCGGCGATCAGCGAGAACGGCATCGGAAACCGCAAGGTTGATCGAACGGTTGGGGATGTCGATCTCGATCAGATCACCTTCTTCGACGAGGCCGATGGTGCCGCCTTCTGCAGCTTCCGGCGAGACGTGACCGATGGAAAGACCGGAGGTTGCGCCAGAGAAGCGGCCATCGGTGATGAGCGCACAGGCTTTGCCGAGGCCTTTCGACTTCAGGTAGGAGGTCGGGTAGAGCATTTCCTGCATGCCCGGGCCACCGCGCGGGCCTTCGTAGCGGATCACGACGATATCGCCTGCGACGATCTTGTTCGTCAGGATCGCGCTTACGGCGGCATCCTGGCTTTCGAAGATGCGTGCAGGGCCGGAGAAGACGAGGATCGAGTCGTCCACACCTGCGGTTTTCACCACGCAGCCATCTTTGGCGATGTTGCCGTAGAGCACGGCCAGGCCGCCATCCTTGCTGAACGCATTGTCTTTGTTGCGGATGACGCCAGCAACGCGGTCGGTGTCGAGAGAGGCGTAACGGCGGTCCTGAGAGAAGGCGACCTGCGTGGGCACTCCGCCTGGAGCGGCGCGGTAGAATTCGTGCACGGCGGGATCGTTGGTGCGGGTGATGTCCCACTTGTTGATCGCATCGGCCAAGGTGCGGGAATGCACGGTGGCGACGGAGGTGTCGAGGAGGCCAGCACGGTCAAGCTCGCCGAGGATCGACATGATGCCACCCGCGCGGTGCACGTCTTCCATGTGCACGTCGGATTTGGCTGGTGCCACTTTGCAGAGGCACGGAACTTTGCGCGAAAGGCGGTCAATGTCGGATTGGTCGAAGTCGATTTCGCCTTCGGCAGCGGCAGCCAGAAGGTGAAGGATCGTGTTGGTCGAGCCACCCATGGCGATGTCGAGCGACATGGCGTTTTCGAAGGCGGTTTTGTTCGCAATGGAACGCGGCAGGATGCTGGTGTCGTCTTGCTCGTAGTAGCGCTTGCAAAGCTCGACGGCGGTGCGGCCCGCCTGAAGGAAGAGTTCCTTGCGGTCTGCGTGGGTTGCCAGAACCGAGCCGTTGCCCGGCAGGGCGAGGCCGAGCGCTTCGGCAAGGCAGTTCATCGAGTTGGCGGTGAACATGCCCGAGCAGGAACCGCAGGTGGGGCAGGCGGAGCGCTCGTAGGCGTCGACATCGGCGTCCGACATCTTGTCATCGGCAGCTGCGACCATGGCGTCGACGAGGTCGACTGCCTTTTCGGTACCGTCTTCCAGAACCACTTTACCGGCTTCCATCGGGCCACCGGACACGAAGACGACCGGAATGTTCAGGCGCATCGCGGCCATCAGCATACCGGGGGTGATCTTGTCGCAGTTCGAAATGCAGACGATGGCGTCGGCGCAATGCGAGTTGACCATGTATTCGACGGAGTCGGCGATGATCTCGCGGGAGGGAAGCGAGTAGAGCATGCCGTCGTGACCCATTGCGATACCGTCATCGACCGCGATGGTGTTGAATTCCTTGGCGACGCCGCCTGCCTTCTCGACTTCGCGAGCCACCATCTGGCCGAGGTCTTTCAGGTGCACGTGGCCGGGCACGAACTGGGTGAAAGAGTTGGCGATGGCGATGATCGGTTTGCCGAAATCGCTTTCTTGCATGCCAGTGGCGCGCCAGAGCCCACGGGCTCCCGCCATGTTGCGGCCGTGGGTGCTGGTTCTCGAACGGTAACGCGGCATCGGATCCTCCGGTAATATATCGGGCTCTCCATAACTCGCCCGAAGCTCCGAGTAAAATGGAATGGATGTTATCGGGGCGTCACGATTTGAAGCGTTCGCCGAATTGGCGGCGCAACTCGTTCTTTTGGACTTTGCCCATCGTGTTTCGCGGCAGTTCATCGACAACGACGAGTGCCTTGGGTTGTTTGAAGCGGGCAAGGCGCGTGCGGAGAACGGCATCAATGGCCGAGATGTCAGGTGTCGCGCCTTTTTGAGCGACAAGCACGCCGAGGACAGCTTCCCCGAAGTCGGCGTGTGGAACACCGACAACGGCTGATTCCAGTACGCCCGGCTGTTCGTCGAGGATCAGTTCGATTTCCTTGGGGTAGACGTTGTAGCCGCCGGTGATGATGAGGTCTTTCTGGCGACCGACGATATGAACGTAGCCATCCGCGTCGATCATCCCAAGATCGCCTGTGATGAAGAAGCCGTTTTTGCGCAGCTCTTCCTTGGTTTTCTCGGGCATCTGCCAGTAACCCTGAAACACGTTCGGGCCGCGCACTTCGATCATGCCGACCTCGCCTTGGGGCAAGGAATTCCCTGTGTTCGGATCGGAAATGATCACTTCGACACCGGGCAGCGGGAAGCCTACGGTGCCCGCGCGGCGTTCGCCTTCATAGGGGTTCGAGGTGTTCATATTGGTTTCGGTCATACCGTAACGTTCGAGGATACGGTGACCTGTGCGCGCTTCGAATTCGACATGGGTTTCGGCCAAGAGCGGGGCGGAACCGGAGATGAAGAGGCGCATATGGGCCGTGAGTTCTTTGGTGAAGCGCGGGTCGGCCAGAAGGCGGGTGTAGAAAGTGGGGACACCCATCATGCTGGTGGCTTCCGGCATCCAGCGGATCATGGCATCCATGTTGAGACCCGGCAGGAAGATCATCGAGCCGCCGGACAGCAACATCATGTTCGAAGCAACGAAGAGGCCGTGCGTGTGGAAGATGGGGAGCGCGTGGAGGAGAACGTCATTCTCCGAGAAGCGCCATTCACGGGCGAGTGTCTGGGCATTCGACAGGAGGTTGCTGTGGCTGAGCATCGCGCCCTTCGAGCGGCCTGTCGTGCCGGAGGTGTAGAGGAAGGCGGCGAGGTCCGAGCCGGAGCGCGATACGGCGGTGAAGGCTGAGGGTTGCGACGCGCAGAGCTCTGCGAAGCTGCCGGTTTCATCTTCGTTGAGCGTGAGCAGCTTGGCTCCGTGGCGATTGGCGACGGGAGCGAGGCTATCAGCTTTGGCGGCGTCGCAGAGCAAAACGCGGGGGGTGGCGTTGCCGACGAAGTAGTCGATTTCATCGGCGGTGTAGGCGGTGTTCAAGGGCAGGAAAATCGCACCAGCAGCGACGGCGGCGCCGTATACTGCAAGGGCCATCGGGCTTTTTCCGATCTGGACGGCAACACGATCTCCGGGTTGGACGCCAGAAGCGACCAGGGCATTCGCGGCTTGGTGAACCATCGCGAGGAAGTCAGAGCCAGACAGGCGGGTACCATCGGGGCGGATCAGGAAATCGGTGGACCGACCTGCGAGTGGGGAGAAAAGGGCGTCAAAAAGGACATTCGTCATGGCTATAGTTCCCTGATCATTTGCCACGCGGCTCTTTGGCAAGCGCTTGTACGGATTTGGAGGCCGCGACGCTCCGAGAGCGGGCGTAGGCCTCGTGGTTGGTTTCGACGCGGGCGATTTCGTAGAGGTAATTCACCATCGCCCCGCAAGATTGCTTCATCCCTTTCGGCGACAAATCCGCGCCTGCATGGATGTCATGCACAAGCGCGCCGTTGCCCAAGTGGAAGCGAGCGACGGGATCGCGTGGTTGGCCGTCTTTGGACTTGGCATTCAGAAGGTATTGCGCCGCGAGTTTGTGGAGTTTTTCGGGGTCGGGAGTTTCGGTGCCTAGAAGGCTCGCGGCGCTTTCTTGATCTTTCAGCCAGTCAGCCAAGCCGGGGATTGGCGAGAGCGTGACAAAACGGCTGAGGCCGGGAATATCGCGGGCCAGAACTTCGACCACTTGCTTGATGAGGGAGTTGCCGAAGGAGATCCCACGGAGGCCCGATTGGCAGTTGGAAATCGAATAGAAGACGGCCGTATCGGCATTCTGGGGGGGCAGTGGGCTACGGTCTTGCGTGAGGATAGGGCCGATGGCTCCTGGCACGCCTTGTGTGAGAGCGACCTCGACGAAAATCAGCGGATCATCCGGCATTGCGGGGTGGAAGAAGGCGAAGAGGCGGCGATCTGGCGGCTCGAGGCGGAGGCGAAGGTCGGCCCAGCTGTGGATTTCATGAACGGCTTCGTATTGAATGATCTTTTCGAGAATATTCGCGGGGCTTTCCCAAGTGATCCGGCGCAGGACCAGAAAGCCGCGGTTGAACCAGCTTGCGAAGAGGTGGCGGAAGTCGAGGTCGACGCGTTCGAGTGACAGGTTGGCTTTGGCGGCCCTCATCAGATCGACCCGCATTGAAACCAGCGCGGCAGTGCCGCCCGGTGCTTGGTTCAAGCGACGCAAGAGTTCTTGCCGGGGAGGTTCGGCGACCTCTAGCAGGGCTTCCAAATTGGAGGCGTCCGGGTTCTCCGCGTAAACGCGAGCGGCTTCAGCGACCTTTTCCGGATCCACGTCCATCTCTTCCGAAAGGAAGGTGAAGAAGTTGATCCGCTCTTCCGTCGATCCTGCCTGATAACGCGCCAAGACCTGTTGGGCGAGCTTCATGCCCGAGACCTCGCCGCGCCCCGAGAGAAGTGCGCGGCACATCTCCGGGAGGGGTTCGGTGCTCCCCGAGACGGCGCGGTCGAGACGCCGTTCGAAGAGTGTGGTCAGGAGATCGCCGAGTGCCCAGCCGAGCGTCATTGCACGGGCCCCATGACGAGATCGGGGAGGATGGTTGCAATGGAGGGGAAGAAGCAGAGGATGATGATCGCAAGCACCATGCAGGCGACATAAGGCAAGGAGCCTTTCAGGATCGTTTTCAGCGGAATGTCAGGCGCGATAGAGTTGATCACGTAGAGGTTCAGGCCCACGGGCGGGGAAATCAGCCCGATTTCCATGTTGATGGTGAGCACGACCGCAAACCAGTAGGGGTCGAACTGGGCGGCGATGATGATCGGCATCAGGATCGGTGCCGCCATCAGGATCACAGCGACCGGCGGAAGGAAGAAGCCTGCGACCAAGAGGAATATGTTGATTGCCCCCATGAGCACCCAACGGTTCACATCCAGCTCGCTGATCCATTGCGCGATGGACTGCGTGATGAAGAGCGAAGAGAGCATGTAGGAGAACACGCCGGCGGCTGCAATGATGAAGAGGATCATCACGGATTCGCGGGTGCTGTCCGACAGGATGGTCCAGAGTTTGCGGGGCGACCACAGGCGGTAGATCACCATGGCGATCACAAGGCAGAGAAGCGCGCCGACAGCGGCGGTTTCCGAGGGCGTCGCGATGCCGCCATACATGGCGTAGAGCACGCCGAAGATAATGATGATGAACGGGATAACGCGGGGCAGGATCTCGAGGCGTTCTTTCAGTGTGTAAGAGCGCTGGGCGAGGACCTGAGCCGAGCCGTGGCGCCAAGTGTCATAGATTGACCACGCCATGAAGAGACCGACCAGCATTATCCCCGGCAAGACGCCCGCGAGGAAGAGGCGGCCGATCGAGGTTTCGGTGGCGATGCCGTAGACGATCATGGTGACCGAGGGCGGGATCAGGATGCCGAGTGTGCCGCCTGCCGCGATAGAGCCAGAGGCTACCGCGTCGGGGTATCCACGCTTGCGCATTTCCGGAATGCCCATCTTGCCGATGGCGGCGCAGGTTGCCGGGCTGGAACCGGACATGGCCGAGAAGAGCGCGCAGGCGCCGAGGTTGGACATGACGAGGCCGCCGGGGACGCGGGTCAGCCAGCGTTCGAGCGCCTCGTAGAGATCTGCGCCCGCGCGGGTGGAGGAGATCGCCGCCCCCATGATGATGAACATCGGAATCGACAGCAGGGCGAAGGAATTGAGTTTGCCGAAAAAGATCTCGGGCATCAGTTCGAGCGAGCGCACCCCGTCAAACACGAGGAGGAAGCCCGCCGAGACGATCAGAAGCCCGGAGGCAACGGAAACGCCAGAAAAGAGGACGATGATGGTGATGAGAGCGACAAGGAGGCCGAGGCTGAGCGGATCCATATCAGTTTTCCTCCAGCCCGAAGGGCTTGTCGATACCGAAGACGACGGCCATCAGGTCGGCCGAGAGTTGGAGCAGGTAGAGGCCGAAGCCCAAGGGCATGGCGAGGTAGGGGATCCAAAGCCGGATGGCCCAGACCGTTTCCGATTTCCAGCCGCGCTTCCAAGCGAAGTGCCACATTTCGTAGGCGTAGAAAGTCATGATGCCGATAACGACAACGGTTGCGGCGAGCACGAGAATGGCGAGACCTTTGCGGATGTTCCCGCGCGCCCAGATCGGCAGGAGATCAACGTTCACGTGGCCACGCAGAAGCTGGACGTAGGGTAGGCCGAGAAGCGTGGCGCTGATCATGAGGTAGATCACGGCCTCGGTTTGCCAGATCGTCGATTCACCCAAGACAAAGCGGATGAAGATCATCTGGCAGGTGATGAGGACGGAGGCGAGGATCATCAGGGCGGCGGTCCAGCCACACAGGGTGGAGAGCGCGGCGATGGATCGCAGGATCGGGTTTTTGCCTGTGCGCGCGGCAGAGGCAGAGGATTGGGTGGCCATAATGAGGCTCCGCTACGTCTAGGACGGAATTTGGGCGTATGGAAAAGGGTAGGGCCGGGACACCCCTCGTGATCCCGGCCCTATGGGTGGATTACTCCACCGCAAGCGCCATATCGAGAAGGGCTTGCCCGTTCGGGACTTCATCGGTGAAGGCTTTGTAGGCGCTGTCTTTTGCGACGGCGAGCCATGCGTTGAAGTCATCTTGGGTCATGTTGGCGATGGTTACGCCAGCGGCCTTGAACACTTCGACCGATGCCGCATCTTCCGACTTGGCCTGCTCGAGGTACCAGGACTGCGCCTTTTCTGCAGCTGCGGAGAGCGCGGCTTGCTGTTCGGCAGAGAGGCCTTCGAAGGTGGATTTGGTCATCATCACGGGCTGATACATGAACCAAAGGGCCACATCGCCAGCCGGGGTGTAGCACTTCACCTGCTCTTGCAGGCGGAAGGACGCGAAAGACGACGACGAGGTGTTCACGGCCTGCAGAACGCCGGTTTGCATCGCGTTATAGACTTCCGAGGAAGCCATCGAAGAGATCGACGCGCCTGCTGCCGCGAGCATTTGCTCGAAGGACTTGCCTGCCGCACGGGTGGTGAGGCCTTTCACATGCTCGGGGCGGGTGATGCATTCGCCAGTCGAGGCAAAACCACCTGCGAGATAGCCATGCACGAGGACCATGATGTCGTCCTCAGCCATGATCTTTTCGATCTCGGCCATGAAGGGGGACTCGTTCAGGCGCGCGGCGTGATCGTGGTTCTTCACGAGGCCCGGCATCAGGGTGAGGTTATATTCCGGGCGCTGGCCACCGGAGTAGGACAGCGGGTAGACGATCATGTCCACTTGCCCGCGCGAAAGCGGGTTATACTGCTCGCGGGCTTTGAAAAGCGACTGCGAGGGGAAAATCTTGATTTCGAGATCGACGTTCGCCGCAGCGACATCATTTGCGATCATCTCGGCAACTTTGTGGCGGACGTCACCGGTTGACCACTGGTGCGAAAGCCGCAGTTCTTTTGCCTCGGCTGCACCGAACCCGAATACAGCCAACGCGGCCGCAGCTGCGAATGCCTTAAAGCTCATTTTTGTTCCTCCCATTGGAATAGTGCGGTCTCCCCGCCGCAATGCCGAGACTGTGGGAGTGTGGGAATGCTATGTCAATGATTTTGTATACAAGAATGAAGTTGCTAGACACAAAGCCTTGGATTAACGTCAAAACATGTCAGAACGCATGGCCGATAAAATCAGAGCGAAACTGGAGGAGATGATCGTCACGGGCGAATTCTCCGACGGGGAGCGACTCGACGAAATCCGCCTCGCGGATAGCTTTGACGTGTCGCGCACGCCATTGCGCGAAGCGTTCCAGCAGTTGGCGGCGTCTGGTTTGCTTGTTCTGGAAGCGCGCCGAGGTGCGTTTGTACGGCAGCCTGCGTTCGAAGAGATGATCGAGATGTTCGAGGTGATGGCAGAGCTGGAAGCGATGTGCGGCAGGCTCGCGGCGCGACGGGTGTCTGAGCCGGTGCTTGATGCGATCCGCGAAACGGTGCTGGCCTGTGAGGAAGCGGTGAACCGTGGCGAGGCGGACGCCTATTACGCCGAGAACGAACATTTCCACCATCTGATTTACGACGCCTCCGGTAATCACTTTCTGGCGGAAGAAGCGCGGCGATTGCATCGGCGGTTGCAGCCGTTCCGGCGCATGCAGTTGCAACTGAGAGGGCGCATGGCGCAGTCTTTGGGCGAGCACCGTGCCATTCTGGAAGCGTTGGAGAACGGTGATGAGGCGTCTGCAGCGACGGTCTTGAGAGATCACGTGGCTGTGCAGGGCGGTAAGTTCAACGATCTGATGGTGAGCTACCGACGGAGCCAACTGCACCAAAAGGCGCGCTGACAAGAAAAAGCCCGGCGCTGGGCCGGGCCGTTCTTACTTGTTGAGTGGGACAGAAACCCTGAGCGCCCAGGTTTCCAGACCGGGGTTCACGGCCGATAGCTCGGCGTTCGAGCGATGGTCGAACGATAGGCCGACG
This sequence comes from Paracoccaceae bacterium, assembly GCA_023260655.1. Lineage (GTDB taxonomy): Bacteria > Pseudomonadota > Alphaproteobacteria > Rhodobacterales > Rhodobacteraceae > UBA9554. The sequence continues at coordinate 45,378 of JALQUU010000011.1, read as the reverse complement.
CGGATTCCATTCTTAGCTTGGTAGCCAGCCTCGAAGCCGGACCGGAATTCGACCGTGTGACCGAGGTTCGGGCCATTGCCTTGAGCGTAAACGCCCGGCATCAGATGAAGCTGGGTGTAGATCTGGCCGCCCGCGAAAGTGGAGGTGAAGGCAGCACCAACCCCGACCCATGCGGTGCCTTGATCGGATAGCGAAAGGCCAACGATCGGCTGGAACGGGCCATAGGCTTTGCCGAGGTCATAGCGGGCGTAGAGTTCCTTGCCGACCTCATTCCCTTGGAAAATCACGTTGCCGAAAGAGATGGAGGCCCGAGACTGCATCGGGCGCTCGGCCAAGCAGCCATCGTAGCGGCAGTGATTCAGCCCCATGTTAGTCAGACCTGCAAGCAGGAACGCCAACGCCATTGCGCCATCCATGGGAAACTTCCTGAAACCTACTGGCTTCGCGTTTACAGCAGCCAAGTCGTGTTGTCACTCAGGTATGAAAATTCCCGCGCTGCGTGTTACCTATAGGTACCACACAAGCCCATTATCCGGGAAAGACTTTCCCTGGGTTCAGGATGCCATTCGGATCGAGCGCGGCTTTGATCGCGCGCATCGTGGCAAGGGCCACGGGATCCTTCCGGCGCCGCATCGAAGGGAGTTTGGAAACGCCGATTCCGTGCTCTGCGCTGAAGGAGCCCCCGAGTTTCAGGGCCTCATCCTCGACCGCTTCGAGAATACGGTCATGGACAGCGGGGTCTTGGGACTTCGGCCAGACGGAATAGTGGACGTTCCCGTCGCCAAGATGGCTCACCACGTTCGGCGCAAAACCGGGGTCGATTTCGGGGAGGATGGCGTCCATCCGCTTGATAAAGGTCGAAACCTTGTCGAGGGGAACGGCAACGTCGGTGTTGATCGACGGAACACGGGTCGAGATCATCATGCCGGCGGCCTCGCGGCGTGCCCACATTTCGCGCCGTTGCTGCTCATTCTGAGCGACGACGGCATCAAGCACGTGCTCGCTTTCGAACAGTGTGCCCAGAACAGTCTCGAACTTCTCGTTCAGGGGAATGGTGCCATCAGGGCGCGGTTCGCAATCCTCAGGTGACGTCGAAGCGATTTCAACCAAGATGTTGACTTCGTAAGGGTGCTCGAACGGCTCTTTGGCTTCTTTGAACACCTGAAGATGATACTCGACATAATGGCGAGGCATATATTCGAAGGCCTCGACGCGCCCGCCGGTGGCTTCTTGCAAGCGGTTGAGCAGTTCGAGCGCGCCTTCGAGGGAAGGTACCGCGACCATGGCCGTTGCATAGGCGCGGGGCTTCGGGAAGAGTTTCAGAACGGCCGCTGTGATGATCCCGAGCGTGCCTTCAGCACCGATCAGCAGGTGTTTGAGGTTGTAGCCGGAGTTATCCTTATGCAGCTCCGTCATCAGGTTGAGGATCTCACCCGTCGGCAGGACTGCCTCGACACCGAGGACCAGATCACGCGTATTGCCATACCGCAGCACGTTGGATCCGCCCGCATTCGTCGACAGCACACCGCCGATCATGCAGGAACCGCGCGCACCGAAAGTGAGCGGGAAAATCAGGTCATGTTCGCCTGCGGCCGTGTGCATCTGATCGAGGATGACGCCAGCTTCGGCAATCGCGATGCGGGAGGCGGGGCGCACTTCGCGGATCTTGTTCATCCGGTCCGTGGAGATCATCAGAGCGCCGTCGGACTTGGTGCCGCCGCAGAGGCCCGTATTGCCCGAAACCGGGACAACTTTCGTTTTGGTTTCGTTGGCCCAATTGAGAAGTGTGGAAACTTCCGCCGCGTTTGAAGGGCGCGCGACCCCGAGCGGGTTGGAAATGTAGTTGCCGGTCCAATCCCGGCTCCATTTGCCGGCTTCTGACCCCGTGGCGACGTTCCCTGCGCCTACAATTTTCGCGACTTCATCTAACATGGCTCTTCCCCTTCGGATTGACGGCCGCTTTCCGCCGCTTTCCGCCCCTCTTTCGGCAGCCTCTGGACGATTTGAGGCCGCGCCCTAGTGTAATGGTATTAAATGCCGCAAACGGTATACCATCGTCGAGACACTGAACATGATTACAGCGCTTCGCAAGGGCTATGTCCTTTTAATATTCGCATTGATTTTCCTGGCAGGAGGGATCGTCGTGAGCCGCGTCGCCAACGCCGCTGGCCCTTTCACTTTCGAGGCAATCGAGGGCGGGGCCATCACTCTTGAAGACTGGCGCGGGAAACCTGTTCTGGTCGTCAACACGGCTTCCCGTTGCGGGTTTACGCCGCAATATGACGAGTTGCAGGCGCTCTATGATCGTTATGCGCCTCAAGGCCTGATCCTGCTGGCCGTGCCGTCAAACGACTTTCGTCAGGAGCTAGGGTCAGCGGAAGCCGTGAAAGAGTTTTGCGAAACGAATTTCAATCTGACGCTTCCAATGACGGACATAACCCATGTGAAAGGCCCCAAGGCGCATCCCTTTTTCAAATGGGTTCGCGAAAGTGCGGGGTTTGAGCCGGCATGGAATTTCAACAAGATCCTGATCGGGCCGAATGGTGATGTACTCGGGACTTGGGGCTCGGCTGTGAAGCCACTGTCTGGCAAGATCTTGGATCCCATCGAGGCGGCGCTGGGTGCCTCCTGAACCGCTCTTCATTGGGTCGGAAATTTACCGCCGCTCTTCTTATGGCGGGTGGCATCCTTTGAGAATACCGCGGGTGACAACCGCGATGGACTTGAGCAGAGCGATGGGGTGGCTGCCTGCTTCGCAATATGCAAACAGCCCGCGGGCCAAAGCCGCGTCGCTTACGGTATGGCATGATCCTGACTATCTGGCCGCGCTCCAGCGGGCCGAAAGTGAGGGTGCTGTCGATGATATGGTTCGCGAAAAGTACAATATCGGAACGCATTCCAATCCGGTATTTCCGGAGGTCTGGCGGCGCCCAGCGACTTCGGCAGGGGCTGCGTTGCTTGCAGGGGAGATGCTGCGTGAGGAAGGTGTGATTTATGCGCCTTCCTGCGGGACTCATCACGGAATGCCTGACCGCGCGAACGGCTTTTGCTATCTGAACGATCCCGTTCTGGCGATCCTTTCGTTGCGACGTCTAGGCATGGGCCGCATCGCTTATGTGGATATCGACGCCCACCACTGCGATGGCGTGGCGCACGCGTTTTCGATGGATCCCGATGTCATGCTGCTTTCGACGCATGAAGAGAACCGTTGGCCGAGGTCAGGTGCTTTGGAAGAGGAAGGCGCGGGGACGGAGTTTAACCTGCCTTTGCCAAAGGGCCTCAATGATGACGAGTTTGCCCTGATCCGGGACGCTGTGGTTATGCCCGCCATCGAAGCGTTTCAGCCTGAGGCCATCGTCTTGCAATGCGGCTCGGACGCATTGGCAGATGATCCGCAGTCGGGATTGGCGCTTTCCAACAATGCGCTTTGGGACATGGTGGCTACGCTTAAAGGCCGATCATCGAGGCTTCTGGTGACGGGAGGTGGGGGCTACAATCCTTGGAGTGTCGGACGCGCGTGGACCGGGGTTTGGGCGACACTGAACGGGCATGTGATCCCTGACCGCCTGTCGGAAAAAGGAGAGGCTGTGCTGCGGGCGCTTTATTGGCCGAACGCGCGACGGGGGCGGAACCCGCCAGAGCATTGGTTCACCACCATACGAGATGCGCCGAACCATGGGCCGATCAGAGATGTCGTGCGGAACCGCGTTGCGCATTTGGCGGCGCGCCTCACTCCGTGGGCCTGAATACGAGAGTTGTTGAGGCATCCGATTTTCCCATTATTTTCTGCCCAACTTCGTCTTGACGTCTCCTCGGAGATTCCATAATCAGCAGCACGGTTTGGCGGAGTAGCTCAGTTGGTTAGAGCAGCGGAATCATAATCCGCGTGTCGGGGGTTCAAGTCCCTCCTCCGCTACCAAATAACCTCGATAATCTCCTATAAAAACAGGGCCACACCAAATCGGTGATGCCGTCTAATTCTTCGGTTTTTTGAGAATTTGTCAATTTGCGTGTGACCGACGTGTGACCGCGTCAGGTGTACGGCGGTATGGATGTTTATTAACTGAAATAGCTCAAACGCCTACAAAAAGAGAATAAATAGCTGAGAAGGGCTCTGCCAGCAGCACTCTGCTCGAGACAGGCTAGTGGGCCGACTAGACTAACTTCACATCCAAAGGCACCTCCTTCAAGGACTTCAAGAACAGCCCGGAGGTCATCCGCCTGGCCGTGATGCTCTATGTCCGGTTTCCTCTGTCGCTGAGGAAAGTCGAGACTCCATTACAAGAGCGTAGTCTTGCTTACTCATTAAATTGCGGGCTGAACCGGACTGCTGCTCTCGCTGAGTGGCGGCAACTGCTTGCAGGCTAAGAGCAGGTTTCAGGTCAAACCTGAGACTTGTTCGAATTGTTCTGACACCACCTGCATAGACGTATGCCGTCCACACAAGACAGCACCGCTTTCTACTTTTGTTGTTTCACGTATTGTTTGAAGGGCCTTCTTGGCCCTTCAATTTCTTATCCGATTGAGAGTTAGATGTTGTTCGCCGACATTTCGCGAGCGATGAAATCTGCCTGACGGATTGCCAGAGCAACGATTGTCAGCGTCGGGTTTTCTGCGGCACCAGTGGTGAACTGGCTACCATCCGAAACGAACAGGTTGGAAATGTCGTGCGACTGCCCCCACTTGTTGACGACGCCATCCTCAGGCTTTTCTGACATTCGGTTGGTGCCAAGGTTGTGGGTCGATGGATAGGGCGGCGTCGGGAAGGCGCGGGTTGCCCCGACGGCTTCGTACATTTCAATGCCACGTTTGTAGGCATAGTTGCGCATGGCAACATCGTTCGGGTGGTCATCGAAGTTGACGTTGGCTACAGGCAGACCATACTGATCCTTGACGTCAGACAGCGTGACACCGTTGTTCAGTTGAGGCATGTCTTCACCGACGATCCACATCCCTGCCATGTTTTCATAATGGTCAAGTGCCGTGGTAAAGCCGCGTCCCCATCCGCCCGGATTTAGGAAGGCCGCCATAAAGGGAAGGCCCAAGGACAGGGTCTCGAGTTCGAAGCCGCCGACAAAGCCCCGCGACGGGTCGTGGCGAGCCTCATCCTGAACAATGCCTGCCATCGTCGTGCCGCGCCACATACGGACCGGCTTGTCGAAGATCGCGTAGACTGAGCCGGTGGTGTGGCGCATGTAATTCTTGCCAACCATTCCTGACGAATTTGCGAGACCATTCGGGAACATGCTGGATGCCGAGTTAAGCAGCAGACGTGGGCTTTCAAACGAGTTTCCGGCGACGCAAACGATGCGGGCTTTCTGCAGATGCAGGTTGCCGTCCTTGTCAAAATATTCGACACCCTTAACCTTGCCCGCCTCATTGTGAAGGATGCGTGCCACATGGCTACGCTCACGGACTTCCAAGTTTCCCGTTGCTTCACCGCGCGGAATGTCGGTGTAGGCGGCCGACCATTTCGCACCCCATTTGCAGCCCTGAAAGCAGAAGCCTGTCTGCTGGCAGGCCATACGGTCATCGTATTCGCGAGAGTTGATCGCCATGCGGCCGGTGTGGACTTCGTTGTAGCCAAGCGCCTTCGCACCTCTTTCGAAAACCTTGAAGTTGTTGTTGCCGGGAAGTCCGGCGCGGTCGCCTGTACGGGTCACGCCAAGCTTGGTTTCCGCCTTTTCGTACCAAGGCGCCATTTCGGTAGCGTCGATCGGCCAGTCAAGGAGATTGGCACCATCGACGTTGCCGTAAGTGCTCAGGGCCTTCCACTCATGCTCTTGGAAGCGGATCGAGGCGCCTGCCCAGTGGGTGGTGGTGCCGCCAACGGCTTTGACGATCCAAGCCGGCAACCCTGCAAAGTCTTTAGCAACGCGCCATGAACCGCTAGTGGTACGCGCGTCAGTCCAGGCAAGCTGGCCGAAGCTTTCCCACTCGTCGTTTACGAAGTCTTCTGGCAGGTAACGACCACCCGCTTCCAATGCCACGACCTTAACGCCCTTTTGCGCCAGTTCGTTGGCAAGCACACCTCCGCCTGCGCCGGTACCGATGATGACGACTACAGAGTCGTCGTTCAGTTCAAATTTAGTAACCATTTTTGACTCCTCCGTTACAGCCAGTCGATGTCATCAAAGCCGCGGTCAATGTAACCGCCCTGGGAATAGGACTCGCCCTGATAGCCAAAAATCGGCCAAATATTTTTTTGGTTGTAGAGGCCTGTGACGAGACCCGCGCGGACCGTCTGGAAAAACGCGGTTGCCTCAACAGCCTCCAGGACCTTGACGCGATCTTCTTCCCAGCCGATCGACAGGTAATCGGGATGACCAATGGCCTGCGCTGCCGCGTTCAGTTCCGAAATGCCTGCCGCAACCATTTCCTTGGCGCCTTCGGCATCGTATCCCTTTACTGCGACGGCATAGAAGCGATCGCCTACCTGGTCGTGCGGATAGATATCTCGGGCCATTTGCAGCAAAGTTGCCATCTGTTCTGGCGTAATAACGGACACCTCAAGTGCCCAGGCAGCATCCGGCGCGGCGATGAAGCCAGCACCTGATACAGTAAGCGCACCTGCTGCAATCGCGCGGCCAAGAAGGGCTCTCCGCGTCAGCCCCTTTCTGTCTATTTTCGTCATGGTCTCCTCCGTTGAATGACGAGAGGTAAGCGGTTACTGGAACCGTCCCCCTCTTTGCAAAACTTCGATCTGGTAGCCGTCAGGGTCGGCGATGAAGAAGAACTTTGCGACCTTGACACCGGCGTTCTGGAAATCGACCAATTTGCGCGGTGCGAGGCCTGCGGCGGTCAGTCGGGCATGCTCGGCTTCGACATCGGAGACCGACACTGCAAGATGGCCATATCCGTCGCCAAGCGCGTAGGGTTCTGTACGGCCCTTGTTGACGGTGAGCTCAAGCTCGAAACCGCTTTCCCCATTTGAAAGGTAGATCAGTGTGAATGACTCGAAATCCAGCCGATCCACGACTTCTAAGCCAAAAGCTTTCGAATAAAATTCAATCGACTGCGCTTCGTCAAGAACGCGCACCATCGAGTGTATAGTCTTGGCCAAAATGCCCACTCCCCTTTTTGATTCCAATTTCTGAAATCAGGGTATGGGTGACCTGATCGGTCTAGGTAGTATGTCCATACTACCTTTGGATTTCTTTGTCCCGTAAGCTTGTTCTACTCCGCAGCAATCGGCGAAGCGGGCTCTTTTCTGGAGGTTTCCATGAACTTCAGGCAAGCACTTCTAAGCAAAGATGTGAAGTTCTCGGGTTCGCCACGTAGTTCGAGGACCTCGGAGTGAAGCGTCGAGATGAATGTTGGCGTGCTCATCCCGTCGCGGGCGGCGATTTCGTCCAGAATGCTCCAGAAGGCGTTTTCCAAACGAATACTGGTACTTTGCCTGTTCAGTCGAAGTCGTCGTGTGCTACTGGCATAGCGATGCGGATCTTGCCCGGCAAATACATGGCACATAAAGCTTCCTCCCTTTCGGCGGTAAGGTCGAACTTTGGCGAACAAAAAGACCCACCTTTAAAAATTTCGTATACGAAATGTATAATTTTGTCTATAGCTGTTATCTCTAGTGCCGCTGGCAAACGTTTGAGGATTTTAAATGGACTCGATTGAACCCAAGAAAACGTTAGTTGAGCAAGTCTATGAGATATTATTAGATGCCATCTGTTCCGGAGAGCTGCCTGCAGGTGAGCGGCTTAATCAGGATGATATCGCGGCTCGTCTGAACGTGTCACGACAGCCTGTCAACAGCGCAATCTCTATCCTTAAAGCCAATGATTTCGTACGCGAAAACGGGCGGCGCGGCGTTGTCGTCACTGAAATTCGCATTGAGCAGTACAATTCCATCTATGATTTTCGCTCAGTGGTCGAACCCTTAGCCGTTCGCCTTGCCGCGCAGAACATTAACGACACTGCCCGTGAAGAGGCTCAGCACGTCATGCGTGAAGGTCGTGCTGCCGTTGCGGCGCATGATATAAAACGACTTTTAAATGCTGACCTAAAGTTTCACGAAATGATATATCGCTGGAGCGGCAACCACGTTGTCGAAGCGTCCATGCGTGCAAATTGGCCGCATATGCTGCGTGCCATGGCAGAGGTCCTACGCGACTCCGCGTCGGCCAAACAGTCTTGGGACGACCACCAACGCATACTTGATGGGCTGCTTTCTGGTGATACCAAGTCGGCAATTGCTGCGATGACCACGCATATCGGCGACGCGATCGAAAAGACTCGCTGCTTCCTCAAGCCTGGCAACTAGCCAGCGGGTCGGCTTTGTCAGAGGAACTCCACTTGAGGCAGGGAAGGGGGCGGATTTCTGACCACCCCACTTCGGATTATCCAGCCTCGCCAAACACCCGGATCTCCTGCTCTTGCCAGGACAGGAGCGCGCATTCTGTGAGCTGCATGACGGTGATGGCAGTGACATCGCGCTTGTAGACTAGGCGTTTCAAGACCTGAGGCGCGAGGTAGGCCAAGCGCAGCTGTCTGCTGACATGACGCTCGGCGAGGTTCACGGCGATTGCTAGGTCGCGGACGGTGCTGAAGTCACCCGCCGCCATACGCCGTCGCCAGGCACATGGGCGATCATTTTTATCGACCTCAGACCGACGTTGGGTCATCGTGCTCTATTTTTGGGTAGATCAATCGAAGTAGGCGCTGATTTCGAGGGGCGATACGTTTGCCAGAAGCACGGAGCCGCCAAGGAGGAGCACGAGGGCAACCAAGATCTGGTTGAGCGACCAACGTTTTTGCGGCGGCTTCTTAAAATCCAGTCCCATAGGCTCTTGCTCCGATGTGGTGCATGCAGCGGCAAAGACAGTCTAACGCGGTCACGAACAGATGACGACGATTAAGTTTTTCACTGGGCCTTGGGTTTGATACTGAGGTGGCCTTCGATAATGGCGCCAGACTCAATGGCAATCTCTTCAGCCGCGATATCTGCTTTCAGAGTAGCGCAGGACTTGATCGCAACCTTGATGGCTGAGACAGTGCCTTCAAGATGCCCCTCAATCGTCACGGTATTCGCGCGCATGTTGCCTATCACCTTGCCTGTCTTGCTTATGACCAAGACTTCTGCGGTGAGGTCGCCAACGATTGAGCCGCCAAACTCGACCACCCCGTCACTTGTCCAGTCGCCGCGGATGACAACGCCCTCGTTAAGGATAGAGCGTCGTTTGTCTGCCAAAGGCGCTTTGTCTGCCGGTGCCTTGTAAGGGATTTGGGACGCTCGGTCGGTATCGGGTTTGATCTTGCTGAACATGGCTTTTTCTTCTCAAAACGCAGCGTTCACTTGGCCACAAAATACTCTTCAGTCAACTTTTTGTTCAATTTAGCCCTGCAGACTAAGCCGACCATTAGGTGGAGCAGGGCAATCGGCCTCGTTAGTCTGGCCTCAAACTCTTCCCCGCAGCACCACTGTGGAGCTGAGGTGGTGCCGCTCAGTCCAGCCCGCCCACCGCCACCTGACAATTTGTGGCAAGACGCATGCCTGCATACAGTTTTATATTGAACATGTTAACTTTCTGCCCCATTCTGAGATTGCAGAACTTCCCATGCATGACTGGGCGGCGGGCAAGCTCCCCAAGACCTTTTCCTCGCCGCCCACTTTTCTTCATGCTCGGATTTGTCAGTACGGTCTTGTCAGATTAACTCCGCTTGAGGCAGGGCAGGGGGCTGACTAGCGTCTGTTCAGGACAAAACCCGCCACGTTAGTATGCTGCTACCAGTTCTGACCGGTCAAACCCCAGTAGCCCCGCATCTGCATCTTAGCACCCTAAGTGTTGCACAAGCCACATGAGTGTTATATTATAACAATCAGTGGGGCCGCAGGATTGATCCTCTTCAAACGGAGCTAGAGGTCCAAGGTTCAAGATCCGCGCAGCTCGCAACTCGGTTCTTGTTGCCAGCTGTAAAGAGAGGGGCGCTGTGGCCCTGCCCCCTCTTTAAAAGCCCAAATGAATTTAGACCCAACAAAATTTACCAGCCAAAGAACAAGGGGGGACTTCTCTGGAAAGGCGGGTACGAAAAAGGGGGTGAGGGGGGCGAATATTTAGGTTTCGTCGAGTCAGAAAAGTTACAGTAACCCCCTTTGCGTAGATGGGGTGTTTGGAAATCGTTCACGAGGTGATGGATCAACAGAGGCTCTTACTAAGTAAAGACCAAGGTCCAAGGAGCACGCGCCCAGCGCAGTTGGGCTACGTCGTGCTTTCCGCCGGTGGTCCGGGAGATTGGATCGAGTCGAGACTGCCCGAGCGATAGGGGCGAGGACAATGTCGATGAAGAACAGGGTTCTTGGTCCTTGGCCCTTGAATCTTCTTTGGCAATGGAGGTGAAGAAAATGGGGATGACATTCGGAGAGGCCGCCCGGCATTGGCAGTTTGGACCCAATTGGCCAGGTGTAGCTTGCGGGGCCACAACCCGGAGTGGCCAGCCCTGCAAGTGTCCGGCTGTTAGAGGCAAGGCCCGATGCCGGCTGCATGGCGGTCGCTCGACCGGCGCGAAGACGCCGGTGGGCCTGGCCAAGCTGCGGGCGCTTCATCTCAAGCATGGGCGGTCGACGACCGAGGCCAAGGAGCAAGCCAAACGGTGGGCGGCGGTTGGCCGCGCGGTTCGTGCTGAGCTGCGGACGATTGAGCGGGAGGCGATCGCGTCGGGCCTGCTGACAAGGGATTGGCGCGATCAGTTCGACCGGCGCCGACGCGGTGATGAAAGTGACGAAAAAAGTTAACAACTTGGAGAGGGGATGATTTCTCTCCCCCTCCAGTATCAAACTTAAGCGGGAAAACTCGTCACTCCCGTCACCAGCGTCCGCGGGAAAACCATTTCGCCCTTGCTGCGGCGGACGATGTCCCATCTGAGATCACTCTCAACGCGCTCCCGCAGGCGCTGCGTAAACCGGCTCTGCCCCGGGATGTGCTGGATGCCGAGGTTGCTCATATCTTCGCGGAAACGTACGTACAAATCGCGGAAAAGAACGCCCGCCGTATGAACGTGGCGCTCAAGCCCCCCGTCCTCGAACCACTCTGCTACAGGATCAACGTCTTTGAACCATTGCGCAGTGGCCGCTTCGCATTTTGATGGGATGGTTTAGCCACCCCGCGCCACCACATCCGCAGCTGCCTGAAGCGCGAGAGACACGAGCACATCCCCCTCATGCTCGATGATTCTAGCGGCCAAATCAGGGATCCGCTCAGCTTCAGGGATCGACCTATTGAACGGTACGACGACGATCCGCCTGACAATGCCGTTGTCAACGCCGCCCGAAAAGCTGGGCAAATGATTAGCCGAGAAGACGTTCAGCGCCCTGGGCGTGAAGGTGAACGGTTCTTTGTAGATCGCCTTCGCTTGTACCTGATCGCCGGTCACTGTTGCCTTGAAGCGGTCGGTTGCGATCGCCTTCGCACTCGATAATTCGTCGGCGAGGTTGACTTGGCAGCCCGCGAGCGTCGCCAAAAACTGAGGCTCCCCCAGATCGGCCGGCGCGATGCAAGCTACTACGCGCCTCGGGAGAAGTTGGCGCATCGCAGCCATGATGGTCGATTTTCCGTTTGCGGCGCTCGGCCCGTGAAAAACAAATGCCTTGGGGTTGGAGAGGCCGGTATTTATCCCGGAAATCCCGGCCCCCATAATTTCCAAGATGAGCCGGTGGCTTTCGACGTCGTCCTTACCGAAACTGCCGAATAAGAGTGTCTGCAGGAGACCGTCTGGCACTTCACAGAGCTCGGGGCGCCATGCATGCGCAATCAAAAACCGCTGCCGATGCTCCGCGGAATGAGGCTCGAGGCTGATCTTGCCGGACCCGGAGATTTTCACGAAGCCGTTGCGCAGGTTGACCCCCAGTTCACGGACTGCGAAGAAGTCGGGCGTGTCTGCCATTGCGGCCATCTCCCTGATCACCCCGTCTATAAAGCTTCTCGAGATCCGCAGGATGCTGTTTTTTCCATAGTGCGTCCCGTCAAGTTTGTGGGTCCTCTTACGAAGCGCGCTCTCCGAGATTTCTTCCCAGTGTGTCGAGCTATACCCCCAGAACGTGCCCTCGCTGTGGACGAGGGGGGCTGAGGTTTCTGCGCAGATCTCGTTGCATAGGAGGGCAGCAACCTCGATTTGCGTACCCAGCCGCAGGCCGATACAGCGCCGAGACGGAACATACCCGTTGGCCTTGGCCATGTTGAACACAGCCCCAATCCCTATGCGATCTGGGTTAAGGCTGTTCCACGTTGCGATCACGTCGGCTTCATTGACGTAGTTGTGGGGTTTTCGGCCGGTAAGGTCGCCTCTGGACCACTCGAGGTATAGCGCGAGCAGGTTGGGGTCTGTGCTTTTCAGCGCATGGCCGCACTTGACCCAATCTTCCCTCAACTCCGGGTCAATATACGTCAGCGCCTCCCGTAGCGCGTAGAGGTCCGTTGTCTCGTTAAAGCTCGGATGGCCATCTGTTTGATCGACAACGTGCTTTTCAGATGCCGGAAACGCTTCCTTGAGCTGCTCGTATGTGTAGAGGAGGTCGTCGTAATGGCTCTCGATCCGGGTCCTAAAGGGCTCGCTGCGCACCCCGTTCTTTACCTTTTGATGGAAGAACCCGGGCAAACGCATGATGCGTGGTAGGTCGCAACATGCGTGGTCACCGTTGAACGCGTCGGCGATCGCATGTTGGATCGGCGTGAACGCTTCGAGGGGCATATCCGAACAGGGATAGTAAGCATGCCAACGCCCCTTTGAGCTTTCTACCAGTATGGCCGGCTCGATGGGATGATTAAGGACTGGTCCAGTGGGAGCGCCATCAAGATCGACAAAACACGATCTTACTTTCACGACGTTACTGGCTTTTCGTCCTTTAAAATCGGTCTTGTTGATGACAACAAATATTCCCGCACCTTGTTCGTTATAATGAACAAGAGTTTCGAAGAGTTGATCTAGGCTCCCATGGAAAATCTTATTTAGACGTCCCAGATTGCGGTTTTTGTTGTCGTCCAAGATTTGGAAGGTGAACATCCCTCCGGGTTGGAGTAAGTCGAGAAAGCGTTGTGCTTCGGCTTTAGACGGTTGCAGCTTCATACTCATGCCTGATCCCCCTCAGCGCCTTCGAGCCAAGTGGCGACGTTAGCCACCTTATAGAGTGGGACGCGCCCTGAACCGGGCAGCGGCTGAGGGAACCCTCTTTGGGCTTCCCAATTGCGAATGGTGGCTTTGGTGACACCCAGCTCTGATGCGAGCTCGCCACGCGTTAGATAAGTACGGTCAGAAAAATGCATAGTGCACCCTCCTAAGTCGGCCCGAGCATGGACCAAACAGTGGATGCACACAGATTTTTGGGGTTTGGCTTGTGCGCTTTTGCCAACTGCGCCACGTGACGAAGTTGCAGTCGGTGATTACCCCTCCGACACTATTAAAATACCAGATCTTGTCTGCCAGCATCAATAAATAACGCAAAAAGACTGGAATTTTTTCGCAATAGTGAACGATATCAGTGGGTTATTTCGAATCTCCTTTTGTTGAGCCTTACAAGCGTCCTACAACACAGTTGTTGATGCACAACAACAGAACCAAGGTCCGAGGACCACCGCACAACCGCTCTTGCCGCGTGGTCCGTGGTCATTGATTCGCGAAGGATCACCAGCGGCAGTTACTGTTAGTTACTCAATGCAGCCAGTGCCGCCTCTGGTGAGTGGGTCAAGATGAACGCCGCAATGGCTAGAACAGATGCGAAATCACAAGCTATCGAGCTCGTCTCTATCGCTAAGCTGTACATATCTGAACAATTGGCTAGCAGTTTGATGCCCGCTCACTGCCATGACCTGCGGAATGCTCAGGCCGCGTTCGAATAAACGGCTGATCCCCTCATGGCGAAGGTCATGGAAGGTAAGATCGATGACACCTGAACGTTGCCGAAGTCTGTCCCAGGCTTGCCGAAAAGCAACATCTGTAATTGGAAAGACCTTTTCGTTTGTAATTGGAAGCTTCTGCAGCACCTCTCGAGCTTTCGAAGAGAGGGGAACGCGACGAGACTTTCCGTTTTTTGTATTTGGCAGAAAGGCTGTGTTCGTTTCCATGTTGATGTCGGCCCAGGTCAGGCCAAGAATTTCGCCTCGCCTCATGCACGTTTCCACTGCAATTTCGATAATGGGCCAAAGATACCAAGCTCTTGTGTTAGCACTTGCCAGAAGAAGTTTTTCATATTCCCCTGTTCTTAGCCTGCGTTCCCTCGGGGGGTTGTTCTTAGGGAAGCGGATCAAAGATAATGGGTTGTCGGCAAGAGCCCAGCCCCATTCAATCCGTGCTGTATTCCAAGCTGCACGAAGTAGAACTAAGTCGTATTGGCAGGCTCGCCTTCCGTCCTTGATACGTCGGTCTCGAAAGCTGGCAAAATGGTGCGGCTTGGCTTCATCGAGCAGTAGGGCCATAAGAGATTTTTCGGCCAGCAGTCGCGTTAGTCGCCGAGTTTCAGGTGCTGCACCTTTCTTGTGAGGGGTAACTTTTTCTAAGTAACTCTTGATCAAATGAGCGACAGTCAAATTCTCAGCCATCTTTGGTTTCCAGTCTCCCGTCTGCATCAGAGCCTCTTGAGTGATTGCCCAGGTCAAAGCGTCAGACTTTTTATGAAAAGATTTAGAGACTGAGCCGGTACCCTTCCGGCGTACTTGCACTTGCCAAAGTTGGTTTCGTTTCCGGATAGACGCCATTTTTTCCTCCTTGTGACGGAGGTGTGACCGCGTTTCGCTTGTCGCAAATTATCGTTATTTTTCAGTAGCTCAGTTGGTTAGAGCAGCGGAATCATAATCCGCGTGTCGGGGGTTCAAGTCCCTCCTCCGCTACCAAATCACCGAAAAGGCCCGCGCTTGACGCGGGCCTTTTCGTTTTCTGCGGTTCGTTTGCGGGCAATAGAAAAGGGCGGCCAAACTGGCCGCCCTTTCTCGTTTTGTGCGTTGCGATCAGAAGTTCAGCGACAGATCGCGGTGCCCGGCGTTGCAGGCCGCAATGTAGAACGCTTGCGACTCGGTCAGCTGGGGCAGGGCGCGCGCGCCCAATGTGGGCAGGATCGCATCCACATAGGCTTGCAAGCCCGGCTTCAACGATGCTTCGGCCTTGGCGCGCCATTCTTTCTGCGCGGCCAATTCCGCAATAGCCTCATCATACTTCGACAGAGCCTTGGCGCGGTCATCCGGGGTCTTCTCCAGAACGCGTTTTGCGTCGTTGAGGCCTTTGCGAACATCGCCTGCGCCTTCGATTTCGCGGACACGCTTCGCGAGGTCGTCCAGAACTGCCGCGGTTTCTGCGGCGTCTCCAGTTTCCACGGCACCGCGAATTCCGGCGATCTCGGCTTCCATTGCGAGAAGAGCGGGCGTTCCGTTCAGCACCGCAAGAACGGCGGCGGCATCTTCGTAAGCCGAGTCCGCGCTACGACGATGGGTGTTGCGAGCCGTGTCTTCCGCTTTGGTGAGCTTCTCGAAGGCCTTGTGGACCTCGTCCCAATCCGCAGGAATGCCTTTCTTCATTTCCGTGATTTGGCCAAGAAGACCTGCCTGCTCGGCTTCCAAGGCAGAGCGCCGTGCATTCGATTCTTCGTCAGACCCGCGGATACGACCGATCTCCACTCCCAACTCGTCTGCATGTTTTTGCAGGCGGTTGGCTTGCTTCTGGATGGCGCGCACACCTTTCAGGATTGGCCGATAGGCAACTGCTGCATCCGCAACCTCTTTTTCAGCAGCGTGGATTTCCGGAATGACGCCCAGCGACTTCTCGGCCTGATCAAGAGCCTTTTTCAGGTCACCCTGAAGGTTCTTGGGCAATGCCGAGGTGTCGAGAGCGCGGGCCGAAGCAATCGCTCCCGGAACATCGCCAATCCCGTTGTCCAGTTGTTCGAATACTTGGCTATCGACGCAGTACTGGAGTTTCGGGTTTCTCGGAGGCGGTGCGGTTTCCGACAAGTAGCTGACGCGGTTCGGCAGGTAGTTCACCAGCTGAGGATAGAGACCGGTGATTGCCAAGGCGATCAGCTGAAGGGTGATGAACGCGATCACGCCCTTGTACATCATAATCGTCTTCACGCTCGCCGGAGCGACGCCGCGCAGGTAGAACAGAGCGAAGCCGAAGGGCGGGGTGAGGAACGAAGTCTGGATGTTGAGGCCGATCATGACGCCCAGCCAGACAGCGGTGATATTCGCGGTCGGGTCGGCCAAGAGGATCGGGGCAACGATCGGAACAACAACCACGGCGATCTCGATGAAGTCGAGGAAGAAGCCGAGGATGAAGATCACAGCCATCACGATGATGAACTGCGTCCAGAAGCCACCGGGCAGGCCGAGCAGGAATTCCCGCACCAGTTCTTCACCACCGAAGGCGCGGAAGGCTGCGGTAAGCATGGCTGCGCCGAGAAGGATGATGAAAACGAGCGAGGTGGTTTTGGCCGTTTCAAGCATCACGCCGTTCAGGGTGTCTTCGAGTTTGAAGATACGCCAACCGGACCAGACGATGGCGGTAATGACCATCACGCTGCCAATGAAGCCTAGAAGAATCCCCGTCCAGTCATAGGCGCTTGTTGCGGCCTTCAGGTTCATCGGGAAGAAAGAAAGTGCAGCCGAAATCACAGCGATCCCGAGCAGACCCAAAATGGCAGGGTGATATGTGGCTTTGTGGTCATCACCCAAGCGATAGCCCGCCATGACAATGGCGCCAGCAGCACCAATGGCACCTGCTTGGTTCACCGTGGCGATACCCGCGATTATCGAGCCAAGCACGAGGAAGATCAGTGCGAGTGGCGGGACGAGGGTGAAGAAAATGCGGCGCCAGAAGGCTCCATCACGCTTGCCTTCAAACGGAACGGCCGGAGCACGCTTCGGATTCAGGAGCGCATAGACGAGGATGTAGAGCATGTAAATGCCCACAAGCAGAAGGCCCGGGACTAATGCACCGAGGAACATTTCGCCTGCGGAAGTCGAGCCGACATCGAAGGGCGACGGCATTTGCAATTCGCCCGTGGCTTCCTTGTAGAGAGCCTTACGCGCGGTGGAGGCTTGGTCTGTCGCCGAGGCCAGCTGGTCTGCGAGAATGATCAGCACGATGGACGGAGGGATGATCTGCCCGAGGGTACCCGACGCGGCGATTGTGCCGGTCGCAAGCTGCGGGGAGTAGTTGTTCCGCAACATCGCGGGAAGCGAGATCAGACCCATCGCGACCACGGTGGCGCCGACGATACCCGTCGTGGCGGCCAGTAGAGCGCCCACGAAAACAACGGAAATACCCAGACCGCCCGGCACGGGTCCGAAGAGCTGGGCCATTGCAACGAGAAGGTCTTCCGCAATCTTCGAGCGCTGGAGCATGATGCCCATGAAGATAAAGAGTGGAATAGCGATCAGAGTGTCGCGTTCGACTTCCCAATAGACCCCTCGGAGGTTTGTTACCCCCGCGGAAAGCCACTGCGAGGGCCCACCGGAGTGAAAGAAGGCATCAACAGATCCGCCCAAGAAGTAGCCCGAGATGGCTGCGAGGCTGATTGTGATGATTGCAGCACCAGGCAACGCGAAGGCAACGGGGAAGCCCGAGCCCAAAGCGGCCGCCATGATGATCATGAGAAGGACAAGAAATAGGAGTTCCATCTGTGGTCACCTCAGTGGGCCGCGGCGACGATTTCGCGCTTGCCGGGTTCGTCGCGGGAGTCCGCAACTGCTTCAAATAGATAGGACACGAACTGAATGATCATCGTGGCCGCGAAAATCGCGAGAAACGCCGCCATCTGGTATTTGATGAACATACCGTTGGCACCCGTTTGAGTGATTTCGAGGTTCACGACCGGCGAATTGATGATCGACGTCTTGCCGCTCATGCCAATTATCAGAATGGTCCACATGGTGACCAGACCCAGCAGAAGCGTTCCGATTGTGTTCAGGAGGCCTTTGGCGCGGCTGCTCCGCCCCGCGTAGATGAGATCGACCCGCACGTGACCATCTTCGTAAAGCGTATAGGCCGAGGCGAAGAGGAAGAGGGCTGCATACCAATAGCGGACGAGGTCACCCATGAGGGCTTGCTCGTAAGAGAATACGAAGCGCGTGAACACGATAAGCAGTTCCGACCCAACGATCAGAAGCGCGAGCCATGTGAAGCCGAGAGTCTTGGTGCGGGCCCCGATGATGAAGGACAGCACGATAAGGGGGAAGTGGAAGAGCGGTGCGACGAAAGCCGAACGCGTGAACTCCCGCACGGTTTCCGGAGAGAAAAACAGACCAAGCACGCTTTCGACGCGCATCACAGCAATTGCAGCGTCCACCACGCCGATCAGGAAGACCGCCCAGAAGAGTGAACGTACGAGGTACTTGTTGAACTCGTGGATGCGGTTAGCATCTGCGCGCAGGCTCTCGTTCGGGCGCATGAAGGAAGCCGCAGCGCCAGCTCCAATACAAACGATGTAGATCAAGATCGGTTGCAGGGCCGCGGTGACGCCAACCGAGAACATGTCCTGCAAGCGGGCGGCTCCCCAGCCGACTACAAGCGCATTGTTGATTAAGAATGCAACGAGCGCCCCTAGAACACCCCAGCCAAATGCGCGCCAGATGGGCGCGGGCTGCGTTTCTGTAAGGACCCCGGCAGTGCCGACCTGTTGGGTCATAGCTCCCCCTTGACTTGCCAAATTGGTAAGTTTATCTAACCGATTTTGACTGTGTTCAGACGTGTCATGCCGTCGCAGGCAAGGTTTTCATCCGAACTCCCCCATTGAAGCAGCAAGCGGGGCGAAAGCCCCGCTTGCCATTTTCACAAAAAGCGACCGGATTAACCGATGCCCAGGATGCGGTTACGCTGCTTGAGGAAGGTGCCCTCGAGAGAGTTAATGGAACCACCAATTTCCCGCAGGGCCTTTTGGAAGTGGTTGTCGATCTTGGCTGCCAGCGGCGAGTGCGCGCGGACTTCCTCGAAGAGTTCGACCGAAGCTTCGCCGAAGGCATCCCAGATTTCATCAGAGAATGCGCGAACCTGAACGCCCTGCTCGTTGATGAGCTTGGCGAGGTATTCGCCGTTCTTCGCCATGTTCTCATGGTGCGCAGCCTGGTGCTCTTCGTTGCACGCAGCCTTGATAACGTTCTTCTCCCAGTCTGTGAGGCCGCCCCACCATGCAGCGTTCATGCCGAAGCCAAGACCGCCGCCTGGCTCGTGCACGCCGCCAGTGTAGTAGTACTTGGCCGCTTCGTAGAACTTCATGAAGTAGTCGTTATAAGGACCCACCCACTCTGTTGCTTCGATTGCACCGGACACGAGGTTTTCGTAGATCTGGCCGCCCGGGAGCGAAACAGTGGACGCGCCGAGCTTGGTGAGCAGCTGACCACCGAGGCCCGGAATACGCATCTTCAGACCTTTGAAGTCGTCCGCGGTTTCCATCTCTTTGTTGAACCAGCCGCCGGCCTGAGTACCGGTGGAGCCGCAGGTCAGTGCCTTGAGGCCGAATTCGCCCGAGAGCTCGTCCCAGAGTTCCTGACCACCGCCATACATGACCCATGCGGTCCATTCCTGAGTGGACATGCCAAACGGAACCGCAGTGAAGTAGTTGAAGCCAGCGTGCTTGCCGCCCCAGTAGTATTCTGCGCCGATGTAGGCTTGGGAGTTACCCGAAGCGACTTCATCAAACACGTCGAACGCGCCAACGCGCTCGCCTGCGGCGAAGTATTCGACAGCAAAGTGGCCGTCCGAGATTTCGCCAATGCGCTGCGCGAGGCGCTGCGCCGACAGGCCGAGGCCCGGGAAGTCACGCGGCCAGGTCGAAACGATGACCAGCTGCTTGCGCTCTTGTGCAACTGCGGGCGCTGCCAGTGCGGCACCGGTCCCGGCGATTGCAGCGCCTTTCAGAAACTTACGACGATCCATGTAGGAACTCCTCTCCGTTGTCGTTAATCTGTAAGCCTTTCTATTTCGCGGCTCCGACGACACGTTAGCGGGGTAAAGGCGGGAGCCGCAACATTTTTGTGTGCCTCACCCCCTGAATTGGGCAGAAAACCCGACCAATTCTACGTGTTTCTCCTCAAGCTTGCGGCAATTGGGATGCCAAATACGCCATGTAGATGTCGAAACTCTGAGGATTCGACATTGAATCGCGGTTGACCACTTTTGCAGGATCCCCTCCAAGAAGCAGCTTCTTGACTGGCACCTCTAGCTTCTTGCCGGAGAGTGTTCTCGGGACTTCTGTAACCTGAACGATTTCATTCGGAACGAATCGTGCGGATAGGCTTTGCCGGATCGAGTTGTTTATCTTTGCCTTGATCGCGTCGCTCAGATTGATCCCGGGGGCCAGCACGACGAAGAGCGGCATGAAGCTTTCTCGGCCGAGGAATTCGAGGTCGACCACCAAGCTATCGACGACTTCTTCAAGCGCCTCCACGGCTCGATAGATCTCGGACGACCCCATGCGCAGGCCCTTACGGTTGATCGTCGCATCCGAGCGCCCGTAGATGACAGAGCCGCCTTCAGGTGTGATTTCGATCCAGTCGCCATGTGTCCAGACGCCTGGGAAAGTCTCAAAGTAGGAGGACGTCAGTCGCGCGTTTTCCGGGTCATTCCAGAAATAGAGAGGCATGGACGGAAGCGGCTCGGTGCATACAAGCTCGCCTACGATGGAAAACACCTCGTTGCCTTCCGGATCGAAAGCCCGGACAGCATTTCCGAGGGCGCGGCACTGCATTTCTCCGGCGCGGACGGGCAGCATCGGGTGCCCGCACACGAAGGCTCCGGCCAGATCGGTGCCTCCGGAAATCGGAGCGAGCCAGAGATCTGACTTAACCTCTTTGTAGATCCAGTCATAAGCTTCCGGCGGGAGGGGAGAGCCGGTGGAGCCGATTGCTCTCAGGGCGCTCAGGTCAAGTTCCGCCCCCGGTTTGATCCCTGCCTTTTGGCAGGCGGTGAAATAGGCCGCGCCAGCACCAAAGAACGTTAGCCCTTCATCAGCCACCATTCTCCAGATGTTCATCATGTCAGGATAGTGGGCGGCGCCGTCGATGCAGAGCAAGGTCGCCCCCTGCATCAGCGCGTGCCATTGCGAGTTCCACATGATCCATCCAGAGGAGGTGAGCCATGCGAACCGCGTGTCTTGCCCAATGTCGGTGTGCAGAGTTTGCTTCGTGAACTCAAGCAGCACCCCACCGTGGCCATGTACGATCGGCTTGGGGTTTCCTGTTGTTCCGGATGAGTAGACGATCCAGAGCGGGTGATCGAATGGGACTTGTTCGGTGTTTGACGAACCTTCGCCCTCCGCAAGGCCGCCCCAATCGATGGCACCTTCTGGGAGTTCGCCGACCACAGGGACCACGATGTAGCTGGAAACCGATGGCAAGCCGCTCCGGATCAATGCGTTCACGTCCTGTCGATTATGGGTTTTGCCCGCATTGACGAAACCATCCTGAACGATGAGGACTTTCGGTTCTATTTGCTGGAATCGGTCAAGAATGGCGACGTGCCCCATGTCCGGTGCGCAAAGTGACCAAATCGCACCAATGCGGATCGTTCCCAGAAACGCGATGAGCGCAGCTTCGTCGTTCGGGAGGATGGCGACGACCCTGTCGCCTTTTCCGACGCCCATGGAGCGCAGGTTGTTTGCGAACGCGGATGATTTTCTCGCTAATTCGGACCATGAGAGCACTTTGCGGCCGAATGTTTCGGACCGGAAAATTACCGCATCCTCGTGCGGCTTCGTTTCCGCGTGACGCAGGACTTGATCGGCGAGGTTCAGATGTGCGCCAGCGAACCACTCAGCACCGGGCATCGAGCGATTTGCCAGAACTTTCTGATGTGGCTGGGAGGCGCGCAGGGAGAAGAACTCCCAGATAGATTGCCAAAACTCTTCCAGATGACTGACGGACCACTCCCACATCGCGGGATAGTTCTGGAAGGAAAGGCCTTTTTGCGCTTCGAGCCAGCGCATGTATTCGGCCATGCGCGTGGCATTCGCGCGCTCAGGCGAAGGCTCCCACAAGATGGGACGTGTCATTGGAGCATTGCTCCATGAACGAGAGCCTTGAGTTGTGCTCTGGCCGGATAGGAGGATGAGGGGGTGAGTTGAGTGAAGAAAACGACGCTCATGTCATGCACAGGGTCGACCCAGAAAAAGGTCGAGGCCATACCGCCCCACGAAAAATCACCGACGGAGCCCGCGGCGCGAACGCGGCCGGGATTGAGGACGACAGAGCCGCCGAGGCCGAAGCCCATACCTTCCATCGGCTGTTCGGCGAAGCTGGTCGGGCCCATTGAGGCAATGTCGCCGGGGAGGTGGTTGCGCATCATGAATTGAAGGGTTTTGGGCGACAGGAGGCGGCCATTCTGGCCAGCGCCGCCAGAACGCAACATTTCGCAAAACCGCATGTAGTCATCGATCGTGCCCACAAGACCGCCGCCACCGGAATGCATGGAAGCGTTCAGCCATGGGGAACCGTCCTGTCCGTCAACACGCCGGAGGATCGGCCCGCCGGAGCGCTTGGCATTCAGATCCATCGCATTGCCTTGAAGCGACGAATAGAGCGCGGCGAAACGTTCCTTCCCGCCTTTGGGAACGCTGAAACCTGTCTCGGTCATTCCGAGTGGCGTGAAGATTTCTTCGTTGAAATAGGCCTCTAGCGATTTTCCAGTGACCACTTCTACAATACGACCGAGTACGTCGATCGACACCGAGTACTCCCACCGCGCTCCCGGTTTGAAGGCGAGCGGTAGCTCCGCCAATTCCTGGACCTGATCGGCCAAGGGGCCTGCGTCCGCACGGAAGATGATCCCTCGCTCGTCCATTTCTTTCGGAAGCACACCTACGTTGAACGGGTAGCTCATCCCCGAGGTATGGGTCAGCAGATGATGCACGGTCGGGGTGGCGCAGCGCTCAGTTTGGTCGATGCTGTCGGCGCCTGGGAGCAATGCCTGACATTTGGAGAATTCGGGTAAGAACTCTGAAATCGGGGCATCCAGATGGAAGAGGCCTCGCTCGACCAGCATCATGATCGCAACCGAGGTTATCGGCTTCGTCATGGAGTAAATCCGGACAATGCTGTCCCGTGCCATGGGAGTCGCCGCTTCGACGTCGCGCTTTCCGACTGCGGAGAAGTAGACCTCTTTGCCGCCCCTTGCGATCAGGACCGAGCTTCCAGGGTAACGCCCGCGGTCCACATAGCTTTGCATCCAGCTATCGATGCGGTGGAGACGCTCGACATCGAAGCCAGCGGCTTCGGGCGTGACCCGATCCATGTAACTCTCCCTCTCTTCCCTCGCGAAAGACTAGCTACCTGCCGAGACAAGGCAAGAGGGGGAGAACACGTAAGGTGAGATCTTTCCAGACGTCAGACGGCAGAGAAACCTTCATCAAGTGCCGAGAGGATCGTTCCTACATCCGCAGACTCAAGGATCAGCGGGGGAGACATGATGAAATTCGGGCCGGAGACCCTCACCATAGCACCTGCGCGGTAGGCCGTTTCCTGGATCTTCCCGATTGTCGCTTTGTCGATCGGCTTTTTCGTTTCCCTGTCTGCGACCAGTTCGAGCGCACACATCAGACCATGCCCGCCGCGCACGTCGCCAATGAGTGTGTGCTTATTCTGGAGTGCCAAGAGCCCCTCATGGAGTTCCGTCCCGCGAATGGCGGCATTCTTGTGTACTTCAAGCCTCAGGGTTTCTTGCAGGCAAGCAACGGCAGCCGCCGCGCCCACAGGGTGGCCTGAATAGGTATAGCCGTGCCCGATGGCCGCAGCGCCGGTTTTGTCATTTTCGAAAACTTCGACGACTTTTTCGGCAATCATGACGGCACCAAACGGGAAGTATCCGTTCGTAATCGCTTTTGCGGTGCACATGAAGTCGGGCTGCACGCCCCAGTGCCGGGAGCCGGTCCATGAACCCGTGCGCCCAAAGGCCGTGATAACTTCGTCCGCGATCAGGAGTATGCCGTTGCGGCGGCAAATCTCGGCAACTCCGGGCATGAAGCTTTTGTGCGGAGGAATGACCCCGCCCGCTCCGAGGATCGGCTCCATGATGAAAGCGGCAATTGTGTTGGCGCCTTGGAAGACGATTTCGTCTTCCAGAGCCTGCAGGCAAAGCCGGGCCAGTTTTTCCGGATCGGACTCATTGAAGGGGTTTCGATACGTGTAAGGCGCGGGGATGTGATGGCATCCGGGCAAGAGGGGTTCGTATTGCGTGCGGAAATTGGCATTGCCGTTCACGCTCGCCCCGCCGAAATGGGTGCCGTGATACCCTTTCTTCAGGGACAGGAATTTCGTGCGAGAGGCCTCCCCCCGGATCTTGTGGTACTGGCGGGAAAGGCGCAGGGCGGTTTCCACAGAGTCGGACCCGCCCGACGTATAGAATGCTCGGGTCAGGCCATCCGGAGCGAAGAACGACCGGAGCATTTCCGAAAGTTCGATAACGGCGTCGTTCGAGGTGCCGCGGAAGGTCGAGTAGTACGGCAGTCGGTTCAACTGGGCGTAGATCGCATCTTTGACTGGCTGGCAGGAGAAGCCGAGGTTCACGTTCCAGAGCCCGCCGACGGCATCGACGACTTCGTGGCCATCAACATTGACGATCTTTACCCCATGACCTTCGGTGATGATCGTGGGCGGATTCATCAGGCTGTCGGAAGGGGCGGTCATCGGGTGCCACATGGAGCGCGCATTGTGCTCTTTGAGCCAGTTCTGATCTTTCATGTGAACTCCTTTTGGTCAGGCTGCGGACCGCAAATGTGCGGGTGCGTGCCCGCCCAACCGATTGATCAATTCTTGAGCACCATTGGCTAAGGCGTCTCTAATCTCGTTGCGCAATTCCGGGGTCATCCGAGCTACAGGAGCTGCTATTGCAATTGACCCCATCACGCGTCCTTCGGCGTCGAAAATCGGCGCGGCGTGTGAGTGGACATCCTTTTCGAACCCGCCAACGCTTTCCGCGATCCCGGAGCGGCGCACTTCAGCGATTTGCTCTCTGATACGGGCGGGGTCCGTTATGGTTTCGCGGGTGTGGGGCTTGAGAGGCGCAGAGAGTATCGCTTCGACCTCCGGCTCGGGCAAAAACGCGAGCACGGCGAGGCCTGATCCCGTGCCGTGGAAAGTCAGAACTGAGGCATCGTCCATAGTGACGCGTGTGCCATGGCGAGACGAAAGCGCATGTACCGTCGTGACAAGCCGCCCACCTTGCAGGAGCGACATATGCGCCGTTTCACCCGTCGTATCCGCAAGGGTGCGCAGGACGGTAGAAGCGGCCTCGCGCATCGGTACTGTTGCCTCGCGCAGGCTGGCGAGTCGCAGAACTGCCGGACCAAGCCGGTATTCGCGCGCGCTGCCCGCTTGCTCGACGAAGCCCGCGCTTTGAAGCTCCGAGAGAAGCCGGAAGGCAGTTGCCTTGTTCACTCCGGCAAGACGCGCCACCTCGCTCAGCCCTATGAGGGGTCGCGCAAGCGTGAAGTGATCTAGCAGGGTGAGGGCTTTGGTGACGGTTCCCATCGTTCTCGCTGTCGTCGTCTTGAAGGTTTCAGGCGCCAAAGAGGATTGAAAAGCTCATTTCCAAAAGTGTTGACAGACTCGGCCCGCGACTGTCAATCTGAAATAGAACCGATGGTTCGAATAATGAACCGACGCGCTTGCGTCCGGTACACAGGGAGAAAACAGATGTCCATGAAGCCCTTCTTGGGAAGCGCTCTTGCGTTGTTGATGGCCGCGACGGCCGGAAGTGCGTTGGCAGAGTATCCGGAAAAGCCTGTTACTTTTATCGTTCCTTGGCCGCCGGGCGATCTTGAAGATGTTCTGACGCGTATGATCGCGGAGGAGTTGCAGAACGAAACCGGCACCCCCGCTGCTGTGGTGAATAAGCCGGGCGGTGGTGGTGTTGTGGGTGGCGTAGAGGTCGCGAGTGCGCGCGCGGATGGCTACACCATCGGGTCTTTCACGGTGGGTATCCCGACTGTGAAAACGATGGGGGCTGACGCCCAGATCGCTCCCGATGCACTGGAGCCGGTCGGTATCTTCCTGACCTATCCCTTCCTGATCGCCGCTAAAGGCGATGCCCCCTACAGCAACATGGCGGAGCTTGCCGAGCACTCCAAGGCGAACGAAGTGCGTCTGGGCCACTTCGGCTATGGGATCGAGCCGACCATGATGACGTTCTACGGGATCGGTGAGCTTGGGGGCAAATTCTCCGCCGAAGCGGCATTTGATGCTGTTGACTGCTCCACGCTGGCGAACGGCGACGCCGATGTCATCAACACTACAGCACAACTCGTGCTGCCCTGCTTGAGCGAGATCAAGGTGCTTGCGACGATCACCGGTGAGCGGACTGCGATCACGCCGGACACTCCGACCCTTGGCGAGCAGGTTCCGGCGCTCGCTGGGGCATCCTTGTGGAATGGTCTGTTTGTTCCCAAGGGAACGCCTCAGGAAGTGAAAGACAAGATCGCGGCTGTCGCCCAGAAGGTGATTGCTTCCGATGCTGCTCAGGAAATCGCAAAGACCACCGGTGCGCTTGTCTATTGGCAAGATCAGGCGGATTCAGCGGCTCAGGTTGCTAAAGACATGAAGGATCTTGCAGCCCTTCGTGAGAAACTTGGTGTAAACTAACCGTGCCATCTGGTGCCCGGCTAATCCGGTCGGGCACCTGTTTGTCTCGAATACACTGAGGATTGCTTATGTCTGAAAAGGAAGAGCCGGAGGCGAACCGCCTCGAGGCAGTAGCCCTTACGGTGATATTCTTTCTTTGCTCATCAACTCTCCTGTGTTTGATCGGGACCGCGACGCGAACGAATGCCAGAGGCGGGTGGTGGACGCAGCCTTGGTTGATGCCGTCTCTTGCATTGGGTGTTCTGGTGCTGACGAATGCGATTACGCTCTGGCGCGAAATTGCTGACATCAGAAAGCACCCGCCAAGTCAGGATGAGAAACAGGCGGCCCGGACTGCAATTTTGGGTTGGCTCCTGCCTTTGGAATTCCTCGCCTATTTTGGCGCTTATGTCTGGGCGACCCAACATACGGGTTACGCTGTCGGTACTCTCCTGTTTGTTCTCTTCCTGTCATGGCGCGCCGGGCTCCGAGACAAGCGCTGGTTTCTGGCCGGGCTTGGTCTTGTCCTGTTCATGGTGCTCGTCTTCCGCGTAGGTTTGGGTGTGTGGATGCCGGCTCCTGATTATTATGACCTGTTTCCGAAAGAGATACGCACCATGTTGATGCGCTGGTTCTGAGAGGGTGGACGATGGAATTTTTCCTGCTCGGCCTTCAACAGTTGGGTGATCTGCCAGTTCTTCTCGCAATGGTGTTCGGAGCCATCCTTGGCGTGATCGTCGGAGCGATCCCCGGTGCGGGGGCGGCTGTTACGATTTCGATCTTGTTGCCGACAACGTTCGGAATGGAGCCGCTAACGGGCATGACGCTGCTCCTTGGCGTTTACTGTGGGTCGGCCTACGGCTCGGCGATACCGGCCATCATGATAAACACGCCGGGGTCGCCCGTTGCGGTTTTGACGGCACTTGAGGCCAAACCTTTCGTGGATCGTGGCGAAGCGCGCCGCGCCATGAGTTTGGCCTATTCTGCGTCCTTTGTTGGTGGGGTGACGGCAGTGCTCGCCCTCATGTTGCTGACCCTGCCTTTGGCAAATGTCGCCAGGAACTTCGGCTCGGCCGAATTCGCGATGCTGGCGCTTGCGGCGTTGGTTTTGGTTGTGGTCGGCCATACCGGCCGACGGGTCGAGGCGACGGCAGCTATGGCCTTCGGGCTTTTTCTGGCGACCATCGGGATCGAAACGGCGTTTTCAACGCAGCGATACACCTTTGGCCAGACGTCACTTCTCGGAGGCATCCCGTTGGTGCCTCTCGTCATCGGCCTTTTCGCCATGTCGGAGGCCTTGGTGCAATTGACTGCGAAAACGGTTGTGCGCCCGCCAGTGCAACTTGGCGGAACGTTCTTTCAAGGCTTCGGCGAGGTGTTCAAGTACAAGATCACGTTATTCGGTTCGTCCATATTCGGGATCATTTGCGGGATCATGCCGGGCGTGGGCGAGTTTTTGGCCCAGCAGGTCAATTATGTCTGGGCGCGCAAACTGTCGCCCGATGGGGCGAACTTCGGGAAAGGCGCGCCAGAGGGCATTATCGTGTCGGAGGCCACGAACAATTCGGTTCCTCCTGCTGCGCTCATTCCAATGCTTGCCTTGGGAATTCCCGGAGAGGAGCTGACGGCGATGATGCTCGCGGTATTCCTCGTGCACAACGTGGTGCCGGGGCCGGATCTGTTCCTCAACCGCCCCGAATTTGTCGCGGGCCTATACTGGACACTTCTCCTGATGAACTTCGTCATCATCGGGTTCCTGCTTGTTGCTACAGGGGCGATTGCGCGGGCCGCGCTGATGAACAAGCGGTTTCTGGGCGTGGCGATCCTGACCCTTTCGCTAATCGGGACTTACGCCTCGAACTACCGTTTCTCGGATGTCGGAATAGCGATGGTCTTTGCGTTTCTCGGTTATGTGCTCCGGTCTCACCGTTGGCCGCTGACGCCGATCCTTCTTGGGGTGGTGATGGGGCCGATCCTCGAAGGCCGGATGCGTCAGGCGCTAGGGGGCGCGAATGGCGATCTTACCGTCTTCGTTACACGCCCGATTTCCGCAGTGATGGTTCTGGCCTTGGTCGCCCTGATTGTTTTCTCTTTCCGTGGCTGGCTAAAGTCCCGGGGGCGCAAGTCAGATTGGCAAAGCAATGAGTATTGAACGGGCGCGAAGCACAGCATTGCGCAAAATCGGGCTGCCAAAGTTTACCACTCGGATCGATGCCGAAGCTGCTTTCTTTATGGCGCCACAGCCGCTCGACAAGTATTTCGAACTGAAAACCGTTTGGATCCCATTATGACCGAAAGCCTTCTCGATCGCCGCGCCCGACTGCTTGGCCCGAATATGTCCACATTCTACGAAGAGCCCGTGCACCTCGTCCGAGGCGAGGGCGTCTGGCTTTGGGATGCGGACGGCAGGCAATATCTGGATTGCTACAACAACGTTCCGCATGTCGGGCATTGCAACCCGAAGGTAGTGAAAGCGATCTGCGATCAGGCCAGCACACTGAATACCCACACGCGATACCTGCATGAAGGCATTCTGGACTATGTCGAGGCCCTCACGGGCACTTTCGGCCCGAAGTTCGACACGGCGTTGATGTGTTGCACCGGGTCGGAGGCAAATGACGTGGCCCTCCGCATGGCCCAAGCGCTTACCGGCAAAACAGGCGTAATCGCGACCGATCACACCTATCACGGCAACACCACAGCGGTGCACCAGCTTTCACGCTCGAACCCGCCGCCCGGAGGGTATTGGGAAAGCGTCGCCTTCGTTCCTGCCCCCGACAGCTATAGGCCATTGGGCGGCGAAGCCGGTATGGCGCATGGTCGCGCATTTGCCAAAGAAGTCGAAAAGCAGATCGCCGTTCTTGAGAAAAAAGGCTTCGGGTTCTCGGCACTCATGCTTTGCCCGTTCTTTGCCAACGAAGGCTTTCCCGACTTGCCCCCCGGATGGCTTGATCCGACCGTGGAGGTCGTGCAGAAAGCCGGGGGCATGATTATAGCAGACGAAGTACAGCCAGGTTTCGGGCGTTTGGGTTCGCACTTCTGGGGGCATGAAAAACTCGGTTTCACGCCGGATATCGTGACCATTGGAAAGCCGATGGCGAACGGTCATCCTGTCGCGGCAGTCGTCGCGCCGCGCGAGACGATGTACGAGTTCCGCAATAACTTCCGGTATTTCAATACGTTCGCCGGAAATCCGGTGTCGTGCGCTGCGGCAATGGCAACCCTGAAGGTGGTCCTCGAAGACAAGCTGCAGGAGAATGCGCGCATTGTCGGGGACTATGCCAAGGAGGGGCTTCAGGAGTTGGCGACCCGCCATGAAGCCATTGGCGATGTGCGTGGCTCGGGGCTGTTCTTCGGCGTCGAGTTGGTGACTGATCGTGAGAGCAAAGCGCCTGCAACGGCCTATACGAAACAGATCGCAAACGGCATGCGGCAGCGAGGAGTTTTGTTGAACTTCCTCGGCAAGCATTACAACGTTCTTAAGATGCGGCCTCCGATGGTTTTCACCAAGTCGAACGTGGATCAGGTGATCGAGACGCTCGACCGCGTTTTCGCCGAGAAGCCCTTGGCATGACAGAGCAAATCGCACGAAAGGCTGCTCGGCTTTGGGGGTTTTGTCCGGAAACCGTGAGCCTTGCTGCGCGAAGAGAAAACTCCGTTTACAGGGTCGATGAGGGCCGTGGCTTCGCCCTCCGCCTTCATCGACCGGGATATAGAACTGGCGCAGAGCTATCTTCGGAACTGAAATGGATGACCGCTTTGGCGGAGCAAGGGATGAATGTACCGCTTGCGTTTCCAAGCACATCTGGTGCGCTTATCGAAACCGTTGAGGGCGTGCAGGTCGATGTGATTTCGTGGCTGCCGGGGCAAATGCTCGGGAGGCAAGGGGCCTTGGATGGTGTCGCCGATCGGCCGGGCCTTGTATTCCAACTGGGCCAACTCCTCGCTGAATTACACCGCCTTTCAGATGCATGGACGCCTCCTGCCGATTTTGTTCGGCCAAGTTGGGATGCGGATGGTCTGGTCGGCGAAAACCCGATCTGGGGGCGGTTCTGGGATCACCCGCATTTGTCAAAAGACGAGCGCAACCTGTTCATTGCCGCCCGCGATCAGGCACGAATGGAATTGGCGGGGCTTGTGGAACAAGATTACGGCCTCATACACGCCGATGCGATCACTGAAAACTTGATGCTACATGAAGGGCGTCTCTCATTGATCGATTTCGATGACGGCGGATGGGGCTATCGGGATTTCGAGCTTGCCACATTTCTTTTCCGGCAAGTCGAGGCGGAGGATTTTGCCGAGCTTCGTGCCGCACTTCTTGAAGGTTATTCGATGCGTAGTGTGGTGCGCCCAGCGTCACTAGACCTTTTTCTGGCGCTGCGCGCACTGACTTATCCCGGCTGGATTATCGAGCGGATCGATGAGCCGGGAGGAGCGGAAAGATCCGAACGCGCCATAAGGCAAGCGGTGCCTTTGGCGCGTGCCTATCTGGAGGGGAACGGATGAGTGACAAGAAAATTCTGGTCATCGGAACATACGACACCAAAGACGACGAGCTAAGCTATGTTGCGGAGCGTATCCTGTCGCAAGGCGGCGGCGTTCTGACGATGGATGTGAGCGTCTTGGGAAACCCCAAGACGCCATGCGACATCTCCAAACATGATGTCGCAAAAGCGGCCGGAGCGAGTATCGACGAGGCGATCGCTGCAGAAGACGAGAATGTCGCCATGCAAATCATGGCGCGAGGTGCGGCACAGGAAGCTTTGCGTGCGTGGCGCGACGGGCGCATTCACGGTGTGATCATTCTTGGCGGCACCATGGGCACCGATCTTGCCTTGGATGTTTGTGGTGCTTTGCCCCTTGGTGTGCCGAAATACATCGTTTCCACGGTCAGTTTTTCCGCGATGCTACCACCCGAGCGTATTGCCGCTGATGTGCAGATGATCCTCTGGGCCGGCGGGCTCTACGGGCTGAACTCAGTCTGCAAGTCGTCTTTGAGCCAAGCGGCCGGCGCGGTTCTTGGTGCCGCTCGTGCGGTGGAGCCTCCGGCGCGCGACCGTCCGCTGATCGGTATGACGAGCTTCGGCAAGACAATCCTCAGATACATGGTGCATCTAAAGCCGGCCTTGGAAGCGCGCGGTTTCGAAGTGGCTGTTTTCCATGCAACGGGTATGGGAGGGCGTGCCTTCGAGTCTTTGGCCGCAGAGGGGGCCTTTGCTGCAGTGATGGATTTCGCGCCTCAGGAAATCGTCAATCATTTGATGGGCTCCGGAATTTCGGCCGGGGCCGACCGGATGGAGAATGCCGGGCGCCGTGGTGTGCCACAAATGATCGCGCCGGCGTGCTATGATCTGGTAGACCTCATCGGCTGGCAAGACATCCCGCAACATCTGGCGGGGCGACCCGCCCATGCCCACAATCGGCTACTGACTTCTATTGTGCTGACATCAGACGAGCGGCGTGCAGTTGCCCGGGAAATGGCTCGGAAGCTCGCCAGCGCTGAGGGCCCTGTCCGCTTCTTTCTCCCATTGCAAGGATGTAACGAATGGGATCGACAGGGCGGGCCGCTGCATGATGCGGAGGGTCTTGAAGCGTTCAGCAACGAAATCAGGCAGCAACTGGGGGGTGATGGCCGCCTTGAGGCTCTGGATTGTCACATCAATGACGCCGCATTTGTAGAACGAGTGCTTCAGGTCTTTGACGAATGGGTCGAATTGGACATCATCCGGCGCTGAGGAAAGGAAAAAGGGCAGGGGGCGCTGCCCCCTCTGCCTTCGGCATTCACCCCCGGGATATTTGGGAAAGCGAAATTGCAAATTTCTCTTTTAAAAATATCCCCGCCGGAGGCATCTGGCGTCTGATGTGGCCCATTCGGAGGGTCATGATGCGCTGCATTAGTCGGGCAGCTTATGCAAGCGCCGATGCCCGCAATTCCCGCTTTAGAATCTTTCCGATCTCGGAGCGGGGTAGTGTTTCAACGATTTCGATTTTCTGGATGCGCTGGAACTTTCCGAGTTTCGCATTCGCGGCCATTCTTATTTCTTCTGAACTTTTGATGGCGCCTGCTTTCAGAACGACGAAGCCCATCGGGGTTTCTCCCCATTCATTAGAGGGAATGCCGACGACCGCTGCGTCTACAACATCCGGATCGCTCAACAGGATTCGTTCGAGGTCGTCGGCGTAAATGTTGAAACCGCCCGAAATGATGACGTCTTTCTTCCGATCGGAGAGGATGAGGAAACCCTCTTCGTCGAAGCAGCCCATGTCTCCGGAGCGGAAGAAAATTTTACCGGTTTGGTCTTTCCAGAGCGAGGCTTCGGTCAGGTCGTCGCGGTTCCAGTAACCGCTCATCATGGACGGTCCTCGTCCGACGACTTCGCCCGTTACGCCGGGCGCGACCTCTTCGCCTTCATCCGAAATGATCCTGATGTCGACGCCTGTGGCGGGCTTGCCTACTGTGTGCAGCTTCTCCGGTGTCTCGTCGGCCACCAGCACACAAACCCCGCCGCCTTCGGTCAGCCCGTAAAACTCCATGAGTTTCCCGGGCATTCGGCCGAGCACTTCGCGTTTGACGCCTTCGCGGAGTGGGGCCGAGGTGCAGAACTTTCGCTGTAGGCTGGAGAGATCTGTTTTCGGGAAATCCGCATGGTCGAGCAATCTGCGGAAAAGGACCGGAACGAGCATGGTGTGGGTGATCTTTTCGCTTTCGGCGAGCCTCAGCCACTCGCCGGCATCGAATTTCGGCATGAGCACCACCGTCGAACCACCGGCCATGGTAGGAAGGAAAGAGACCAGAGTTGTGTTCGAACAGAGAGGTGTAGACAGGAGGGTTCGCGCTGCGGCGTCATAGCCATTCGGCTCGATCCGGTCCATTTGAGCGGCACGCAGGCGGTGGCTGTGCAGGATGCCTTTGGGCACACCAGTGGTGCCCGACGAGTAGATGATGTTGAAACCATCCTCCATCCCGACGTCCACGCAGGGGTCCACGGTTGAACTCTGGCTTAGGAGAGCTTGCCACTCGAACCCTGTTGGATTGAAGACCAGCGGGCAGGAAGCGGAAGCGTCCTCTCCCAAGGTTTTCAGATCATCGGACAAGAAGAGAACTTTCGCGCCGCAATCTTTCGCCATGATGCCGAGCGCCTCTTTCGAGGCCATGGAGGAAAGAGGGACGATGATACCGCCTGCTTTGAGGGTGCCGATCAAAATCTCGGCTGCGGCCACTGAGTTGGGGCTGAGGATCGCAACTCTATCGCCCTTAGCGATGCCAAGCCCGATAAGGGCCTGCGCCACGCGATTAGTTGCTTCGCTGAATTCTGCCCATGTGCGCCTGACTTCCCCACAAATCATCGCGTCACGGTTGGGGTGGAGCCCTTCGCGGGCGCGGATCATCTCAATAACGGTGGCGCGAAGCGGGACAGCGGGGGCAACAGGCGTGATTGGGAGCATCATTCTTCCCCTTCGACTTTACCACGGAGGGATTTCACTTCGCCCCGGATGGTTTTGGCTTTCAGGCGGCGGCGCTGGCTGCCCAGAGTTGGTTTGGTGGCTATCCGCCGTTTCGGGGCCACCAGTGCTTTTTGGATTAACTCCGCGAGGCGTTGGCGAGCGATTTCACGGTTGCGCGCTTGGCTGCGGGTTTCATCACATTGGATGACGATCGCGCCTTCTTGTGTCCAGCGCCGGCCTGCGAGCCTCTTGAGCCTGTTCTTGACCGGACCCGAAAGATGTGGCGAGCGTTCGGCCTCGAACCTGAGCTCAACCGCCGTGGAAACCTTGTTCACGTTCTGCCCGCCCGGGCCGGACGCGCGGACGAATTGTTCGGTGAGTTCCCAATCCGCTATCGATATTCCTTCGGCGACCCAGAGCACCGGTTTTCTCCTCGTGGCAATGGGCGGGAGAAAATACCGCATCCCGCGAAAAGTCAAAGGCCGCCCCGATTTCTCGGAACGGCCCTAGAGATAGGAGGCGGGGCCGGTTAGGCTACACCAATTTCTGGGTTTTTCTGCCAAGGGCTGCCTTAGCTGAGCCACCTTTCAACTGTTCCGGCACCTCTCTCCGCAATCCCATTAGACACTGGAGCACCTCCTTTCAGCTGTTATCGATAGGCACAGCCTTGCACAGGTTTTTCCAGTCTCCAAACAAAATCATGTGGTCTGAGCAGACAATTTACCCACGATGATGCGGAAAGGTGCAAGTGCGAGCAGCGCGAGCCCGAGTTTGACCAGCCAATCGGCAACCGCGAGCGAAACCCAGAGCGGTACGATCGGGCCAGAGCCCAGAAGGGGCAATGCTTCGCCTGCCCAGCTTACGTCGTTTGCGGGCTCGATTGCGGTGAACGCCGCCGAAAACGCGATGGTGAAGAAGATCGCGGTGTCAAGTGACGAGCCGACTAGAGTGGAAACCAAGGGGGCGCGCCACCACGATCCCGAGCGGACCGAGTTGAACACGGTGATGTCGACCAAATGGGCCGTCAGGAACGCGAGACCGGAGCCGATAGCGATCCGGAGGGTGACAGCCGGATAGGTGTAGCCGTCGCCTTGCAGCATGATCTGTGTGCCGATGAGCGAGCAGATGACGCCGATGACGAAGCCTGCGGCAACGACACGGCGCGCAGCGGCAGCGCCGTAGACGCGGTTCATCACGTCGGTCACGAGGAAAGCGACCGGATAGGTGAAAGCGCCCCAAGTGAGCCATTGGCCGAAGAGGAACTGGACGAGGATATTCGAGGCCACAACAACGGCGGCCATGGCAAGAATGCCAGGAAGATAAGTGCGGTTCATTTTTGATGCCCGTTTTTACATGGTTGCGGCGACACGGCTTCCCGCCATCAGGAAACGCGGGTCGGATACGCCTTTGGGGCTTGCGACGCAAGTAAAATCAGTTGGGCAGGATCAGATCGAGAAGCTCGGTGCGTTGCAGGATGTGGAAGTTGTCGTCGGCCACGAGGGTGGCGCGGAAGCTGCCGCCCGCATCCTGCCAGATCGCGAGGCCTTCGAGATTGTCGTGACTGCCGGTGGAGCTTTGGAAGAGGGTTTCTCCGTCTTGCGTTCCGGTGCGCGGCGGAGAGAAACGGCGGAGGCGGCTGGCGAAGCCGAAACCGGAGAAGCGGCGTTCGAGAATGTAGAGGCGGCCGTCCGCGTCGAAATCCGCGCCAACGGGAAGGAAGCCGTCGGACCGCGAGATTTCGAAACGGGTTTTCCAGTTGGTGCCGTCAAAGGCCCAGACGGGGAAAGGTGTGGAAAGGCCGCCAGAGCGTTCCGGGAGGGTCCAGAGAGCACCCGTGGGATCGACGGCTAGCGCCTCCATTCCCGAGTTGGACTGCAGCTCACCAATGAAACTGCCCTTCTGGATGAGATCAGAGGGGGAGGATATATCCGCGTAACGCGCCAGCCGGTGGTTGCCTTCGAAACTGACAACGAATGAGCCGTCCTGCAGAAGCGCAAGCCCTTCGGCATCGAGATTGCCTCTGTTCAGAGGCTTCCCATTCCGGTCGCACAGCGTCGAAGATGCCTCGATCTTGATAGCCTCGATACGGCCCTCCGGATCGCGGGAGATCTTCCCGCTCAGAGCGCGGCCTTTGTCAGAGAGGGCGATGAATTCTGTGCCGTTCTCATTTAGCTCAAGCGCGGAAATTCCGCCGAACCACGGCGCTGCCTCGCGCCAGGTGAAGGACCCGACCACGGTGGTAGTTCCCTGTTCCTGCGTGTGCCCTTCGAAAGAGACGAGTGAGAAGGCAAGGGCGGTTAGCGCGCGCGCAAGACGTTTGTGCATTGTTTGGGTAGATCCGCCAGCGTGAGTTCCCGCTTCGGCTTGGGTTTGGGGGCGTTCGGGTCGGGCTTTCTGGGGGGCGGCGGATTGAGAATGTCATGCACCCACTTCTCGGCGTCCTTGCAGCCATCGCCTGCGGGGATCGCATCCTGATCCTGACAGCCTCTGGCACCATCCGGGCAGTTCAGGCGCACGTGAAAATGGTAGTGATGGCCGTACCATGGGCGCACTTTGCGAAGCCAGGCACGATTGCCCTTTTCATCTTTGCACATTTGCACTTTTGCACCGGGGAAAACGAAAATCCGTGCCACGCGGGGATCGCTCGCGGCGGCTTTGATGATCTCGTGATGTTGCCGCGTCCAGTCAGAATTCACATAGGCCCCGTTGGCGCGCCGCATGGAGATGGACGAGATTTCTTCCCGCTCTTTGTGGTTCAGATCGAGGCGGCTGGGCGGGAGCATCCAGATATCGGCATCAAGCCCCATCTGGTGGCTGGCATGGCCTGTGAGCATCGGGCCGCCACGAGGCTGGCTGATGTCACCGATATAAAGCCCTTTCCACCCCGGCTGGGTGGCGGCAAAAGCCGAGAGGTCTTTCAGGAAGTCGATCGTATCGGGATGGCCCCAGTTCCGATTGCGGCTGAGGCGCATGGCTTGCCATGTTGGCCCGGATTCCGGAAGCTGTTCGCCGCCTGCCAGACATCCCTTGGCGTAGGAACCAAACGGTGCGGGCGGAAGCTGTGCCGGGCCTTTCATGGCGCCGAATTGTTTCTTGGCAAAGTCGGCTTCGGCATGACCAGAAGAGATCACGCCGAGCGCCAGAGAGACAATCAAGACGAGTGTTCGGACCATGTACCAGCATCTCCCTTCGGGCTGACCCAGGCTAGCAGGATCAACCCGAGGAGGAAAAGACCGATCAGGGGCGATACGCCAATTCGCGCCGATTGGGTCATCGTCGTGACCATGCCGATCAGCGCCGGGGCGAGGAAGGCAGTCGCGCGGCCCGAAAGCCCGTAGATGCCGAAAGCTTCCGTTGCGGTGCTTTCATCGGTGTGGCGCACCATCAGTGTCCGGCTGGCGGATTGCAATGTGCCGCCCGCCCCACCGATCACAACGCCACATCCGAAGAAGATCATGTCGGGCAGCTTCGACCCTTCAGGCAAAGGGATGCCGAAGAAGGCTTCGCGGGACATGCATACGATGGTCACAACGACGAGGATCAGCACGAGAATGCAGAAGACAATCACTGGCTTCGGGCCGAAGCGGCGATCCGCGCGACCACCGATCCACGAGAAAATCGCAGCCGCGATTCCGGAGATGATGCCGAATACGCCGATCGATACGATTTCCCAGTTCAGGACCAGTTTTGCGTAAACGCCGCCGAAGCCATAGAGGCCGTTCAAGCCGTCGCGGTAGAACATCGAAGAGCCAAGATAGGCCGCGAGGCTGCGGCGCTTCAGGATGCTGGCCAATTGGGCTTTGAGCGATTTCATCGCGTTCGAGATCGAAATCGGGGAGGCCACAGTTCGGACTTCGCGGACCCAGAGGAAGTAGGGCACCATGAAAACGGCGTACCAGATCGCGGTGAACGGCCCGACAAAGCGGGTGCCTTCTTTCTGGGAAGCGTCAAAGCCGAAGGCCGGATCGGCACCGATCAGCGTTTTGCCATTCCCTTGTTCGACGAAGAGCGCGAGCATAATGGCCAGCGCGATGAGGCCGCCGAGATAGCCGAAGGCGAAGCCGGAGCCAGAGATGCGGCCGATTTCTTCGTTATTCCCGAGCGACGGAAGTTGCGCGTTGGTGAAGATCAGCGCGCATTCCGCGCCGATGAAGGCAATCGCGAAGGCAAAGAGCATGGCCCACATGTTGGCGCCCGAGGGGTCTGTCCACCACAGGAATGCCGATCCGACTACGTACATGATCGAGAAGGCGACGATCCACGGCATGCGGCGGCCGGAGGTGTCGGCCATCGCGCCCATGATCGGGCCGCTGACGGCGATGATGAGGCCCATGATGGTCAGGCCCATGGACCAGACGCTTTGGGCCTGCGCATCGGCTACATGTTCATCGAGGCCAAGGCCAAGAAAATAGGCAGCGGCGACCGAGGCGAAGAAGGGCCCGAAGATAAAGGTGAGAAGGAGCGTATGAACCGGCTGGCTTGCCCAGTCGAAGAAATACCATCCCCAGATACGCTTTTTCAGTGAAGTAGCCACGCCTCATCCCCCCATTTTTAGGGAGTTATGGCAGGGTTGACGTGAATCTGGCAAGGCGTTGGTTTGCCGGGGCGGTAGATTAAATGGTGTCTTGCATGGGCGGCCAAGGGCGAAGGCGCTCCGCTTCGCTCCATGCCGCGACCCATTCCGGTATGGGGAGGGGGTCGGTGACGCCCATCGCGGCCGCGATTTCCGATGTGGGGACGATGCCGCTTTGCCCGACAACAGCGGCGCGGTAGCAGATGTGGCCCGCGCATTCGCCATCCTTCTTCCACATGGATTGTTCAAGGTAGATGAAACGCCCGTCCCAGCAGACGGCGCGGCTGCGCATTTCGATGGTTTCAAACACGCGGATGCGGCGGCGATAGCGCACCACGGCCCCTGCCATGGTGAGGCCCCAGCCCTTTTTCTTCAGCGTGCCAAGTAGCCCAGTGCGCTTTGCCAATACGAGGCGGCCCAGATCGTAGAGGGTGAGGGTGCGGCCGTTGTTGAGTTCCATCCAGAGGTCAATGTCCCACGGGAAGCACATGTGGCGGCTCACGTGCGTGCCATTGATCGGCAATGGAGAGGCCTTGCGGAACTTCACGAACTCCTTGGTGAGACGGATGACTGGATACATGGGCTTCTCCTTTGAGGGCCTCATGCCATGCAGGGCAGCGGCGTCAAGTGGAGCGCGGCATCAGAGACTTGTCCTTTTCAAATGCTGCACTTACCTCTGTGCCACGGACAAGAAAGGACACCCGATGCAGTCGATCTTCCAAATCCTGATGTTGCTTCTCGACATCGTGTGGTTCTTCATCATCGCCCATGTGATCATGAGCTGGCTCATCAACTTCCAGGTGCTCAATCTGCGCCAACAGGTGGTGGGGCAGATCTGGTACGGGCTGAACCGAGTTCTCGAGCCGATCTATGGCCCAATCCGCCGCTTGCTGCCGCCGATGGGGGGCTTGGATCTGGCGCCGCTGATTGTGCTGGTGGGCATCTATGCGCTGCGGATTATCCTGATCAACAACGCATACGCGTTCTACTGATAGCCTAGAAGCCGGTTCACGTTTCCTTTGCTTGATCCCCTGCCGCTTGCGTGGCAGGTTGCGGATATATGCTTTTAGATAGGTGGAAAAAACCGATGTTCACCCGCCGTGGTTTTCTTGTTTCCGCAAGTGCTGCCGCTACGACTAGCCTTGCCGCTCCGGCCTTGGCCCAGCAGGCGAAGCCCGCGTTCCAGATCGATCCGAAGTTCATGCCGCAAGAGGTTTCGATCAAGGCCGATTACGCGCCTGGTCAGATCCTTGTACTGCCGCGTGCCCACTTCCTCTATTTCGTGACCGCACCGCGCAAGGCGATGCGCTATGGCGTGGGTGTGGGTAAAGCGGGCCTCGAGTTCACGGGTGAGGCCGTGATCCAGGTGAAGAAAGAATGGCCGACGTGGCGCCCGACGAAC
The DNA here is from genome assembly GCA_023260655.1 of Paracoccaceae bacterium. Classification (GTDB taxonomy): domain Bacteria; phylum Pseudomonadota; class Alphaproteobacteria; order Rhodobacterales; family Rhodobacteraceae; genus UBA9554. Next base: position 5,423 of record JALQUU010000011.1, on the reverse strand, counting down.
GAGATGATCGAGCGCGATCCGAAGGCTTACGGCAAGTTCAAGGATAATGACTACGTCGAGCCGGGTGGCCCGAAGAACCCGCTTGGGGCACGGGCGCTCTATCTGTTCCAGAACGGCAAGGACACCTACTTCCGCATCCATGGCACCACGCAGCCGTGGTCGATCGGGCAGTCGGTTTCGAACGGCTGCATCCGTATGGTGAACGAGCATGTGATGGATCTTTACGAGCGTGTTCCGGTGGGCACGGTTGTGACCGTGCTCTGACGCAACACCTTCATTCCAAAAGAAAAACGCCGCGCCTGTGAAGGGCGCGGCGTTTCTGTTTCAAGGCCTTACTTCAGGGCGCAGCCGGCTTTGATGCCGAAAAGACCGAAGATTTTGCCTGCGGGGCAGAAGCCCGTGAACGACGTTTGCAGTAGGTTCAGGCCGATGAAGGCGGTGAAGAGCATGAAGTATTGCGAGATCCAGAGCGTGAGGGCGAGGCTCAGGAGGATCATGACGCCGGCAAAGGCGAAGATGGCGCGGTCGAGGTTCCTTGGTGTCTCCGTGTGAGTGAGGGCTTAGAGCGCCCGATTGGTCCAATCGATTATGGAGGCGGCGGGCATGGCGCCCGATTGCCGCGCCCGTTCTTTGCCGCCGGAAATCGCGACGAGGGTGGGGATGCCGCGGATGTTCCAGCTTGCGCCGCCTTTGGGGTCGGCTTCGGTGTTGAGCTTCACGAAGCGCGCTTTGCCTTGCATGGCGCTGGCGGCTTTCGAGAATTCGGGGGCCATCATGCGGCAGGGGCCGCACCACGGGGCCCGGAAATCAACGATGAGGGGGAGGTCGTCGGACTTGGCGGCTTTGGCGAGGGTGGCGGCGTCGATCTCTACGGGTTTCGACGAGAGGAGTGCGCTGCCGCAGTCGCCGCATTTCGGTCCGTCTGCGAGGCGTGCTTCGGGCACGCGGTTGACCTGACCGCAGTCAAGGCAGGTGATCTTTTTTCCGTTCGATGGCATGGTGCTCTCCGAATTCATATTCCAAATATCAAATATATAAAGAATTGACTTTGTGGAGGGGCTATTTCCGGAATCTGTGCCTTAGTTGAAAGATTTATCGGGCGACCTGACCGATCAGCGCCTCCACCTGCGGCCCGAGGGTTTCAACGACTTTCGCTACGCCTTCGGCATTGGGATGGAGGCCGTCCGGTTGGAGGAAGGCGCTGGCTGTGGCGAGGTCCATTCCAGCGAAAGCGTTGAAAAAGTCCGGCATGAGGAGTGTGCCGAATTGAGCGGAGGTATCGGGCCAGATGCGTTCGAAATCGGTTTTCCACTCCGGGCCATAATTTGAAGGCGCAGTTAAGCCAATCAGCAATACTTTAATGTTATGGCTTTTGGCGATTTCGAGCATTTTCGCGATGTTTTCGCGGGTCACAGCGGGGTCGATGGCGCGGAGCATGTCATTCGCGCCAAGCTCGAGGATCATCGCGTCGATGTCATTGGTGAGGGACCATTCGAGGCGTTCGAGACCGCCTGCCGTGGTATCGCCCGAAACGCCCGCGTTGATGATCCGCACGTCATGGCCCTTCTCCTTCAGCCATGCGGTGAGTTGCGGCACGAGGCCTTCGTGATCCATCAGCCCGTATCCGGCGGTGAGGCTGTCACCGAAGGCAAGGATATCGACGCGTTCAGAAGCCATGGCGGGGGAGAATAGCAGGCTCGTGAGAAGTGCGGCCTTGCTCATCTTCTGGAAGGCCCCATATGCAAGCTTAAGAAAATTCAAACGGAAGTCTCCATGCCTGCGCCAGTGATCGCTTTGAAAGATGTGCATTTGAGTTTGAAAGGCAATGCCGGGAGTGTGGATATCCTGCGCGGGATCGATCTGGACGTTGCGGAAGGCGAGACGCTGGCGTTGATCGGGCCGTCCGGTTCGGGGAAATCCTCGCTTCTGATGGTGATGTCCGGACTTGAGCAGGCGACGCGCGGATCGGTGCAGGTGCTGGGCGAGGAACTCACGCGCTTTGACGAGGATGGTTTGGCGCGGGTTCGGCGGCAGCGGATGGGGATCGTTTTCCAGTCGTTCCATCTGATCCCGACGATGACGGCGCTGGAAAACGTCGCAATGCCCTTGGAGCTGTCCGGCGTGGCCGATGCATTCGAACGCGCGGCACAGGAATTGGACGCGGTGGGATTGGGAAAGCGCGCCAACCACTATCCGACGCAGCTTTCGGGTGGCGAGCAGCAGCGCGTGGCACTGGCGCGAGCGGCGGCAACGCGGCCGAAGATCCTCTTGGCGGACGAGCCAACCGGAAACCTCGACGGGCCGAATGGCGAGGCGGTGGTAAAGCTCTTGTTCGATCTCAGGGACAAGTATGGCGCAACCCTCGTTATCGTGACCCATGCGGATGATCTGGCCGCGCGGTGTGACAGGGTTATACGGTTGCGCGATGGGCTAATCGACAATGGTGCGCGCGCATGATGCGTGGGGTGCCGATGCGGTTGGCAGCGCGGGAATTGCGGGGCGGGATTTCGGGGTTTTACGTGTTCGTGCTGTGCCTCCTTCTGGGGGTGGCGACGATTGCGGGCGTGGGATCAATCCGGCAGGCGATCATGGCCGGATTGGCACGGGACGGCGCGGCGCTTCTGGGGGGCAATGCGGAGATTAGCCTGACCTACCGTTTCGCCACGTCGGAAGAACGCCTTGCGATTGCAGGGTTTTCAGACCGGATTTCCGAGATTGCCGATTTCCGTTCCATGGCCATGGCGGGCGATGTGCGGGGCCTGACGCAGGTGAAAGCGGTGGACGGAGCCTATCCGCTGGTGGGGCAGGCGGAGCTTTCGCCAGCGATACCTTTGGCGGAAGCTTTTGCCGGGGCTCAGGGGCTTCCCGGTGCGGTTATGGCACCGGCCTTGATTGCGCGGATGGGGCTGCAGATCGGGGATCGTTTCACGCTTGGTAAACAGGAATTCGTGCTGATGGCGGCACTCGCGCGGGAGCCGGATGCCTCTTCGACGGGGTTCACGCTGGGTCCGCGGACATTGGTGCGGTTGGCTGATCTGGAGGCCTCGGGGCTCTTGGGGGCAGGTTCGCTTTTTGACTCGCGCTACCGATTGGATTTGCGCGATGGCGTGACGCTGGATGGCGCGAAAGCGCAGGCGGAGGCGGTGCTGGATGGCTCTGGCATGCGCTGGAAAGACGCGCGGAACGGGGCGCCGGGGATTGCGCGGTTTGTCGAGCGGTTGGGGATGTTCCTATTGCTTGTGGGGCTATCTGGCTTGGCGGTGGGCGGTATCGGGATTTCGGCGGCGACCCATGCGTTTGTCGTGTCGCGCGCTGCCACGATTGCCATCTTGCGGACCTTCGGGGCGGAGCGGCGGGTGCTGGTGCAGACCTATGCGCTGGTGGTGGGCGCGATGGCTTTGCTGGGCATCGTGATCGGCTTGGCGTTAGGGGCTTTGGCGCCTCTGGTGCTGGGGCCGATTGTGGAGATGTATCTGCCGGTTCCGGCGGTTTTTCAGGTCTATGCCGCGCCTTTGTTGCAGGCCGCAGCTTTCGGGGTTCTGGCCACGGCGGTGTTCACGGTCCTTCCCTTGGCGCGGATCGAAACTATTGGGCCTGCTAGCCTTTTTCGGGAAGCGATGGCGCGGGCTGCGCGGCCGCGTGGCGGGTATTTGTTGGCGCTTTTCGTGCTGACGGGGGCGCTTCTAGGGTTGGCGGTTCTGTTCTCGGGATCGTGGAAGCTGACGCTTGGCGTGACTTTCGGGCTTTTAGCCGCGATGGGGATGCTGGCGGTTGCGGCCTTCGGGCTGAATCGGATAGCGCGGTTCGGGCGGCGGTTGGTGCGGGGAAGGCCGGGGGCGCGCTGGGCCTTGGCGAGCCTTTCAGGGCCGAAGAACGGGGCGGCTTCCACGGTGATGTCCTTGGGGTTAGGGCTGACGGTGCTGGCGGCCATCGGCCAGATCGAGGGCAATCTGCGCGCGGCAATCCGGACCGAATTGCCAGAGGTCGCGCCGAGCTATTTCCTTGTGGATATTCAGAAAACTCAAGTGGACGCGCTGTTGGCGCGGTTACAGTCCGATCCCGGTATCATGCGCGTGGAACATGCGCCGATGATCCGGGGCGTGATTGCCGAGATCAACGGGCGGCCTGCGGCGGAGGTGGCGGGAGAGCATTGGGTGATCCGCGGAGATCGCGGCCTGACCTATGCCGATGCGATGCCGGAGGGCACGAAGATCATCGCCGGAGAGTGGTGGCCGGAGGGGTATTCCGGCGAGCCGTTGATTTCCTTTGCGGCGGAAGAGGCGGCGGAAATCGGGTTGCAGCTTGGCGATACGCTGACGGTGAACGTGCTCGGGCGGGACATCCGGGGGCGCTTAAGTTCTTTCAGGGACGTGGATTTTTCCAATGCGGGGATGGGTTTTGTTCTGACGATGAACAAGGCCGCGCTGGTGGGGGCGCCGCATACGTTTATCGCCACGGTCTATGCCGATGAGGCGAGCGAGGCGGTGCTTTTGAAAGACCTCGGCGCGGCGTTTCCGAACGTGACGGCGATCCGTGTGAAGGATGCGATTGATCAGGCATCAGAACTTCTGGCGGGCGTGGGTTCGGCGATCCGATGGGGGGCGAGTACAACGCTTCTTACGGGGTTCCTCGTGTTGATCGGAGCGGTGAGTGCGGGCGCTCCGGCGCGGGTTTACGAGGCGGCGATCCTGAAAACGCTCGGCGGAACAAGAGCTTGGATTTTAGGCGGCTTGGCGCTGCGCTCGATCCTCATGGGGCTTTTCGCGGGTGGTGTGGCGCTTTTGGCGGGGCTTCTGGCGGGCTGGGCGACGGTGGAATACGTGATGGAGTTGAGCTTCCGCCCGATCTGGCCTTCGGCCTTTGGCATCATCGCCACGGGCATTCTGGGCACGCTCTTGACGGGAATTTTCTTTGCGTGGGGACCGCTGGCATCAAAACCCGCTCAACGGCTGCGAGCGGCGGACTAAGCCCCTTATTTATAAGTTAATTTTCCGGGAAAACCCGATTTCCGAAGCGTATGGATTGCGTATGGCATGTGTATGGCTTGCGTACATACGCTTCGGCCTTAACCCGACCGCACGACGGGTTAAGCCATGCTCAAGAAACGCGCTTAATGCGCCTCGGCCCAGTTCGCCCCTTGGCCTGCATCGACAATGAGTGGCACGGCCATTCTCACCGCGGGTTCGGCAGCACTTTCCATCACCTCTTTGGCGACAGCGATGAGCTTGTCTGCAGCACCTGCTTCGACCTCGAAGAGAAGTTCGTCATGCACCTGTAGGAGCATCTTGGCGGGCAGGCCTTCGATGGCGTCCGGCATGCGGATCATGGCGCGGCGGATCACATCGGCGGCGGTGCCTTGGATGGGCGCGTTGATCGCAGCGCGCTGGGCGAAGCCTGCGGTGGGGCCTTTGGCGTTGATCTCG
>JALQUU010000120.1 GCA_023260655.1 Paracoccaceae bacterium | reverse complement strand
TGCAGGTTATGCGGCGGGATGTTGGTCGCCATGCCGACCGCGATGCCAGACGAGCCATTGGCCAGAAGATTGGGGAAGGCCGCGGGCAGGACGACCGGCTCTTCCAGAGTGCCGTCATAGTTGGGGCGGAAATCAACGGCGTTTTCGGCAAGGCCCTCCATCAGGGCCTCGGCGGCGGCGGTCATCCGTGCCTCGGTATAGCGGCTGGCGGCGGGGTTATCGCCGTCGATATTGCCAAAGTTGCCTTGGCCGTCCACGAGAGGATACCGGACGTTGAAATCCTGCGCGAGGCGGGCCATCGCGTCAGAGATCGCGGCGTCGCCGTGGGGGTGATAGTTGCCCATCACGTCGCCGGAAATCTTGGCCGATTTACGGAAGCCGCCGTTCGGGGCCAGCTTCAGCTCGCGCATCGCATAGAGGATGCGGCGGTGAACCGGCTTCAACCCGTCGCGCGCATCGGGCAGCGCACGGTGCATGATCGTCGACAGCGCATAGGTCAGATACCGCTCGCCAATGGCGCGGCTCAGGGTCTCCGTAAACTCGGATTGGCCGATATTGTTGTCGTCTGTCACGTCGGTCATGGATGTTGTGTAGCGGCCTCGATTGGGGCCGTAAAGGCGGGAAGGCGCCTGCGGGAGACAAGTTTTTGACCCGCCTCGAAATTCAGGTAAAGAAGGCGGGTCCCCACTTTCTCAGGACGCTACGGAAGAAGATGTTCGGAACGCGCAGCTATATCATCGTGACCTTCGCCTTCCTCTTCTGGCTCTACTATGTGGCGTCGGGTGGCGGGTCGTTCGAGCCTGAGGAATGGCCCGAAGTGCCGGTGGCGCGGGTCGAGCCTGCGCCCGAGCCGCAGTCGGAGCCTCGGTCGGAGCCTCGGTCGGAGCCGGAACCGGTAATCGCTGAAGAGATCGCGCCAGCCGAACCCGAACCCGCGCCCGAAGTTGATGGCGCCGCCATTCTCGACGCGCTCACCGAAGCGGCCCCCGCCGAGACATCGCCCCTGCCGGATCTCTCCGGCGCGGGGCTCGAGAATGCGTTTTCCTTCACCGAACCCGTGGCCCCTATCGAAATCTCGCCCGAGGCGATCGTCGCCGCGCCCGAACCCACCCCCGAATTCGTCCGCATCGCGGGCAGCCGTGTGAATATCCGCTCCGGCCCCGGAACCGAGAATGGGGTGGTCACGACGCTGGATGGCGGCGAGGTGGTGGAGGCCTTGTCGCGGGCCGAGAACGGTTGGGTCGAGGTTCGCCTGCCGAATGACCTTGGCTCTGGCTGGGTTTCAGGATCTCTCGTCGAACCTGCGACGGAATAGAGCTTGCAGGCAGCTTTGCCAAAGATCACAACCGCGCCATGACACAGAAATCCGTTCTTATCACCGGTTGTTCCTCTGGCATCGGCTTTGACGCCGCCCATGGTCTGCGCGAGCGCGGCTGGCGCGTTTTCGCCTCTTGCCGTCAGGAGAAGGAT
>JALQUU010000119.1 GCA_023260655.1 Paracoccaceae bacterium | reverse complement strand
ACCCTCCCGCTTCGATCTCGGGATCGGGCACGACGTGACTGGGGAACAGTCCTCGGAGCGACACTCGCCCGCCGCATCGGTCTTTCGAAATCGCCCACACAGGCGCGGCTCAAGCGGCTGGAGGAAACCGGGATCATCCGCGGCTACCGCGCTTTGTTCGATCCCATCCGCCTTGGTCGCGATCACGTCGCCTTCGTCGAGGTGCGCCTGTCCGACACCCGCGAGAGCGCGCTCGCCGCCTTCAACGCGGCGGTCCTGCGGATTCCCGAGGTCGAGCAGTGCCACCTGATCGCCGGCTCTTTCGACTATCTCCTCAAGGTCCGCACCTCGAGCATGTCGGACTACCGGCTGGTTCTGGCGGAAAAGGTCTCGACCCTACCGCACCTCTCGAGCACCTCGACCTATGTCGCGATGCAGGCGGTGAAGGAAGAGGGCGTTGGGCCGGTCGCCTGATTTCGGCTATCCGTGGGCCGGAAAGAGGCCTAGGCTTTGCGGATGGCAGCCAGTGACCTCATAGGAATTCTGCTTCCCATTGCGGCGATCCAGTTTTTGGGTTGGGCGACGCCGGGGCCAAACCATTTGATGATCCTGTCTGCCTCGGTCACCTCGGGGCGCGCCGCCGGCATTCGCGCGGCGCTGGGAATTGCCGCAGGCGCGATCACATGGGCGCTCATCGCGGTGTCCGGCATCGCGGCCATCTTTGAGTTGTTCCCGTAGCTTTACTCCGCCGTCCGCCTTCTTGGGGCAGCCTATCTCGTCTATCTTGGGACGAAAGCGTTTCGCTCTGCCCGCCGCGGCGGGATGTTTGACCTTAGCGTCAAAGACGGTGCGCAGGCGTTGCGCCGCCCGTTTCTGTCCGCCTATTTGGTGATGGTGACCAACCCCAAAGCGGTCTTGTTCTTTGGCTCGATCCTGACAGCCTTTGTTCCCGCAGACGGGCCGCTTTGGCTCATGTTGCTGATCGTGGCGCAGATGGGCACGCTCGGCGCCTGCCTCAATATTTTCGCAGCTCTGTTCTTCTCATCGCCGGCTGTCGTCGGCTGGCTCAGAGCAGCGGGTTCTTGGATTGCGATCTTGTTTGGCGTGCTGTTCTGTGGGCTCGGAGGCTTGGTTGTCTATGAGGTGCTCATATCCTGAACCCTATCGGCCGCCTAAGTCCGCTTGCCCCGCCGCAGGCCACCCCTTAGGAAGGGGCGAGGCCCGCGTGGTGGAATGGTAGACATCGGAGACTTAAAATCTCTTGGCCGAAAGGCCGTGCCGGTTCGAGTCCGGCCGCGGGTACCACCTCTTCAGATGGCGTGAGGCGCAGATGGGTAAGAAGGGTTCCAAACTGAAATCCGGCGAGGTGAAGTCTGCGCTCAAGGCCATTGGCCTAGAATTCACCAAACCCGAGCGCAAGCAGATGGCGGTGGCTCTGGAAGAGCAGATCACTGCTGCCCAGGCCTTGCGGAAGGTCACTTTCCAGAACGATCTGACGCCCGCCCAGCGGTTTGATCCGCGCCTGCCGGGGTTTGTCATGCCAAGCGTGAAAGGCGGGGTCACCCTGCCCAAGGGCAAGGCCAAGCTGCCCAAGGACGAGGCCGACATCGCCTTTGCGCCCCTGCCGCATCTGGCCCAGTGGATCGCCAGCGGCCAGATCACTAGCCGCCGCCTCACCGAGATCTACCTTTCCCGCATC
>JALQUU010000118.1 GCA_023260655.1 Paracoccaceae bacterium | reverse complement strand
AGTCGCCCGTGTGCACGCCCATCGGGTCGACGTTTTCGATGGAGCAGACGATGATGGCGTTGTCGGCTTTGTCGCGCACGACCTCCATCTCGTATTCTTTCCAGCCGAGAAGCGATTCATCGACGAGGATCTGGCCCACGGGGGAGGCATCCATGCCGGAGCGGCAGTAATGCTCGTAATCCTCGCGGTTATAGGCGACGCCGCCGCCCGTTCCGCCCAGCGTGAAGGCGGGGCGGATGATGGCGGGGAGGCCGATTTCTTCGAGTGCTTCGAGGGCGAGGCGGACGCCTTCTTTCAGGTCGCGCTTGCCGTTCGGCAGTTTCGGCGCGGTCACGATGGTGGCTTTGGGGTTCTCGATGCCGAGACGGTCCATTGCTTCGCGGAAGAGCTTGCGGTCTTCGGCCATTTCGATGGCGTCACGCTTTGCACCGATCATTTCGACGCCGAACTTCTCAAGGACGCCCATATCGGCGAGCGAGAGCGCGGTGTTGAGGCCGGTTTGACCGCCCATCGTGGGCAGGAGCGCGTCGGGGCGCTCGGCTTCGATGATCTTGGCGACCACTTCGGGGGTGATCGGCTCGATATAGGTGGCGTCTGCGAGGCCCGGGTCGGTCATGATCGTAGCGGGGTTCGAGTTCACCAGAATGACGCGGTAGCCTTCTTCGCGCAGCGCTTTACAGGCTTGCGCGCCCGAGTAGTCGAATTCGCAGGCCTGCCCGATGACAATGGGCCCGGCGCCGATGATCATGATCGATTTGATATCGGTTCTTTTCGGCATGGGGGCACCTCTTTTATGTATGGCAGCGGCAGGGGGCGACAGGGGCGAGAAACGAGTCCCTCCCCATGCGCAAATTGTCGTGCGTTATAGACATAGAGCCGCCCCGCGCAACCCCAAAGGCCGGGTTTTTCGCAGGTCATTTGTGCCGCATCCGAAAGGGGGGCGGCGAATGCGGGGAAATCTGGCCGAAACCCGCTGCAAAGGGCGAGGAAAAGGCGGCATTTGCGGGCTTTCCCTTGACTTCCCCCCTCTGGCGCGGTGTATCGGCGCGAAGTTTAAATCCGCCGGGAGATCCCACGATGCATGCCTATCGCAGCCATACCTGCGCCGATCTGCGCGCCGCGCATGTTGGTGAAACCGTTCGCCTCTCTGGCTGGGTGCACCGGGTGCGCGACCATGGTGGCATCCTGTTCATCGACCTGCGCGACCATTACGGCGTGACCCAAGTCCTGTGCGACCCCGACAGCCCGGTGTTCAAGGACGTGGAAAAGGTGCGTTCGGAATGGTGTATCCGCATTGACGGCGTGGTGAAGGCGCGTGATCCGGAACTGGTGAACCCGAAGCTCGCCACGGGCGAGATCGAAGTGTTCGTGCGCGATATGGAAGTGCTGGGCGCAGCCAAGGAATTGCCGCTGATGGTGTTCGGGGATCAGGAATACCCCGAGGAAACCCGCCTGCGCTATCGCTTCCTCGACCTGCGCCGCGAGGATATGCAGCGCAATATGACGCTGCGCTCGGATGATTGACAGCGCAGAATTTCAGGCAATGGAAATGGCGCGACTGTGCAACATACCGCCATACTTGGCTGGCATTAGCGTTGGCTCATACTCGTACCAGTCGAGCGCCGAAAGCCGTATGGACTTGTGGACATTTGGCGTACGAGCTTACGCCGATTGCATTGCAGGCACACT
>JALQUU010000117.1 GCA_023260655.1 Paracoccaceae bacterium | reverse complement strand
TGCCGAGGATCTCGGCCGTCAGATCAATCGCTTCCTTGAGTTTGGCCTTGCCGACGCCAGCGCGATGCGAGCGGCCGAGCGGCGCGTCTGCCAGTGCTTCGAGCGTCCATGTCGGGGGTTTGGCGCAGGGGCCGGAAGAGAACCGCGGATTGACCGGCCGCGATGCCGGTTTGGTCAGTGCCATTGCTGATATCCTCACAGATATATGCCCCTCGTTGGGGAGGGGTGTCCCACGGATGGGGATATCGGGGGTCGGGGCGGCCCACAATGGCCAAAATGACGCAAGAGCGGCTGTTTCCGCCTCGAATGCGACGCCAAATGGCTACGATAGGAAACTTTGCTGCTCGTTCCGAGGTGTTTGCACCTGCTGGCCCGCTTGGAATCCCACTGTCGTTCAGGCATTAGGCGCGGAAACCAAGACCGGAGCCGCCATGTTCGCCGTCACCCTTCTCACGAGCCCCGCCAACCCCTCGCTCAAGGCGCCGCTTGTAGAGTCGCTCCGCAATGCTTGGGGCGGCGGTGGGGCCCAGTGGCTTTCGGCGGGCGAAGCGGCGGAGTTTGCCGTGCCGCAGATGCCGGGGAACCGCTGGGACGTGTGGGAGAGCCTGCAGGGGCAAGGTGTCGATCTGGATGATCCAGCCCGAAGCGGGCCGCCGCAAGAAGATGCTTCTGGCGGACATGGATTCGACGATGATCGGGCAGGAATGCATCGACGAACTGGCCGCCGAAGCGGGCGTGGGTGAGCGCGTGGCTGCGATCACCGCGCGGGCGATGAACGGCGAGTTGGATTTCGAGGCGGCGCTGAAAGAGCGGGTCGGGCTTTTGCAGGGCCTGCCAGAGGCCGTTATCGACAAGGTTCTGGAAAGCCGGATCACCTTTATGCCCGGTGGCAAGGAGTTGGTTTCCACCATGCGGGCAGCGGGGGCCTATGCCGCGCTCGTCTCGGGCGGGTTCACCGCCTTCACCGGCCGTGTCGCCGCCTCGCTCGGCTTTAACGAAAACCGCGCCAACACGCTTCTGGCCGAGGCGGGCGTCATGGGCATCATCACCGCGCCCACGCAGGAACGCGCCAACGAAATCGGCAAACTTCTCAATCCCTTCCTGTTGCATCATCCGCTGACCCGCGAGGAAGAGCAGCCGACCTTCGCCTTCCCCTTCTCGCCCGCCGAAATCGACCGTGGCGCGATCTATGAGTTCTGCCTCAACCATGTGATGGAGTTGGACAATCCGATGGATGCCTTCAGCCTCGAGGTGCGCGATGCCTGAGCTTGGCTCCATCGTCGAAAAGGTCCGCTCGAAGAATGCCGGCCCCTTCTGGCTTACCGTTGATATCTTCTGCGGCTCACCCGAGGCCTATGCGCGGGTCGTGAACGGCCTATCGTCCGACCGCGTGGCGCGGCTTTTCAAGGTCGAGGAAGCGACGCTCAGACGCTTCGACATCGCCGATCTGAACGTGGTGAAATTCAGCCTGCCCCGCCCCGCGATCCAAGGAACGGCACATGATCGCGATATGCATGGTGCCGGATGGGCGCCCTTGCTCGCGGAGCTCGAAATCAAATAGGTGGAGGTGGTACCGCCTCCCTGGCTTGAACAGGGGACCTCTGGATCCACAATCCAGCGCTCTAACCAACTGAGCTAAGGCGGCACTGGCGGATCGTTTAGACCCCGCCCGACCCGATTGCAAGGGGGTTGGAGGTCAATCTCCCAGGTCTGTTCGACAAGATAGACGCCAAAGGAG
>JALQUU010000116.1 GCA_023260655.1 Paracoccaceae bacterium | reverse complement strand
ACATGCTGGGGGAGGGAAGATCCACCTGGGTTACAGCGTGGACACTAGGTAACACTCTACAGACGAGCTGAGGGCTAGGAGTAATTATTGGTGGATATGTAAACCATCAACACATCTAAGATTGTTCTGTCGTCATCCCACAAAGCAAGGAGAAGCTCAGATGAGCCTCACTATCGGTGCACCAGCACGAAGCCCGAGGCCTGCCAGACACCTGCGATCACCACGGCATAGATCGCCATATCGGGGTCGATCACCCAGTCGAAGGAGAAGCTTTCGAAGCCCCAGCCGCGCACCATGTTCTCGATGCCCAAACCGGGGTTCATGATCCATTTCCACGCGGTGCCGGTGACAATCATCGAAAGCGCCATCGGGTAGAGATAGATGGTACGGAGCGCGCCTTCGGTGCGGATTTTCTGATCCAAGAGGATCGCGAGCACCAGCCCCAAGAGCATGGAAATCACGATGAAGAGCGTGCCGAATGCGAAGAGGTTCGACATCGCCGTATCCCAGCGCGGGGCGGCGAAGAGGCGTTCATACTGGATAACGCCCTTGATCTCGTAATTCGGCAGAAGCTTGGAGCGGGTGAAGGAAATCCACGCTGTCCATGCGATGAAACCGTAAACGAAAACGAGCACGGCGATGAACGAGGGGGCCAGCACGATTTTCGGGATCTGCCGCTCGAACCATTCGATCATGGGGTGGCTCCGGATAAAGAAATGGCCTCGCCCTCGGAAGGAAGGCGAGGCCTTTTGAGCTTAGAGCGAGTTTGCAACCGCGTCTGCGAGCATCTTCACGGCGTCAGCCGAGGACATGTCGGAGTTGAAGTGCGCAGTCACGACATCGGTGATCGCGCCCGACTGTGCGCCACGCAGCGCCATGCCATGCGCGTAAGACGGCAGGAGCGAGCCATTGGCGGAGCTATCAGCCATATCCTTGGCAGAGAGATGCGCGCAGCTGTCGAACTCGTCCATCGCGACGTCGGTGCGGGCCGGGATCGAACCCTTGTTGAGGTTGAACACCTTCTGGAAGTTCTGGCCGACGATCAGCTTGGCCAGAAGGCCTTGGCCTGCCTGCTTGTCTTCGCCATCCACCTTGAACATCGCGAAGCTGTCGACGTTGTAGAGGAAGCCGTCACCCGGCACCGAAGCGCAGAGGAAGTCTTTGCCCGGCACTTTGCCAGCGGCGAGGAATTCGCCCTTGGCCCAGTCGCCCATGATCTGGAAGGCGGCTTCGCCGTTCATGACCATTGCGGTGGCGAGGTTCCAGTCACGGCCCGAGAAGTTCGCATCGACATAGCCGCGCATCTTGCGCATCTGGTCGAAGACGGCGACCATTTTGTCGGACTTCAGCGTGTCCATATCGAGTTCCACGAAGGCCTTGTGGAAGCCTTCCGGGCCGAGGATGCCGAGGGCGACCGCTTCGAACACAGTCGCGTCCTGCCAAGCCTGGCCACCATGCGCCAGCGGCGTGATGCCTGCGGCGGCGAGTTTGTCAGCTGCGGCGTTGAACTCGTCCCAAGTGGTGGGCATCGCGATGCCATTGGCGGCGAGCACATCGGCGTTCGCCCAGATCCAGTCCACGCGGTGGACGTTCACAGGAGCTGCGCACCACTTGCCATCACACTTCATGTGACCCGCGATGGAGGCGGGCAGAACGCCTTCCCAGCCTTCGGCTTCGGCAACGGCGCTGATGTCGGCGAGAACGCCTTCTTCGTACCATTCCTGAATGGCCGGGCCTTTGAGCTGAACGGCCGTGGGGGCGTTCCCTGCCAGAACACGGGCGCGGAGCGCGGTCATGGCTGCGTCGCCA
>JALQUU010000115.1 GCA_023260655.1 Paracoccaceae bacterium | reverse complement strand
AGCGAACCATCATCGATGAGATCTTCCACATTCTCGCGTGCCGTTCGATGGCCACGCTCCCTTCGACGCTCGACTGCAGATGGCCGGGCAGCGTCAAGGCCTTTTTCGTGGCGATCAACAACTTCTGACAAGTCAGGGCGATCCAGACCAAGCGGGCCGGATACCACGACCGTGTTCGGTAGTTCCGCACCAGCGTCGGTAACGGCCGCACTTGGGTCAATCATTGCAATGGTGTCCCCCGGCTTCACCGTTGACCCCACTTCGACACTCACAGCGGCAAGCACCCCGCCCGAAGGGGCGATGATGTCATGGTGAAGTTTCATCGACTCTAAAAGGCCAAGAACTTGACCCTCTCGAACCATTGCGCCTGCGGCACCCCAAAACCCCAAAACCCCGAACAATTGATTTATTTTTTTGCGTGTTTTAAGGAATTAACATGGGCCAAGGAGACTCTAATGTGGTGCTAATGTGTCATCACCGGATCGACAAAGGACCGGTGATTATCTAGTAAAAAATGATTGCTAATGCTTTGGGTTATGAGCCACATGTTTTATATGCTCAATTTTGTCATTTGTTGTCATACGGGCGTAAAATGGTGTCCGTTTGGTTTGTCTTGATCCTTTCATTTCTTGAGGTGGGCGACTTGTTTCCATACACTACCTTTGTAGATTAGGACGGTGAAGGTCGACCAGTCTACGGTGATGAGCTCGTTCTTCTCTACACTGCCGATGGTGGGCACTGCGAATGGGAATACAGTCTGTGGCAGACGGCATTGGGTCGGGCAAACGGTGTTTGAGTTGGGGTCGAATATGAGGCTTTCGTCGAAGTATTTGCCACCGAAGCCGCCGAGAATCATGATGCTGTCGTTTGCGAACTGGCTTGCACCAAGTCCCTGACGCGCAATCAGCTGGAACGGGCTGCCCTTGCTGTCCACGAGCTAGATCTCTTTCCATTGGCGCGGAATGTTCTTGATACACAGGCCAATTTCGAGGCGTTCAATTGAGTTCGAGTACCTCTTCGTCTGGTTGGAAATGCCGCAAAAGACGTAGACCAACTCGCCGTTGAAGTCACAGCTGGCGTGATAATGGCGGCCATTGTTCAACATGGCGACCTCTTGCCACTTGTTTGCAGAGATGCTGTAGAGTTCACACTTCTGGGAGGAGCGGTGGATGTCTTTGCGAGAACCAGTCACAAGAATGTGCGAGTCACCGACTGCACATGCAGCGTGGCCGTGTCTCGGGTAGGACATCCTTGCCTTGAGCAGGCAGTCGTACGAAGAAGTGCCTGGCTTGAACATAAGCTCGTAGGTTTCATACATCGAGGCAGGAGTCAGGTTGAAGTCACCTCCGCCAATCATGAAAACTCGGGCGGCAGCGCCAACCTGGACAAGTTAGAAGTTGTGCGGGAAGTTATTTGCCGTGTTTCGCTGATTGGGCTGAATGCCCTCGGAAGGAATATAGTTGACCTTGTACTTCGTAAAGCTGTAGTCTCTCTCGAGTGTGAAGACTGTTTTGCTGTCTTTATCAAACACATAGATCTTGCTGGGAGTAAGCCCTTTGCTGGCTGGCTAAAATGAAGCAACCTAGCTTGATTACTACACGGCCTAAGAGCTCCGCTTTTCGGATTAGAATTACTCGTCTGAGATCTTTTGCTCTTCGCCGATTTAGTCACACTCTTTGGCGTGTTCAAAGAAGCTCTCATACTTGAATTTTTGCTTGCATCCCGGGCATATGAACTGCAACACGTCCAGTACTTCCTTGACGTCTCTGTGAAGCTTGCCCGGTGGCTAGCGACTTGTGCACACAATTCCTTT
>JALQUU010000114.1 GCA_023260655.1 Paracoccaceae bacterium | reverse complement strand
CAAATCGGTGCCATCGCCGCCGCCATTGCTGCCGGAGAGCGCTCGCAGCTGTCGCAAGACACGTTGGAGGCCCTGCGCGTCTCCAACCTCGCGCATCTTCTGGCGATATCTGGATTGCACATGGGCCTGCTGACCGGAGTTGTATTTGCGGTCTCGAGGATCGGATTCAATCTCTGGCCCGGGCTGGCTCTGCGCTTGCCGGTAAAGAAGATAGCGGCACTGGTCGCACTTCTTGCCGGAGCGGCCTATCTGGCTTTGTCGGGCGGATCGGTTTCAACCCTGCGGGCCTTTGTCATGGTTGCGGTGATGTATGTGGCGGTGCTTATTGACCGAAGGGCGATCACCCTGCGGGGCGTTGCGATTGCTGCCTTGATCATTCTGGTTCTCCGGCCAGAAGAGCTGCTCGGTCCGGGTTTTCAGATGTCGTTTGCCGCGACGATTGCCCTCGTTGAGGTCTATGGCCGCTGGCCTGTCCTGGGCGGGCGTTTGCCGGGCTGGGCGCGGCCAGTTGCGGCAGTAGTCTTTTCCTCGGTCGTTGCCGGAGCCGCGACCGCCCTCTTTGCGGCCGCCCATTTCATCCTTTTCCCGCGCTATGGGCTTTTGGTCAAAGTCCTTTCCGTGCCCGTGATGGGGGCCGTCGTGGCGCCGGGGGGCGTTGTGGCCGCTCTGGGGTGGCTTTTTGGCCTCGAAGCTCTGGGGCTTTGGATCGTGGAGATGGGCCTGCGCTGGATCCTCTGGATAGCAGGGTGGGTGACAGCCCTTCCGGCGGCGGTTGGAGAGGTCAAGGCTCCTGCGGCACTGTCTGTACCGCTTCTGGCCTTCGGGTCGCTCGTTGTGCTGTTGTGGGTCGGCCGCTTTCGCTGGTTTGGCGCTGTCCCGGTCGCTTTGGATTTGGCGCTTTGGATCGCCCATCCGCGCTCGGATCTGCTGATTGCCGATAATTGCGGGCTCGTCGGTGTGATGACAGCTGAGGGACGAGCCTTGTCGAAGCCCTCGGGGGATGGTTTTTCCGCCAGCAACTGGTTCGAGGATGACGGGGATACAGGGGGGCAGGAGCGGGCCGCGAGCCGCGGTGGCTTCGAGCGGGAAGGCCGCGTGCTGCGCTTCTTTGTCGGCTCGCAACCGGAGATCCTTGTGACAGGAAAGGT
The DNA here is from genome assembly GCA_023260655.1 of Paracoccaceae bacterium. Taxonomy (GTDB): domain Bacteria; phylum Pseudomonadota; class Alphaproteobacteria; order Rhodobacterales; family Rhodobacteraceae; genus UBA9554. Next base: position 669 of record JALQUU010000114.1, on the reverse strand, counting down.
GGCCTCGGCGGCGCTATCCGGCTGTAGCGGGGCCGAGATACTGGTCTCAAACCAGAGGCTTGCCCCTGATCGTCCTTGTTTGTCCTTCGATCAGGGCTTTCTTGCGGCCAACGGTGCGGTGGCCCTTTCGGTTCGGAAAGACGGCTCGTTCCAAATAACAACGGCCCGAGAGGTCTCGGGCCGCAGGCTTTGGACGGGATCGGATCAATAGGTGCGGATCAGACCCACGAGGCGGCCCTGCACCTTCACCTGATCGTCGCGCAGGATCCGCGTCTCGTAGGCGGGGTTGGCGGCTTCGAGCGCGATCATGCCGTTCTGTCGGCGGAAGCGCTTGAGCGTGGCTTCCTGCCCCTCGACCAGCGCCACGACGATATCGCCATTTTCGGCCGTCATTTGTTCGCGGATCACGACGATATCGCCATCATTGATCCCGGCCTCGATCATCGAGTCGCCCTTGACCTCCAGCGCATAGTGGTTGCCGCGCCCCGACAGCATCGACCCCGGAACGGCGATGTGATGCGACACTTCGCTGATCGCCTCAATCGGAACGCCGGCCGCAATCCGGCCCATGACAGGAAGCTCCAAGGCATGGACGGGTGTCACATTCATCGCGGCCCGTGGCGGCGGCGCGGCGGGGCGATCCCCTTCGATCACCCGGGGGGTAAAGCT
>JALQUU010000113.1 GCA_023260655.1 Paracoccaceae bacterium | reverse complement strand
TAACTTTGCTTTTATGAACAATTTAGGAAATTTTCTCACGCTTACTTGCGCGGCGAGAAAATGAAAGACGCGGTGATGGATTTCGATTACCTGCGCTCGGAACTGGGCTCGGGTCTCGGCACCGCTGCAGTGATCGTGATGGACAAGCAGACCGACATCATCAAAGCGATCTGGCGCTTGTCGAAGTTCTACAAGCACGAGAGCTGCGGCCAGTGCACGCCCTGCCGCGAAGGCACGGGCTGGATGATGCGGGTGATGGAGCGCCTTGTGACGGGCGATGCGGAACCCAAGGAAATCGACATGCTGTTTGACGTGACGAAGCAGGTGGAAGGCCACACGATCTGTGCGCTTGGCGATGCGGCGGCTTGGCCGATCCAGGGCCTGATCCGCAACTTCCGCGACGTGATCGAAGAGCGGATCGCACACAAGCGTTCCGGCGCGCGCCGTCCGGCGGCAGCACGGTGAGAGGGGCTCGGGCCATGAACATTCAGAGCCGGAAGCATCGGATCGGGCAGGGCGCACTCCTGTTGGGTGCGTTGCTGCTTTTGGCCGGGTGCAGCAATGGCTTCTCGAATTTGGTCCGTCCGGCCAAGAGCCGAACCATGTTCGAAGGGCTTTACTATCCGGCCCGGATTTCGACGGAGCGTGGGGATCGCGCGGCGTTTACGGTGACTGTGAACCGTGCCGATCAGGGCATTGATGGCGCGCGGGAAGCGGGCCGATACGAAGCGACCAAGTATTGCATCAAGCAATATGGGCGTTCTGATGCGGAATGGACCGTTGGCCCCGATAGCGAAGGGCTGGCGATTTCGAATGATCAACTCGTGTTGGTGGGGCGCTGCAAGGCATGATGCTTTCACGTGACATATCAGGGGCTTGGGTGGGCTGTTATTGCATAGCAGACACCGCCCCCCATTTCTGCAGCGATGCCGGAGCCTTCTGCTCCGGTTCGCAAAAGGAGTGATGGTATGAAACGTTTGATGCTGAGCCTTGTGTTCGCATTCGGTGCGACGGCGTCGATGGCGAAGGCATTGCCGCCCTTGTCGCAGCAGAGCGAGATCAACGAGGGGCTATTGGCTGTCGGGATTGCCGACGAGCTTCGCAAGCAATGCACCTCGATCTCGCCGCGCTACGTGAAGGCGCTGACCTTTATGAACAGCCTTGAGGACAAGGCGCGTGACCTTGGCTACACGGATGAGCAAATCAAGGCCTATGTGACGAGCAAGGCCGAGAAGGCGAAGATGCGCGCCAAGGGCGAGGCCTATCTGGTGGATGCCGGAGTGAAGAAGGGCGACGCTGAAAGCTATTGCACCGTTGGACGCCAAGAGGTGGCCAAGCGCAGCCTCATCGGCTCTTTCCTGAGGGTTCGGTGATGCGGGTGGTTCTGGCACTGGCTCTGACGGCAGGCGCAGCGGCGGCGGATGTAAACGGCATTCCGGATGCGATCTATGCCCATACGCTGGATCGCTTTCTGGCCGAGCAGATTGCCGGGGCTTGTGGCGATTACAGCTTTGACCGCGAGGCGGCGGATGCCAATGGCGCTGCTGTTGAGGCCGCTTCGGGCCTGTCTGAGGCCGAGTTGAAGGGCCTTGCCGAAAAAATACCGATGGAGCAGCTGGCGGCGGATGTCGTTGCGCTCTTTGCGGAGAAGAAGATCGACGCGGGCAAGCCCGCAAGTTTCTGCCGGGCAGGCAAGGCGGAGATCGCCGCCAAGTCTGCAATCGGAGCCTATTTGAAAACGAAGTGAGCTGACATGTCCGACCTCAAGAAGATCATCATCGACGGCCGCGAAGTTGAAGTGCCGGGCGCTATGACCCTGATCCAGGCCTGTGAAGTGGCCGGGATCGAGGTGCCGCGCTTCTGCTACCACGAGCGCATGAAGCCGGTCGGCATGTGCCGCATGTGCTTGGTCGAGGTCGACACCGGTCGTGGTCCTGCGCTTCAGCCGAGCTGCATGCTCGAGTGCACACCGGGAATGAAGGCCGACACCGAATCGGCCGTTAC
>JALQUU010000112.1 GCA_023260655.1 Paracoccaceae bacterium | reverse complement strand
GCCTGCTCAATGGGACGCCAGGTCTTGTAGGGTCGCAAGCGACCACTGGCCACACCTGGAAAGGGTATATTGGGCTTTTGCCCTAGCCCCACTTCTGTGAACATTTCCCACATCTCGCGAGGCGTCATCTGCATGGCGATCTCGATGCGCATCAGGTAGGTGCCAACATGATCGCTGCCGAGGTTGAAATAGCTGTGGTGGGCCATGTTGCACAGGGTCGGCGCGTCCGTCCGGGCGCGCATCACAACATCAAGAACCCCACCCTTCAACAACGAATAGGTCACAGTCGCGGCGAGCTTTCCGGGGTAGCCCATCTCGCCATCTTCAAGGGTAATGGCAAATGTGACCGAGGCGGCGCTATGATTGTCGACCGCCCACAGGCGTTTGCCCATGCTGACAAGGCCACCGTGGAGCGAATGCTTGCCAAGAAAATTTGTGTCGAGCCGATAGGTCTTGCCTGCAAGCTCGAGATGCCCATCGCGAATGCGGTTGGCACAGCGGCCCGCTGTTGCACCGAAATAGGGCGAATGGGTGAGATAGGGGGCAAATTCGGGAAAGCCCAGAACGAGAGGTTTGTCGTGGCCTTCGAGGCTGAGGTTTTGGATCACCGTGCCATAGGTCAGCACATCAGCCGTCAGACCACCACCTGATATCTTGAGCCTTTCGACGGCCCGGCCATCCGCAAGCGCACCAAATGCAGTCATGCAGCACCCCGAATATCAATGGCTCGTCCGGTTCGTGCGCTTTCCTCGGCGGCCTCACCCACGATGACCGACCATAGCCCGTCATGCAGGCTCACCTCGGGGCGGCCACGACCTGACTGAACCAGATCCCTGAACCGCTGATGCTGGAAGAAGGTCGAGCCATGATGATCGCCCGCCGCGAGGATGCTGTGATCCACCTCGATCTCTTCGCGGATCACCTCTTTGCTGGCGCGGTGCGAGATTTCGATTTCCGACGCACGCTCCTTGCCGTCAGGCGAGAAGCGGGCTGGCCCCGGCACTTTGGCGTCGACGCGGCCCTTTTCTCCGGTGACGGAAATGACCTCCTGCCAATAGGAACCTTCGGCAAACATACACAGATCGAGCATACCCCGCGCGCCGTTTTCGAACTCGACCGTCACAAAGGCGTTGTCGATGATGTCGGGCTTCTTGCCGTCATAGCGCTCGTCACGGTGGTTCACATCCGCCGCCGCCGAGGCATAGACCCGCACCGGATCGCTTTTGAGCGTCAGGCGCATCAAATCCCAGAAGTGACAGCATTTTTCGACCAACGTGCCGCCGGTGCGAACGTTGAATCTGTTCCAGTCGCCCACCTTGGGCAGGAACGGGAAGCGGTGCTCGCGGATCGCCATCATGCGCGGCGTTCCCGTCGTCCCGTTGCCGATCTCGGCAAGAAGGCGTTGAACCGGCGGCATATAGCGATACTCCATAGCCACCCAGACCGGAGCGGCCCGGTTCTCGGCTTTGGCCAGAACCTCGCGGCAATAAACCGAAGTCGTGCACAAAGGCTTTTCACAGAGAATGGGAAGCGGCGTTTCCAGAATGTCCATCAGGATCGCATGGTGCGTGTCGTTGGGGGACACGATCACAAGGGCATCAAGATCGCCCTTGGAGATCATTTCCTTGTAGTCAGAGTAGGGTTTGGCCGTCCCGCCCGAAGTTTGAACCGAAAGGGCTCGCATCCCCTCATCAGGATCGGCAACGGCAGCAACCTCGCACCCCCCAAGAAGGTTGATGTTGCGGATATGCTCCTGCCCCATCATTCCGGAGCCGATGAGGCCATAGCGGATTGTCATGTTCAAATCTCCAGAAGCGGGAGGTTGAGGGCGCCCGCCACGCCGCGCAGCGCCGGGCGGTGATCGCCGTAGGCCAGCGCCATGTGATGTTCGAGCCCGCTGTCGATGATATCGCCCAGAACCGCGTCGGCGGGCCTTTCGAACCGGATCACGCCGGACGTACCGGTAAAGGCCATGGGCCGGCGCAGCATTTCACCGAAACTCAGGATCATGTGCGGGCGATTATGGGCCTGCGAGATACGCACCAGCGTCACCGGTCCGGGGCGAAGCGGGAACTGATACAGCAGCGGCTGTTTGCGATTGGTGTGG
>JALQUU010000111.1 GCA_023260655.1 Paracoccaceae bacterium | reverse complement strand
ATTTCCTCGGTGCCGACATTTAGCAGACCGACGCTGGGCCGCTCCAGGCCCAGAATGATGCTGGCCATCGCCGACCCCATGATCGCGAGATCGACAAGGTGGGCGGCGTTGGCGCCCATCGAGGCGCCGACATCGAGCACGACAGATTGGCCGCGCAGCGTCGGCCAGAGGCAAGCGAGCGCCGGCCGGTCGACGCGGGCCATCATGCGCAGACAGATTTTCGCCATCGCCATCAGCGCGCCAGTGTTGCCGGCTGAAACGGCCACATCCGCCTCGCCTTTCTTGACAGCCTCAATCGCCATCCACATCGACGACACGCGACGGCCCTGCCGCAGCGCCAGCATCATCGCCGACTTACCCCCCATCGAATGGCCCAAGACATCCGCCCTCTCGGGGACCACCTGCGCCAGATCGTCGGCCAGATCCTCATAGGCATGGTCGTCATGCCAAAAGCTCGCCCCGTGGTTCCGCATATCAACGGCGATCACCTGCCGCTCGTCCGACAGCCGCTTGGCGATCACGCCCCAGTTGCGGCCTGATCCGAAGAGGCCGTGCGCGATGAGAAGGGGCGGCTTGGTGGTGGGTTCGCCATGGACAATCGTGTTCAACATGCATCGACCCTAAGCAATTGCAGCGCGAAAAGACCAGAGGGATTGAGCGGCTCCGGATGCCTTTGCTAGAGGGGCGGCATGAGACCGAACGAATTGCAGGATCTGATCGACAAGGTCGCCCGAATGGCGCGGCGGCGGCTGGGCGTGCGCGGTCGAACGGCCGAGATCCGGCTCACCCGCGCCGCGCGGCTGATGCCGGCAGATCTGCGCCGCGATATGCAATTTCTGGCCGATGCCGCGCCGATGGCCCTGTCCCCAAAACTGTCCCACATGGTCGACGGGGCGAGGGCCGAACGCGCCGCAGCCGCCGTCATGGCCCATTTGCGCGGCCTAGATCGGGGTCGGGAACGCTCTTCTGCGATGCTGCGTTGGGCAGGCTGGGCCAGTTTCTACACACTACTCGCGGTTGGCGCGGTTGCCTTCATTGCCCTCGGCCGCGGGCTCGTCTGAGCGGGGCCGGACCACAACGGTCACTGTAATGAAGGCGACGTAGAGCAGGAGATACCAACTCCCCATCTTTGACAGGCTGGCGAAGGAACTGATGTGCTTGCCCGCATAGACCCATGTGCCTGTGAGGGTGCCGATATTCTCGGCCAGCCAGAGAAAAAAACTCGAAAGAGCGCCGGCCAGAACGAGGTTCATCCGGTGGCGACGGCCGACCCTGTAGGAGATCATCGTTCGGCCATAGACGGCGACGGTCGCTGCAATGAGCGCAAGCCTGATATCCCAAATGAAATGATGGGTGAAGAAGTTGGCATAAATGGCCAAAGCCAAGAGAAATGTGAGCCAGATCGGCGGATAGGGCGCAAATCGCATCTCGAATAGTCGGATCACGCGGGCGATGAAACTCCCCACCGAGGCATACATGAAGCCGGAAAAGAGCGGCACGTCGAAGAGCTTGAAAAGGGCGAGTTCGGGATAGGCCCAGCTGCCGGCAGAGACCTTGAACCACTCCATCACAGTGCCTGTCAGATGGAAGAGGAGGATGACCTTGGCTTCCTCAACTGTCTCGAGGCGAAAGATCAGAAACAGCGCCTGCGTAGCGATGGCAAAGCCGAGAAGCGCGTCGTAGCGGGCTATGGGCCAGTCTGCCTGCCAGACCGCTTTCGAGAGGATGATCGCCCCGAGCATCAGCCCGCCGAAGAGGCTTGCCCAGCCCATCTTGAGGCAGAACATAATGAATTCGGCAAGCCCTCCGGGCAGTCGCGCTCGCGCCCATTGGCCGAGCCGATGTTCGAGCCGCGAGGTCAGCGGCTGAGCGGCGACGCGATGGCGTGGATCAGGCAAGAATGACCCTCTCTCGCAGCGGCGCCGAGGTTGGCGAAAGGTGTTCGCGGGCGGCGCGGTGGCCATCGTGGACGGCATGGGCAATCAAACCCGGTGCCCGCGCGTCGCCGATACGCCGCAGGGTCGACAGCGGAGCGGCTTTCAAAGCCTGCCAAAGGCTTTCGGAAGGCTCCCGTGACGTGACTGGAACAACGCTCGCTGCGGCAACCGAGGTCTCATTTCCGGTGAAGGCACAAGTC
>JALQUU010000010.1 GCA_023260655.1 Paracoccaceae bacterium | reverse complement strand
CGTCGATAACGCTGTGATCATCGCGCGTGACTTCGGCGTTTCGGAGACTGTGATCGGGCTCACGCTCGTGGCAATCGGCACATCGCTGCCGGAATTGGCGACCACGGTGATGTCGACGCTCCGCAAGCAATCGGACGTGGCTTTGGGCAACGTGATCGGCTCGAACTACTTCAATCTGTGCGGCATTATAGGTGTAACGACGTTGGTAGCACCGGTGCCTGTGGAGGCCACGTTCCTGAGCCGTGATCTCTGGGTGATGCTGGGGGCGTCGCTGATGCTGATCCCCTTCGTGTTCCTCGGGAAAAATATCACGAAACTCTGGGGACTTCTGCTTCTGGGGCTCTATGTAATCTACGCGGTGGTTGCACTGATCTGACGGAAACTGGAGGCGGAAATGGCGGCATTGGTCACAGGGGCGGGGAAGCGGCTCGGGCGGGCGATGGCGCTGTATCTGGCCGAGCGCGGGCATGATGTGGCATTGCATTACGCCAGCTCGGAAGAGGAGGCCGAAGCCGTTGCCGAAGACATCCGCGGCATGGGGCGCAAAGCCGTTACCCTGAAGGCCGATCTTCTAGTCGAGGCGGAAGTGCAGGGTCTGGTGGCGCGGGCCGTGGAGGGGTTGGATCAGCCGCTCGGAGTGCTGGTGAACAACGCCTCGATCTTCGAGTATGACAACATCAAGACCGCGACCCGCGAAAGCTGGGATAGGCATCTCGAGTCGAACCTGCGCGCGCCTTTCGTGCTGACGCAACACTTCGCGGCGCAAGTGCCTGAGCCGCTGGTGGACGAGATGGGCGAACCGGTGGCGCGGGGCTTGGTGATCAATATGATCGACCAGCGCGTGCGGAAGCTGACGCCCGAGTTCATGACTTACACGATTGCCAAGATGGGCCTCTGGGCGCTCACGCAAACCTCGGCGCAGGCCTTGGCACCCGCCGTGCGCGTGAATGCGATCGGGCCGGGGCCGACCCTGCGCGGGGGGCGGCAAACCAAAAGCCATTTCGCGGGCCAGCGGGCCGCAACCATTCTGAAACGGGGCGCGAACGCACGGGATATCACGGCGGCGCTTGGCTATTTCCTCGATGCGCCGGGCGTGACGGGGCAGTTAATCTGCGTGGATGGCGGGCAGCATCTGGGCTGGAAAACGCCTGATGTTTTGGGGGTTGAGTGAAGCCTAAAGATGCACTTCGGCGGCAAGTTGTGCACCGAGCTGGAGGGCGTCACAAAAGCGTTACGAAATCTTTAATGAAATCAGTAAGTTGTTAATGTCATAAAATTCTTTCTCTTGAAATCAATAGGTTAAAAAATTGCCTATTTTTTAGGCAAATGTTGGAACCCCCCTGAATCTCGGGAAAAATTCCACCTGCCCAGATTTTGCCTACAGACTTATCCACAGGAAACGGGGATGCCTTTGGGGTTGCCTTCGCGTTCCGCGCGTTGCAGCGCCTGGCCAGAATCGGATAGCTGCATAGCATGACTGAAGTACCCGCCCTGACGGGCCATGACCTGATTGCGGATTACGTGAAGCGGCTGGACGGAAGTCCGGGTGTTTACCGTATGCTCGATGCCCAAAGCCGCGTGCTTTACGTGGGTAAGGCGCGCAATCTGAAAGCGCGGGTGTCGAATTACGCGCGGCCTTCGGGGCATTCGGGGCGGATCGCGCGGATGATCTCTGAAACCGCGTCGATGATGTTCCTGACGACGCGGACGGAAACCGAGGCGCTGCTCTTGGAGCAGAACCTCATCAAACAGTTGAAGCCGCGTTACAACGTGCTGTTGCGGGATGATAAGTCCTTCCCGAACATCCTTGTGAGCCGCACGCACGGGTTTCCCCAGATCAAGAAGCATCGTGGAGCGAAAACCGAGAAGGGGAGCTATTACGGCCCCTTCGCGAGCGCGGGCGCCGTGAACCGGACATTGAACCAGTTGCAGCGCGTGTTCCTGTTGCGGAACTGCACGGATAGCCAGTTCGAAAGCCGCACGCGGGCCTGCCTGCTCTATCAGATCAAACGGTGCTCTGGGCCCTGCGTGGGGCTGATTTCGGAGGCGGATTACGCGGCGAGTGTGGCCGATGCGGAGCGCTTCCTGTCGGGCAAGTCGACGGCCTTGCAGGAAAGCCTGAAAACCGAGATGCAGTCGGCCTCGGATGCGATGGAGTTCGAGAAGGCAGCCGCCTTGCGGGATCGCATCCGCGCACTGACGGCTGTGCAGACAGTGCAGGGCATCAACCCGCGCACGGTGACGGAAGCCGACATTGTGGCGCTGCATATGGAAGGGGGGCAGGCCTGCGTGCAGGTGTTCTTCATCCGTGCTGGTCAGAACTGGGGCAACAAGGACTATTACCCCCGCGTCGGGGCAGACATCGATGCGCCGGAGGTGCTGGAAGCCTTCCTCGGCCAGTTCTACGACGAGGGGCGCGAGCCGCCACGGTTGATCCTCCTCTCACACGGGCTGGAGAACGAGGAATGGGTGGCAGATGCGGTTTCCGAACGGGCGGGGCGCAGGGTTGAACTCGCCGTGCCGCAGCGGGGCGAGAAGGCGGAGCTGATCGAGGGTGCCGCTCGGAATGCGCGCGAGGCTTTGGCGCGGCGGATGAGTGAGAGCGCGACGCAGACGAAGCTCTTGGAAGGTGTGGCAGAGGCCTTCGGGCTGGAGAGCGCGCCTCGCCGTATCGAGGTTTACGACAACTCGCATATCCAAGGCACCGATGCCGTGGGTGCGATGATCGTGGCGGGGCCGGAAGGGTTCCTGAAGTCGCAATACCGCAAGTTCAACATCAAGGGCACGGATCTGACACCGGGGGATGACTTCGGCATGATGAAAGAGGTGCTGTCGCGCCGCTTCGCCCGCTTGATGAAGGAAGACCCCGATCGGGAGCACGGGCATTGGCCGGACCTCCTCCTGATCGACGGTGGCGCAGGGCAGGTTTCGGCGGTGGCCGAGATCATGGCCGAGATGGGCGTGGAAGATGTGGCGATGGTGGGCGTGGCCAAGGGGGTGGACCGCGACCATGGCAAGGAAGAATTCCACCGCATGGGCGAGCGGCCTTTCGCGCTACAGCGCAATGATCCGGTGCTCTACTTCATCCAGCGCCTGCGCGACGAGGCGCACCGCTTCGCCATCGGCACTCACCGCGCGAAGCGCGCGAAATCCGTGGCGGCAACGCCTCTGGACGAAGTTCCGGGCGTGGGTGCTGGCCGCAAGCGCGCCCTTTTGCAGCATTTCGGCAGCGCCAAGGCCGTGAGCCGCGCGGGCCTTGCGGATTTGAAGGCAGTGCCGGGCATTTCCGACAGTCTGGCGGAAACGATCTACGATTTCTTTCACGCCAAGGGTTGATACCTAGCTAGCAGGCTGGAAGATCGCGGCGGTGCGGCTGTCTTCGAGGGCGAAGTCAATGAGCGCGCGGATCTTGCGCGGTGTCGAGCGACCCTCCAGATAGACCGCGCTCACAGGGCCTGCCTCGGTGCTGAAATCGGTGAGGATAGGAACCAGCTTTCCGGAGGCCAGCCAATCCTGCATGGCGAAGGTCGGCGCGTAGGCGATGCCGAGGCCTGCCGCTGCCAGTTCGAGGCTCGCGCGGGCGGAGTTGACGCGGAAGCGGCCATCAACGGTGACGATTTCCTCGCCCGCGTAGGAGGTAAACAGCCAGCGGCGCGGCGCGCGGCGGTTGGTGTCGATGATACAGGCGTGGTTTGCGAGGTCCGCTGGAACGGATGGCGCGCCATGGGCGGCGATATAGTCGGGGCTGGCCACGACTTGCGACTGGATTTCTCCGAGTTTGCGAACTTTCAAGGAGAGGCGGTCGGCATGGCCGATGCGGAAGGCAAGGTCGATCCCGTCGCTGGCGAGATCGACGAACTGGTCGGTCAGGCGCAGGTCTATGGAGAGGTCGGGGTGTTTGGCGGCGAAGCGCCCGAGCATGGGGCCGATGTAGATTTCCCCGAAGGTGACGGAAGCCGAAATCCGCAAGGAGCCGGATAGGCCGCGCGTGTTGTCGGAGACTTCCGAGAGTAGCGCGTCCAGTTCTTCAAGGAGGGCAGGGGCGCGGGTGAGAAGGTCTTCCCCGGCAGGCGAAAGGCCGACCCGCCGCGTGGTGCGTTGGAAGAGGCGCACGCCGAGCCGCGCTTCGAGTTCAGCGACATATTTCGAGGTCAGGCGGTTCGAGACGCCGAGTTGATCCGCAGCGGCGGTGAAGGAGCCGGTTTGCGCGGTGGCGACGAAAGCGCGGAGTTCATCGACGATATCCATAGCGCCTCATTCAGAACAAAATGGAGATAATAATTCAATAACATCTCCATTTTGGTCGTTAATGGCAAGGGCTATCTAGATCCCATCACGGCGAGCACAGCTGTTCGCCACACAATCTTGGGAAGGATGAAGAAATGACTACGGTTAATAATGCAGATTACGCAGCTTTCGCGCTTCGTGTGGCCACGGGTATCGCGTTTCTGGCGCATGGGTTGATGAAGGTCTTTGTTTTCACGATCCCCGGCACGGTGGGCTTTTTCGAAAGCATCGGTTTTCCGGCAATTCTCGCTTATGCGACGATTATCGGTGAAGTTGGCGGTGGCCTGCTGCTGATCGCAGGTGTCGCGGTGCGCCTCGTGTCTGTCGCGCTGATCCCCGTGCTGCTCGGGGCGGCTTATGTGCACTCCGGCAATGGCTGGGCCTTCTCCGCACAGGGCGGTGGCTGGGAATACCCGGTGTTCTGGGCGGTCGTGCAAGGCGCGGTGGCAGCATTTGGGGCAGGGGCTTTCGCGCTGCGCTTCCCGGCTCTCGAAAACAAGCTCGGCCGTCTGGCTTAATCTGAAACAGGGTGGGCTGCGCGCAATGTGTGGCCCGCTCACCCTTTGGGAAGGAACCAAGCCATGAGCGTCGCAACCGATTTGCAGCGTCTGCGTGACAGCCTTGCACCGACGGACCGGATGCCGGTGGTGTTTCTCGGCCACGGCAGCCCGATGAACGCCCTTGAGGATACGAGCTTCTCGCGGGCATGGACAGACCTGGGCCAGAGCCTGCCGCGACCGCGCGCCATTCTGGTGGTCTCTGCGCATTGGATGACGCAGGGCACGACACTGGTGGATGTCTCGGCGATGCCGCGCACGATCCACGATTTCTACGGCTTCCCCGAGCCCTTGTACCAAATGCACTATGATGCCCCGGGCGATCCGGAACTCGCGCGTTCGGTGGCAGCGCTCTTGGCCAGCCATCACTCGGATGTGGACGACACATGGGGTCTCGACCACGGGGCGTGGACGATCCTGAAATACCTCTACCCTGGCGCCGATGTTCCGGTGTTCCAGGTCTCCATTGACATGGGCCGCGATCTGGCGCACCAGCTGGAAATCGGGCGCACCCTTTCGGAATTGCGCGATAGGGGTATGCTGATCCTCGGGTCGGGCAACGTGGTGCATAACCTGCGCGCTTTGCGCTTCGGTGGTGCGCCGCAGGATTTCGCGGTGGAGTTCGATAAGCTCTTCGAGGATCGCCTGACGGTTCGGGATTTCGCGAGCCTCGCGGATCGCCCGAAGCTCGGGAACCTTTTGCGGATGGCGCATCCTTCGGTCGACCACTACCTGCCTGCGCTGACCATCGCCGGGGCTTCGGATGCGCGGGACGATCTGACCTTCATGACTGATGCGATCGAGTTGGGATCGGTGTCGATGCGGTCTTTCGTGTTCCACGCACGGTAAACGAAGGGCAATGGAAGCGACGCGAAAGGTCGTTTCCTTGCTCGCCCAGCCGGACAAGACTGGATAGAGGGGGCTCATGACACATGTTCCTGCGCCCTCTCTTCCTACGTTTTCTGAGCGGACCGTTCTCGGCATTCTGCTGATGATCGGCTTTTGCATCACAGCGCCCCTGATCGATGTTTCCTCCAAACTGGCCACAGCGACGATCCCTGTCGGGCAGATCACCCTCGCGCGATTTGTGGTGCAGGGCGCTTTGATGATGCCGATCTGCCTTTTGGTCGGGCAGTCGCTGCGCTTGCCTTTGGCGCTCTTGCCCGTGGTGATGTGGCGCGCACTTTGCCTGATGATCTCGACCTACTGCTTCATCGGCGCGGTACGCTACATGCCGATTGCCGATGCGCTGGCGATTGCCTTTGCGGAGCCGTTTGTCATCCTCCTGATCGGGCGCTTTATCTATCACGAGGAAGTGGGGCCTAGGCGGTTGGCGGCGGTTGCGGTGGGCTTTGTCGGCGCGATGTGCGTCATCCAGCCATCGTTTGCGGTCTTCGGGCCGGTGGCGCTTCTGCCCTTGGGTACTGCGTTCTTCTTCGCGCTCTATATGCTCGTCACGCGGAGCCTCTCGCGGCGGATGCATCCGATTGCCATGCAGTACCATACATCGACTGTTGCCGCCGCGATCTGTTTACCGGTGCTCCTTGTAACTGATGCGTTGAACGTGCCGACCCTGACCTTCGTGCAGCCGCAAGGCTGGGCTTGGGCATGGATGGCGGGGGTGGGTGCGGCCTCGGCCGTGGCGCATCTTCTGATGACCTACGCGCTGAAGTTCGCGCCATCTTCGGTGGTGGCGCCGATCCATTACACCGAGATTGTCACCGCTGTCTCTTTGGGCTGGGCCGTGTTCGGGGACTTGCCGAACCGTCTCTCCATGCTCGGGATCCTGATCATCGTGGGCTCGGGGCTTTATGTTTTCCATCGCGAGCGGTTGGCGGAGAAAAGAAAAAGGATTGCAATTTAAAGGAGAGTATTTCTTGCTTGCGCAAACATAGATTGTCATTTCAATCAACAACAAGGCGTTTGCCCGTGCGCGATAATCCTCTCCTTGGCATTCTTCTGATGCTTGGCTTCTGCGTTCTGGCACCGTTGGGCGATGCTATGGCGAAGCTTATGGGCGAGCGCGTGCCGCTCGGGCTATTTGTTTTTATCCGGTTTGCCGTTCAGGCCGCCATCCTCTGGCCGCTGGTTTGGGCTGGCGGAAGAGCGTGGAAGATGCGCGGGCGGGTCTTGGCCGTTACCGTATTGCGGACGCTCATGCATATCCTCGGCATCGCCCTGATGTTCTCGGCCCTGCAATTCCTGCCGCTGGCCGATGCTGTGGCGATTGTCTTCGTGATGCCCTTCATCCTGCTTGCTTTGGGGCATCTCTTCCTTGGCGAAGAGGTAGGGCCACGCCGCCTTGTGGCTGCCGCAGTCGGCTTTGTCGGCACCATTTTGGTCGTGCAGCCGTCTTTTGCCGTTGTGGGCTGGCCCGCGCTATTGCCAGTGGCAGTGGCAGTGAACTTCGCAGGTTTCATTCTTCTGACGCGGGTTATCGCGAAAGAGACCGATCCGATCGGCATGCAAGCGGTTTCGGGCACTCTGGCGAAAGTGTTCATGGTTCCTGTGATGATCTGGGGCCCGCAGACAGGCCTTTCGGCCCTCGCATCTGCCTCACCCGATGCCGGAACATGGGGGCTACTCTTCGGGATCGGGGTGATTGGAAGCGTCAGCCATCTCTTGATGGTCTGGTCCTTGCGCTATGCGCCCGCTGCCACCTTGGCTCCGATGCAATATCTCGAAATCCCGTTGGCGGTGGCTTTTGGGTGGATGTTCTGGCGCGATTTGCCGAATGGGGTCGCTATGGCCGGCATTCTGATCACCTGCGGCGCTGGCCTCTATATTATCCAGTGCGAGCAGGCCAACGCGAGGAGCCGCTCTGCAGCGCATCAATCAGGGCCGGAAGCACCTCTCGCGGCAGAATAAGCAGGAGGCTCGGTGCCTCGACCGAAAGGTGCACGCGCCCGCCCGTGCTAGCGTTCGAGGTTCCGACACGGCCCGTCGGGTGGAGTGTCAGCCCGTCTATCGGCCATTTCAAACTCGTGGAACGCCCGGAAACAGGGGCCAGCGGCCAGAGTGACACCAGCGTATCCTCGGCAAGGTCTATGGCGATGTCAGGCGGGCAAAGCAGAACGATCTGATCTCGGCCAAGGAGGATGCACGGGCGTTCCGGATGCTTGGCCAGAGTGGTGAAGGCCGCGAGCATATGGTCCACCCGCTGGCCCGAAAACCCGATGCCGATCACGAAAGGCGCATCGATTGCCCGCAAAGCCTTATCGAAATCCGGTGTCTCCTGCTCGCTCACCTCATGAAGCGTCGACGGGGCGAGAAGCGCGCGCGCGGTTTCAGAAAGCGAGTCCATGTCGCCGATCACTGCTTCCGGCACCTGCCCAAAGGCCAAGGCGCGGTCGGCACCGCCGTCGGCTGCCATGAGTCGCGGCGCGTGATGCAATGCTTGGTTGACGTCCAATAGCGTCACCTCACCCCCGCCGATAAGGGTTATTGGATCGCGGGTGGATACAATGCATTTAATCATAGGCTGATTGGCTTTTGATTTGGCGACAGATCACATTTTTGCCACGAAATGATACGGTAAAAATCGAAGAATCGTTCACGTTTCGTCGTTAGAAGCATGGTAAATTGATCCGTCGCAGCAGAAATAAAAGGCGCGTAGTCATGGTTGGTTCGAACAAGGTCCTTACGGTTTCTTATGGCACCTTTTCATGCACACTCGAAGGGTTTGAAGACTCTTTCGACACGATGAAGGCGATTGCCGAGTATTTCCGGGATCTGGCGGCGGATGATCGCTATTTCGGCGCTGAACCCCCGACACCGGATGCCGAGATGCTTGCCCGCATTGCCGAACGCGAGATCGCGCGTCGGGTCGAAGCGTGGCAGGAGCGGGATCGCATCGTTCTGCGCGCCGAGAAAGCCGTGGCCGAACCTTCTGCGCCGGAAGTGGCTGCGCCTGCGGCTCAAGCACCTGCGCCTGTGGCTCAAGCGGCAGTCGCTCCGGCTGTTGTGGAAGACGTGGCACCCGCGCCAGCTGCGAAAGCGCCGCAATCCACCCTGACCGTTTCCAAGCCCGCACCGCAGCCCCAGCCCCAACAGGCGGTGGCCCCCGGTCCGGTTGCGATGGCTGCGAAGCTCGAACCTATCCGCGCTGTGGTTTCGCGGGAGCCGGAAGCGCCTGTCGCGGCCGTAGCCCCCGTTGTCAAAGAGATTGCGCCGCTGCTCGTCGACGACGAAGAGTATCTCGAAGACCAGCACGCCGAAGAGCTTGATCTCGATACGCCTCTCCCGATGGAAGATGCCGAAGCCCCGACCTCGCTCGCCGCTTCCACCGCATGGGATGAGGGCAGCGAAATCGATCTGGGCCTTCTCGAGGACGACATGGAACTCCCGACTGAGGCAGCAGAAGTCGCCGAAGATGCGTTCTATGAGGACGAGTTGGCCGAAGAAGATGCCATGCTCGATGCCGAAGAAGAGGCAGAGATCGAAGCCCGCGCTCCGGTTTCGTCGGGTCTGGCCCGTTTGCAAGCCGATCAGGAGCCTAAGGTCGAGAATTCCGATGGTGACGATGATCTCGATGCCATTCTTGATCGCCTGATGACCAAGACAGCCGCGAAACCGGCGGAACCCGAGGTCGTAACTGAAGCCGAAAGCGATGACGCTCCCGCCGAAGCTGTGCAACCCCTGCGCGCTCGCGTTCTCAAGGTGAAAAAGGCCGATCTCGAAGCCGCAATTCGCCGTGGCGCCATCGAAGAAGCGCCCGAAGACGAGGACACCGCCGTGGCAGAAGCCCCGGCAACCGTTGCCTCCAGCCTTTCCGACGAAGAAGAAGCCGAGCTCGCCCGCGAACTGGCCGAAGTCGAAGCGGAAATCGCGGATACGACCGACGAAGACTTCACCTTCGACGATCTTGATGAAGACGATGACGAACAGGTGGACTCGCTTTTCGCCGAGCGTCAGGACGATCTTCAGGACGAAGACTTCGACGACGAAGACTTTGAGGACGAAGCCTACGACGACGAAGAAGACTTCGATGACGAAGACTTCGACCATGAGCCGGAAGCTCCCCAGTTTGCCGCCCGCGCCCCCGCTGCGCCGCATTTCGCTGATGCCAATGCCGACCGCGACGTGATGCGTTTGATGGCCAAAACCATTTCCGAAATGGACGAGCCGGAAAGCACCCACCGCCGCAGCGCGATTGCCCATCTCCGCGCCGCAGTGGCCGCAACGAAGGCCGAAAAGCAGGAAGGGGGCGTGCTGAAGCCCGAACCCTCTGCGGCTCCCTATCGCGAGGATCTGGCATCGGTCGTGCGTCCGTGTCGCCCGGTTGTCTCCGGCGGAGCGAGCACGCGCCGCCCCGGCGAGGATCGTCCGGCACCGCTCAAACTGGTCGCCGAGCAGCGCATCGATGTGCCAAGCGCCTCTGCCGGTGCAGGCACCGTGGTCCCCGTGCGCCCGCGCCGCGTGACCGTGACCGAAGTGCGCGCGCCGGAAATCGCCCGCGTGCCATCCCAAGCGCAAACCGCGCCCCAAGCTGACGCGCCGGCTGGCGGGTTCGCTGAATATGCGTCGGAAAAAGGTGTAAATTCACTGGCCGAGATTCTCGAAGCCGCTGCCGCCTATATGTCTTTCGTCGAAGGCCGCCCCGAATTCTCGCGCCCGCAGCTGATGAACAAGGCGCGCCTGATCGAAGGGCAGGACTTCAACCGCGAAGACGGGTTGCGCCACTTTGGCGTCCTCTTGCGGGACGGGAAGATCGAACGCCTCAAAGGCGGTCGCTTCACGGTCTCCGACCGGATCGGCTTCCAGCCCGACAAACGCGCCGCAGGCTGATCGCCCCAGTTCACTCTCGTAAAAGCCCGCGCTGGTCGAAGCGCGGGCTTTTTGCTTTGATAGGGCGACCTCACTTGCCGAAAAAGGAAGCCCGATGCTGAAACCCGGTGAAATCGCCCTCGGCTTCGATCCTGCCAGCAAGCCCGACGCCGGCATTGTTTTCATCGGGCATATGGAAACCCCTTGGAGCAAAGGCCACTGCCCGAAGAACCCGCGCGAAGCGCGTGAGCGTGGCGGGAGTTTCATTGCGTGGATCGCCGAGCCCTATCGCACGGGGCTCTTCGGGCTCGAAGCCGGAATGACTGTGATCCTGCTCTACTGGATGGGCCGTGCGGCGCGCGATGTTCTTGTTCAAACACCAGCCTCCAAACCCGCACCAACAGGCGTCTTCGCGCTGCGCTCGCCCGCGCGCCCCAATCCGGTGGCGCTCGCGATCACGCGGATACTGGCGATTGACGCTGAGACGGGGCGGATCGAGGTTGATGCGTCCGACGCGTTCAACGGTACTGCGCTTGTCGATATCAAGCCGTGGCTTCCGAAGATCGATACGCCGCATGACGGGGAGTGATGGTGGGCCCACTGGGATTCGAACCCAGACTGGAAGGAGTTTAAGTCCTCTCTCTCTACCGGTTGGAGTATGAGCCCCCCAAGGTCCAATATCAGCCCCGGTGCGGGGCTTCAACAGAGCGCGACGGTTAAAGATCCGTGCCCGGAACCTTGCGCAGAAAGGCGCGTTCCGGCAGCCAAGGGTGCAGCTTCAACGCCATGCGCAACACCTCTTGCGCCTCGTCCTCCCGCCCCAAGGCCATCAGCGTCATCGCTTTTCCTGCCAAGGCCGCGACGTGGTTCGGGTTGATAGACAGGGCGCGATCAAGATCGGGAAGGGCCGCCGCATGCTCTTCGCGCAGGAAGCGCACGAAAGCGCGCTGATTGTAGCCCTCGGCATACTCCGGGCAATAGGCGATCAAACGGCTGAAGGCGGCTTCTGCGGCAAGGAAATCGTAGGATGACCGCCGCGTCATGCCGTCATCGAGAACCTCCTGAGCCGCCTGATCGGGTGCCTTTGTCCAGAGCGCCCAAAGCGCATTTGTATAGCCGCGCGCCATGGCCTCATCGGGGGCGGTCTGGATCTGGGCGAATATCTGCGCCTCTTCCACACGGATATCCGGCGCAGCAGGGCAGGTCTCGCCCCGAAGCGGCGCGGCGATCACAGCGAGAAGGCAAGCGAGCGTTTTCATAGAAAAACACTGACGGTCTTCATTCCACCGTTCAAGTCACTTCCCCGTGCTTTCTCTTTTTCAAATATCCCCGCCGGAGGCACCTCCCGCTGGCGGGAGGTTTCTTGCCGTGCTGTTTTCACCACCAACTTCCCCCTAGTCATACCCGCACCGTTCCCTTACCTTTCGGATATAAATCGGAGGGCGCGGGCGAAATGTCGGCAGGCGGGTTGCAGAAACTATCCTTTTTCCTTCTCGCGGGGCTCATCTTCTATGTCTCGCTTGGGGCGGGGCTGTGATGGCTGAGCGATTTGGCGGCAAGTTCAGCCCGGAGAATGCGCGGACGCCTTCGGCCCCCTTCGCGGGCGCGAAGCGGACGAAGATCGGCGGGCGCGCAAACCTCTTGTTCTTTCTTCCCCTTCCGTTGGCGATCAGGGCCTTCTTCGCACCTCCACAAGAGATGGTGCTTCATCTGGCAGCATTCGGGCTTCTGATCCTGTCGGCTTGGCTGACGCGCGAAGGGTTGAAAGCCGAAGAGGCCTGGGGCGCGCGGACGATCGCGCGGCGGCCTGCCATTCCGAGAAAGATTTTTGGCGCCATCTGCACGGGTCTGGGGCTCGGTCTGGCAGGATTTGCCATATCCGGCAGCGCAAGTGCCGCGATTTTTGCGGGGCTTGGCCTCGCGTTGCATCTGGGGGCTTTTGGCTTCGATCCGATGAAGCACAAAGGCATGGAAGGCGTCGATGCATTCCAGACAGATCGCGTGGCCCGCGCGGTGGACGAGGCGGAAAAGCATTTGAAGTCGATGTCGGAGGCCATTGCCTCGACCGGAGACAAAGCCCTGATGCGCCGATTGGAGGCCTTCCAGTTGAAAGCGCGCGCCCTGTTCCGGCAGGTTGAAGAGGATCCACGCGATCTCGCGGCCGCGCTGCGTTATCTGTCGGTCTATCTGATGGGGGCGCGGGATGCCTCGCTCAAATATGCCGCCATCGCCCAACGGCAGTCCAAACCCGAGGCACGGGCCGAATATGAGGCACTTCTCGATGATCTTGAGAAGAATTTCGCCACAAGGACCCAAGCGTTTTTGAAGGATACACATGCCGATCTTACGGTAGAGATCGACGTTCTGCGTGAGAGGCTCGCCCGTGAAGGGCTGCGTCTGGAAGAGTAACCAAGCCTAGATTGGATCGAGACATGACCGGAACTGTTCAGAAACAAGCCGCTGCGACTTTGGCCATGGTCGAGGAAGTGAATGCGGTTCTTCTGCCCGAACCCGCACCTGCGGAAGCTGTTGTGGCGTTGGACGCGGCCGATCCGGCGGCGTCCGAAGCGATCTGCTCGCGGATGGCAGAAATCGACATGAAGAACACCCAGTCCATCGTGTCTTTCGGTGCCCGCGCCCAGATCGAGTTGCAGGAAATCAGTCAGGCGATGCTGCAGGATGTCCGCAACAAGGACGTCGGCCCTGCCGGTGACAGCCTCCGCTCGATTGTCACCACGATCCGTGGCTTCTCGATTTCCGAACTGGATGTCCGGCGGAAACGTTCTTGGTGGGAGCGCCTCTTGGGCCGCGCGGCCCCGTTTGCCAAGTTCACGGCGCGCTTTGAGGAAGTGCAGGGGCAGATCGACAAGATCACCGAGAACCTTCTGGAGCACGAGCATAAGCTTCTGAAAGACATCAAGTCTTTGGACATGCTCTATGACCGCACGCTGAACTTCTACGACGATCTGGCGCTTTATATCGCGGCGGGCGAAGCCAAGTTGAAGGAGCTTGATGCCAAGACCATTCCGGCGAAGGAAGCCGAGGTGCAGGCGGCGCCCGAAACCGAGCAGGTGATGAAGGCGCAGGAATTGCGCGATCTGCGGGCGGCGCGCGATGATCTGGAACGTCGGGTGCATGACCTGAAGCTGACCCGGCAAGTCACCATGCAGTCCCTGCCGTCGATCCGGCTGGTGCAGGAGAATGACAAGTCGCTGGTCACCAAGATCAATTCGACGCTCGTGAACACCGTGCCGCTCTGGGAAACCCAGTTGGCGCAGGCTGTGACGATCCAGCGGTCCGCCGAAGCGGCAGCGGCGGTGAAAGACGCCAACGACCTGACCAATGAGCTGTTGATAGCGAATGCGAAGAACCTGCGCGACAGCAACAAGATGATCCGCGAGGAAATGGAGCGCGGCGTCTTCGATATCGAAGTGGTCAAGCAGGCGAATGCGGATCTGATCGGCACGATTCAGGAAAGCTTGGAAATCGCGGACGAAGGCAAGCGCCGCCGTGCGGCCGCCGAGGGCGAGTTGAAGAAAATGGAAGCGGAATTGCGTGACACGCTGGCATCTGCCAAAGCTTGGGCAACCGGGCTTGGCGATACGGCAGGCACTTCGGTTCCGAAAGGATAATTGGGCGTCGATGGTGGGATTTCCGAGGCATTTACTGGCAGTCGCGGCGGCGCTTTTTGTGTCGGCTTGTCTCGATGCCGCAACGGTTCCACCTTCGACGCGCCCTGGTGGCCAGCCCGCCACGTCTACAGTGCCGTCGCGGGGGGCGGTGCAATCTGCAGCCTCTGCCGAACTCGCCCGCTACTATGCGCGGGTGCAGGCAGAGTTGCTAACGCAGGGCCTGCTCAGAACCGATGGCGGCGGGCCGGATACGCCCTTTGACGCGGATATCGCGGTTCGTAATTTCGAGAAAATCGCGTTTTTCGACGAGTACGAGCGGGGCGGCGGTTTGCGCGCGGCTTCTGGTGCGTCTGTGGGCTTGCGTCGCTGGCCGGGGCCAGTGCGTTTCGGTATCGAATTCGGGGCCTCGGTTGATCCGACGCGCCACACCACGGACCGTCAGGCCGTTACCAATTACGTGCAGCGCCTCGCCAACCTGACCCGCCATCCGATGACGGCTGGAAGTGCCGCGAACGCGAATTTCCATGTGTTGATCATGGGCGAGGATGACCGGAGCCAGATGTTGGCGCGGGTGCAGAGCATCGTGCCGAACATCGACCGCGCCTCGCTCGGCCTCTTGCAGTCGATGCCGCGCGGAATCCACTGCCTTGTCATGGCCTTCGCAGGGCCGGAGAATGATTTCGCCTATACCCGCGCGATTGCCGTGATCCGCGCGGAACATCCCGATCTTCTGCGGCTGTCTTGCGTGCATGAGGAATTGGCGCAGGGGTTGGGACTAGCGAATGACAGCCCTGCCGCGCGCCCCTCGATCTTCAATGATGACGACGAATTCGCCCTCCTGACCACGCAGGACCAGATTTTCCTCCGGATGCTCTACGACCCGCGCCTCTATCCCGGCATGAGCCTCCGCGATGCGCATCCAATCATTATCGACATTGCCAATGGCCTCGTCAGCGGGCCGAGTTGACGTTTTTTAACAAGGGAGAGCCACATGGGCATTCTCGATTTTCTTTCTGGACAGTTCATTGATGTCATCGAATGGACCGATAGCACCCGCGATACGCTGGTCTGGCGGTTTGAGCGCGAAGGCCATGAAATCAAGTACGGCGCGAAGCTGACGGTGCGGGAAGGGCAGGCGGCTGTTTTCGTGCATGAAGGCCAGTTGGCCGATGTGTTCACGCCGGGCCTCTACATGCTCGAAACCAACAACATGCCCGTACTGACCTCGCTAAACCACTGGGAACACGGTTTCAAATCGCCCTTCAAGAGCGAGATCTATTTCGTCAACACCACGCGGTTCTCCGACCTGCAATGGGGCACGAAGAACCCGGTGATCTGCCGCGATCCCGAATTCGGGCCTGTGCGCCTCCGGGCCTTCGGGACCTATACCGTACGCGTGACGGAACCCGGCCGCTTCATGAGCGAGATCGTCGGCACGGATGGCGAATTCACCATGGACGAGATCAGCTTCCAGATCCGCAACATTATCGTGCAGGAGTTTTCCCGCGTGATCGCGGCGTCGGGCATTCCGGTGCTCGATATGGCGGCAAACACTGCCGATCTGGGCGCGCTGCTCGCGAAACGCATCGAGCCCACGCTTTCGGCCTACGGCATTGCACTGCCCGAGCTTTATATCGAGAACATTTCGCTGCCCGACGAAGTCGAGCGTGCCCTCGATCGGCGGACGTCTATGGGCGTTGCGGGCGACCTCGAGCGTTACGCCCAATATAGCGCGGCGGAGGCCATGGCCGAGGCAGCGCGGAACCCCGGAGATGCTGGCGGCGCTGCGGGTGCGGCTGTTGGTGCTGTTTTGGGAATGCAGGCGGCCCAAGGGGCAGCCGGCCCATGGGGTGCGCGCTCTGCCGCTCCGCCAGCCCCACCGCCCGTCGAGCATGTCTGGCATGTCGCCGTGAACGGCGAAACCTCGGGGCCGTTTTCCTTGGCCGCGATGGGGCGCAAGGCAACGGACGGGAGCCTGACCCGCGACACCCATGTCTGGACCGCAGGTCAGGATGGATGGAAGCGCGCCGGCGAAGTGACCGAACTTGCCCGCCTCTTTACCGTGCTGCCGCCGCCGCCACCCGAGGCATGATCTGAACGGGCTGAGCCACTTTCGGAGCGAAAGCCACAGCTTTCCAACGGTTCAGAGCGACCGTCAGGTCGCGGGAGAGGTCAGCAAACTCGCCGTCGAAAATCTGCTTGGCAGCGGCGTGCTGGCCGAGAGCAAGCTTCCGCGCGACCTTCGATGCTGCGATATGGAACGCGGAATGGATGAGGATCGCAGCCTCTACTTCAGGCTGTGCCCGCGCCATGTAAGGCATTCCATGGGTTTTGCATCCAAAGGGGCAACGATGGTAATCGGCAGATTCCTCGACAAGAAACACCTTTGCATCTGACTGAATTGCTACTTCGAGGCGATTTTGCCAGTGACGTTGGCAGCCTTGAGCGGCAATGACTTTCTCAATAAAGGTGCTTAAGGACATAAAAAACTCCCAATGGATATTGTAACTATATCAAAGCCCTATCAAATGCCCTTTTTAGTTGGGTCATCACACTCTTTTGGGGTGGCGCAGAAAATGAGCCATTGTTCGGTCCGCCGCTGTCGGTAAGGCGGCTCAGGCGCGTTTTTTCAAAATTTCCGGTGCGGGCACTTTCAGATCCTTTTGGGCAGTGCCACTATCGGCCACGGCAGCTGGGGCCGACGGATTTTGGGTGTGGAAGAGGTATCATGTCAGAGGCCGATCATCGTTTCCCTTGCGAGCAATGCGGTGCCGATTACCGCTACGACCCGTCTCGCGAGGCTTTGATCTGCGATTACTGCGGCCATACCCACCCCATTGAAGGAGCGGGGCGGCATGCCTCGTCCTTGCGCGAACTGGATTTCAATTCGGCGCTCAAAGGCCAGCTTCCGACACAGGAGTTCGAAGTCACACGCACCAGCCGCTGCCCGAACTGTGGCGGCGAAGTCGAGTTCGATCCCGAGGTCCATGCCGCGCAATGCCCGTTCTGCGCGACACCCGTCGTCACAGGCACCGGAAGCCATCGCCAGATCAAACCCAAAGGCGTTTTGCCCTTCGCTCTCAACGAAGCCGATGCCCGCCACGCCATGACCGAGTGGTTGGGGCGGCTCTGGTTCGCGCCCTCCGGCCTCAAGGCCTATGCGCGCAAGGAGCGGAAAATGGACGGGATCTATGTGCCCTACTGGACATTCGATGCCGACACCCAGAGCCGCTATTCAGGCGAACGCGGCACCATCTACTACGAAACCATGACCGTCGTACGTGATGGCAAACGCGAAACAGTGCAAGTGCC
The DNA here is from genome assembly GCA_023260655.1 of Paracoccaceae bacterium. Taxonomy (GTDB): domain Bacteria; phylum Pseudomonadota; class Alphaproteobacteria; order Rhodobacterales; family Rhodobacteraceae; genus UBA9554. Next base: position 42,748 of record JALQUU010000010.1, on the reverse strand, counting down.
GCGCGTGCGCTGGACACCGCGCTCGGGCCGGGTCGCACGCTTCTTCGACGATGTTCTGGTGCTGGCATCACAGACGCTTCCCAAACGCTTCACCGATGCGCTCCAGCCTTGGGATCTGACCCATCTGGAGCCTTACCTTCCGCATTATCTGGCCGGATTTCGCGCGGAAGCCTATCAGGTGGATCTAGAGCAAGGCTTCACCGAGGCCCGCGCGATCATGGACCGCCAGATCGAACGAGATGTGAAATTCGACATCGGCGGCGATCAACAGCGCATCCATAGCATCGAGACACAGGTTTCGGCGGTCACGTTCAAACATATCCTGCTGCCCGTCTGGCTGGCGGCCTACAAATATCGCGGCAAAACCTACCGTTTCGTCGTGAACGGCCAGATGGGCAGGGTACAGGGCGAAAGGCCTTGGTCGGCTTGGAAAATCGCAGGTGCAATCCTGCTCGCCCTGATGATCGGGGGCATCGCGGGATATATTTAAGCGCTGAACGAGGGCTTGCTCTAAAGCGCTTGCACCCGATGCAGCGAGCGGCCAGTTTCGGCGCCGAAAGGAACCCTGCCATGCGTGATGACCTCGACACTCTGGAAACCATCCTGATCCGTCGGCATTCCAGCCGCGCCTTTCTGCCGGATGCCGTGCCAGATGAGGTGATCGAACGGATTACTCTGGCCGCATCGCGCGTCCCTTCTTGGTGTAACGCGCAGCCGTGGCAGGTGCATGTCACCCGCAAAGAGGAAACAGACGGCTTCCGCGAAAAGCTCTATGCAACGGCGCTTTCAAGCTCCTCGCAGCCCGATCTCGATTGGCCGAAACAATACACAGGCGCATACCTCGATCGCCGCCGGACCTGCGGCTTCCAGCTTTACGATGCGGTGGGGATTACCAAAGGCGACCGCGCGGCCTCCGGCAAACAGATGCTCGAAAACTATCGCCTATTCGGTGCACCGCACGTCGCGATCGTGACCTCGGAAGCCGATCTCGGCACCTATGGCATCATGGATGCAGGCGGCTTTATCGCGATGTGGACGGTTGCTGCGGAAGCGGCTGGTGTCGCCTCGGTGCCCCAAGCTGCCGTTGCCGCCTTCGCCCCCTTGCTCAGGAAAGAGTTCGCCATTCCCGACCATCGGAAAATCCTGTGCGCGATCTCTCTTGGCTATGAAGACAAGTCCCATCCCGTCAACGCCTTCCGGACCGAACGGGCAACCATTGATGAGGTCCTTGTCTGGGCCGGAAAGAACAACTGATGCGCGCACTTCTTCAAAGAGTAACCGAGGCTTCTGTCGCAGTAGACGGGCAGGTGATCGGTCAATGCGGCGAGGGGCTGATGATCCTCGTCTGCGCGATGCAGGGTGACACCGAAGCGTCGGTCGAGAAACTGGCCCAACGCGTCGCCAAATTGCGCATGTTCCGCGATGATGCGGGCAAGACAAACCTCTCGATCAAGGACATTTCAGGCTCCGCGCTCGTGGTGTCCCAATTCACGCTTTCCGCCGACACCAGCCGCGGCAACCGGCCGGGCTTCTCGCAAGCGGCTGCCCCGGACATCGGCCGCGCCCTCTATGAGCATTTCGCGTCGTCTCTTCGTGCGGAAGGCATTCCTTTGGAAACGGGCGAGTTTGGCGCGGAGATGAAAGTCTCCCTGACCAACGACGGCCCCTTTACGATCTGGGTGGAATCCTAAGGGGGCGCTGCCCCCTCGGCGCTACGCGCCTCACCCCTGGGATATTTTCGCCAATATGAAATGACTATCATTTCGCTTTCGGAAATATCCCCGCCGGAGGCAACCTGAGCCAGCGACCCAAGTCGCTGGCGAGGCGTAGAGAGCGGCGCAGCCGCGCCTTTGATTCAGCCGTTGACAGCTCCTCCCTCAGCGAAGGATGCTCGCGCCATGAGCACAACCAACACCCCCCGCGCCATCGTTGAAACGCCCGATATGGGTATCACCTTATCAGACGGCTGCCGCCTTTCGGCGCGGGTCTGGATGCCGGAGGATGCAGGCAGCGATCCGGTGCCGGTGATTCTCGAATATCTCCCCTACCGCAAGCGCGATGGCACCTGTGCGCGTGATGCCCTGACGCATCCGTGGTTCGCCAAGCGCGGTTATGCTTGCCTCCGCGTCGATATGCGCGGGAATGGCGATAGCGAGGGGTTGATGGAGGATGAATACTCCCCGCAGGAGCTTTCCGACGCTTGCGAGGTGATCGCCTGGGCCGCAGCGCAGCCGTGGTGCAACGGCAATGTCGGGATGATGGGCATCTCCTGGGGAGGGTTCAATTCCTTGCAGGTCGCGGCTCTGCAGCCGCCCGCCCTCAAGGCAATCATCACGCTTTGCTCCACAGTCGACCGCTATGCCGATGACATCCACTACAAAGGCGGCTGCCTGCTGAACGAAAACCTCGGCTGGGGCGCGACCATGTGGGCCTATTCCTCCCGCGCGCCGGACCCGATGCTTCGCGAGGATTGGCGCGATCTCTGGATGCAGCGCCTTGAAAACGAGCCCTTCCTGCCCGCCGTCTGGCTCCGCCACCAGAACCGCGATGCCTATTGGCAGCATGGCTCGGTCTGCGAGGACTATTCCAAGATCAAGGCCAAGACGCTGGCCATCGGCGGTTGGGGCGACAGCTACAAGAACGCCGTCCCGCAACTCGTCGAAGCGCTGCCCGGCGCAAAGGGCATCGTGGGCCCTTGGGTGCACAAATACCCGCATTTCGCCGTTCCCGCCCCCCGCATCGGGTTCCTGCAGGAGGCCGAGCGCTGGTGGGCGCGTTGGCTGAAGGACGAGCGGACAGGTGTCGAGAACGATCCCGATTACACCGTTTACCTCATGGACGGAGTTCGCCCTGCCACGTGGTATCTCGAACGGGCGGGCAACTGGATCACGCCCGAGGCCCGGAATGACCGAATCAAGGCGCTGCACCTCAATGGCACGTCGCTCGCCGATCTGCCTGGCAGCGTTTCGGCGCTCATCGCCTCGCCCCAGCACACGGGCGGCGGTGCGGGCGAGTATTGCGCGATCTGGCTTGGCCCTGAAATGCCCGGTGACCAGCGCGCCGACGATGCGCTTTCCGCAACGTGGGATACGGCCCCGCTCACCGAGGATCTGGCCCTCTCCGGTGCGCCAAAACTCACGCTCCGCCTCGCCTCAGACAAACCCTTTGCGCAGGTCGCGGTCCGGCTCAATCACGTCCATCCCGATGGCGCCTCCACCCGCATCACCTATGGTGTGCTGAACCTCAGCCACCGCAACGGCTTCCACGTGCCCGATCCCATGCCCGTGGGCGAGGAGGTGGAAATCGAGGTGCCGCTCGACCACATCGCCTATCGTGTGCCCGCAGGCCACCGCCTGCGCGTCGCCGTGTCGAACGCCTATTGGCCGCTCATCTGGCCTATGCCCGAAGCTGGCACGCTCACCGTCTCGGGCGGGTCGCTCGATCTGCCGCATGCCGATCTGCCGCGTGGCGATCAGCGTGTTTTCCCCGATCCCGATGCCGAGGAACCCTGGGCCATCGAAGAAATCCACAAAGGCGAAAACAGCCGCCGCGTGATCACCGATATGAAGACGGGCGAGATCAGCCTCGAGATCGTCGACGACTTCGGCGTGCGCCGCGATCTGGTGCACGGGCTCATTTCCGGCAGCGTCGCGCGCGAGCTTTGGACCATCCATCCCGACGATCCCCTCTCCGCCCGGGGCCAGACCCACTGGACCGAGATGATGGAGCGCGATGGAATCGTTCTGCGCACCGAAACGTTCACAGAAATGTCGTCTGATGCGAATAATTTCTATCTCGCGGGGCGCATCGAAGCCTACGAGGGCGAAGAAATCTTTTATTCCAAGGATGTAAGTGAAACGGTCCCGCGCGACCACCGCTGAAAAACGATAAGTCCAGTTTCAGGATTTTTCTTGATAACTGGGGAACGATGGGTTTTCATTGACTCATCAGTCAATGTCACCGGGCAAACCGGGGCGCCAACAGGAAGCCAATAGGGAGGCTACCATGAACGATCGTGATCGCGAGATCCAACACTTCACCAAACTTGCCGCGAAGGGCCGTATGACCCGCCGCGAATTCGTAGGCCGCATGGCCGCGCTCGGTGTGACGGCCGCAATGGCCAACACCCTGCTCTCCACCGCCGTGAAAGCCGCAGGCCCCAACAAGGGCGGCACACTGAAGATCGGTTCGACTGGCGGCGAAAGCACCAACACGCTCGATCCGGCACTCGCCGCGAGCCAGGTGCCTTACCACAACCTCCACGCTTTCGCTGAAACCCTCGTGGAAGTGAAATCCGACGGTTCGATCGACCCGCGCCTCGCGGAATCGGTGGAATCCTCGCCCGACGCGAAAACCTGGCGCTTCAAGATCCGTTCGGGCGTCGAGTTCCACAACGGCAAGTCGGTCACCGCACAGGACGTGATGCGCACCATCGAGCGTCACTCGAACGAAGAGTCGAAGTCGGGCGCGCTTGGCATCGTCAAGGGCATCGAGTCGATGTCGGTTGATGGCGATACCTTCGTGATGAACCTGCACACCGCAAACGCCGACCTTCCCTACCTGATGGCGGACTATCACCTGATGATCCAGCCCGATGGCGGCTTCGACAATCCGGCAGCCGGTATCGGTTCGGGCGCTTACATGCTCGTTTCCGACGAGCCGGGTGTGCGTCACCTCTTCAAGAAGAACCCGAACTACTGGGATTCGACGCGCGGCCACGTCGATGAAGTCGAAATCATCGTCATCAACGACGCGACCGCTCGTATGGCGGCGCTCCAGTCCGGTCAGGCGCATATCGTCAACCGCGTTGACCCGAAAGTTGCTGGCCTCCTGAGCCGCGCACCGGGCGTGCGTGTGGAAAACGTGGGCGGCCCCGGCCACTACGTGTTCATCATGCATTGCGATACCGCACCCTTCGACAACAACGACCTGCGTCTCGCGCTCAAGTATGCGATCAACCGTCAGGAAATGGTCGACAAGATCCTCATGGGCTTCGGCTCGGTCGGCAACGACTTCCCGATCAACGCTTCCTACCCGCTCTTTGACTCGTCGATCCCGCAGCGTGAATACGACGCCGCCAAGGCCGCCGAGCACTACAAGAAGTCGGGCCATGACGGTTCGCCGATCATCCTGCGCGTTGCCGATGGTGCCTTCCCGGGTGCCGTTGATGCCGCCGCTCTCTTCCAGCAATCCGCAGCCGCCGCTGGCATCCCGCTCGAAATCAAGCGCGAGCCGAACGACGGTTACTGGTCGGAAGTCTGGAACAAGCAGCCCTTCTGCGCCTCCTACTGGGGCGGTCGCCCTGTGCAGGACCAGATGTACTCCACCGCCTATCTTTCCTCGGCAGACTGGAACGACACCAAGTTCAAGAACGCCGATTTCGACGCCAAGCTCCTCGCAGCCCGCGCCGAACTGGACGGCACGAAGCGCAAGGCTCTCTACAGCGAAATGGCCAACATGCTGCGTGACGAAGGCGGCCTGATCTGCCCGATGTTCAACGACTATGTCGATGGCCTTTCGGAAAAAGTTCAGGGCTGGGAAAAGGATGGCACCGGCGAACTTATGGGCGGCCGCGCCAGCCAAGTCTGCTGGCTCGCCTGAGCCTCGGTGCACGATAGATGCATCCGATCTTGAAACTGGTGCTCCAGCGCTTAGCGCTGGGGTGCCTCCTCCTTGTCGCGGCCTCCGCGCTGATCTTCGCCGGGACAATGATCCTGCCGGGCGATGTGGCGCAGTCGATCCTCGGCCAATCCGCAACACCGCAAGCCCTTGCAAACCTCCGCGCCGAGCTCGGCCTCGATGTGCCTCCCGTGCAGCGCTATTTCGACTGGCTGGGCGGCGTTCTCCATGGCGATCTGGGCACTTCGCTCACCAACCGCCTCGATATCGCGGACACCATGGGCAAACGTCTCGGCAATACGCTCTTCCTCGCCTTCTGGGCCGCCATCATCTCGGTGCCACTGGCGATTTTCTTGGGCCTCCTCGCCGTTCGCTATGAAGGCCGCTGGCCCGACAAGCTGATCTCCGGCGTCACTCTGGCCTCGATCTCGATCCCCGAATTCCTGATCGGCTACGTGCTGATCTACTTCATCGCCGTGAAACTGCGCATGTTCACCACGGTCGCCATGATCAATGACGGCATGTCCTTGGGCGAGAAACTCAATGCCATCGCCCTTCCGGTGATCGTGCTCACCCTCGTCGTGCTCGCCCATATGATGCGCATGACCCGCGCCGCCATCCTCAACGTGATGCAATCGGCCTATATCGAAACCGCCGAACTGAAGGGGCTTTCCTCCTTCAAGGTCATCGCCCGCCACGCCTTCCCCAACGCCATCGCCCCGATCGTCAATGTGGTGATGCTGAACCTCGCCTATCTCGTCGTTGGCGTCGTCGTGGTGGAAGTGGTCTTCGTCTATCCCGGCATGGGCCAGTATCTCGTCGACCATGTGGCGAAACGTGACGTGCCCGTGGTGCAGGCCTGCGGCCTTGTCTTCGCCGCTGTCTACATCTGCCTCAACATGATCGCAGACATCGTCTCGATCCTCTCGAACCCGCGACTGAGGCACCCGAAATGATGCGTATGCCCGTCTCGGCAATGATCGGCCTCTTTTTCACCTCGCTCTATTTCCTTGCCGCGATCTTCGCTCCCGTCATCGCCCCCTACGGTATGGCGGAAGTCGTGGGTGGCGTCTGGGAACCGATGGGCCCCGAGCATTGGCTCGGCACCGACTCCATCGGCCGCGATCTTCTCACCCGCATGATCTACGGCGGCCGCACCACGATCTTCATCGCCACGGCCGCCACGATCCTCAGCTTCACCACGGGTTCGATCCTCGGCTTCCTCGCCGCCACCATCGGCGGCTGGGTCGATCAGGCGCTCTCGCGCTTCGTCGATCTGGTGATGGCGATCCCCTCGCTGATCTTCGCCCTCGTCGTGCTCTCGGTGATGCCCGTCACGATCACGGTGCTGATCCTCGTCATGGGCCTTCTCGATGCCACCCGCGTTTACCGTCTCGCCCGCGCCGTCGCGGTCGACATCACGGTGATGGACTATGTCGAAGCCGCACGCCTGCGCGGGGAAGGCCGCCTCTGGGTGATCTTCCGTGAAATCCTGCCGAACGCCCTTTCGCCCCTCGTGGCGGAAATGGGTCTGCGGTTCATCTTCATGGTGCTCTTCGTCTCCACGCTCTCCTTCCTCGGCCTCGGCGTTCAACCACCTGCTGCGGACTGGGGCGGGATCGTGAAGGAAAACAAGGAAGGCATCGTGTATGGCATTCCCGCCGCCCTCGTGCCCGCCTTCGCCATCGCCACGCTGGCCATCTCGGTCAACCTCGTGGCCGACTGGGTGCTCAACCGCACCACCTCGCTGAAAGGGGGCCGCTAATGGGCAATATGCTGCTCGAAGTGCGTGGCCTGAAAATCGGCGCCACGATCCACCCGCCGGGGGAAAAATCGCGCGATATCGAGATCGTGAAAGGCGTCTCCTTCACTCTCGAAAAGGGTCGCGTTCTGGGCCTCATCGGGGAATCCGGTGCTGGCAAATCCACCATCGGCCTGTCGTCTATGGCCTATGGTCGGGGCGGTGTACGGATCACCGGCGGCGAGGTGCACGTCAACGGGCGTGATATCCTCAAGCTCTCCCCGCGCGGCCTTCGTGCCGTGCGTGGCGCGGAAGTCACTTACGTTGCCCAATCCGCCGCTGCCGCCTTCAACCCTGCGAAAAAGCTGATGGAGCAGGTCACGGAAGCGGCCGTGCACCATGGCCGCTGCTCGCGCGAAGAGGCCGAAAAGCGCGCGGTTGTTCTCTTCAAGAAACTGGGCCTTCCAAATCCCGAAACCTTCGGCAACCGCTACCCGCACCAAGTCTCGGGCGGCCAGTTGCAGCGCGCTATGACCGCCATGGCGCTTTGCCCTCAGCCCGATCTTGTGGTCTTCGACGAACCGACCACCGCGCTTGACGTGACCACCCAGATCGACGTGCTCGCCGCCATCAAGGATGCGATCCGCGATACCGGCGTTGCCGCGCTCTACATCACTCACGATCTCGCAGTCGTGGCGCAGGTCTCGGATGAAATCATGGTGCTCCGGCACGGTGAAATGGTCGAACACGGCGAAACCGACCAGATCATCAACCGCCCCGCCAAGGAATACACCCAAGCCCTCGTTTCGGTGCGCTCCATCGAGCATCAGGAAAAAACCCTTGCCGCACCCGTGCTCACCGTCGATGGCATTACCGCGCGCTATCGCGGCACGAAATTCGATGTGCTTTCCGATGTGAACGTCTCGCTCGCACCCGGTCAAACGCTGGCCATCGTAGGCGAGTCCGGTTCGGGCAAATCCACGCTCGCCCGTGTGATCACGGGCCTCCTACCGCCGTCGGCGGGCAAGATCGACTTCGCAGGCCGCACCTTGTCGCGCGATCTCGCAGGCCGCTCGCGGGATGATCTGCGGGAATTGCAGATGATCTACCAGATGGCCGACGTGGCGATGAACCCGCGCCAGACCGTCGGCACCATCATCGGTCGCCCCTTGGAGTTCTATTTTGGCCTCAAGGGCGAGGCGAAGCGCAAGCGCACGCAGGAACTCCTCGACCAGATCGAAATGGGCGCAGGCTTCATCGACCGTTATCCGGCCGAACTTTCCGGCGGCCAGAAACAGCGCGTCTGCATCGCGCGGGCCTTGGCCGCGAAGCCCAAGCTCATCATCTGCGATGAAGTCACCTCGGCGCTTGATCCGCTGGTGGCCGATGGCATCCTCAAGCTGCTTCTGGACCTCCAGAAAGCCGAAGACGTGGCCTATCTCTTCATCACCCACGATCTGGCCACGGTGAAAGCCATCGCCGATTCAATCGCCGTGATGTTCAAGGGCCGCGTCGTGCGCTACGGCACCAAGACCGAAGTCCTGACGCCCCCCTTCGACGATTACACCGACCTCCTCCTCGGTTCGGTGCCGGAGATGCGCTTGGGCTGGCTCGAAGACGTGCTGTCCTCGCGCCGCATGGAAAGCGCCGGAAACTGAAAATACCCCCTGCGCCCCGGGCCTGTCTCGGGGCGGAGGGCCGCACCAACGTCATGACGCTTGCCAGACGCAATCGATACGCTTCGAAAACCGGTTTTTCCCCCTTACCCAGAGCAGAGCCAGAGCCATGAAATCGAAACTACTCCTCATCATCCTCGACGGCGTCCCCCTTCGTAACTGGCGGAAATTGTTCGGAAATCTGGAGGGATGGGTCGAGCAGGGCATGGCTCAAACATGGACAATGCGCTCCGTCCTGCCCTCCACCTCGGCCTCCTGCTACGCCTCCATCCACACCGGCCTCCCCCCCCAAACCCACGGCTGCACCGGCAACGGCAACGTCTTTCGCATTGATTTTCCAGACATTTTTTCGGAGGTCCGGAAGGCCGGAGGGGTCACAGGAGCGGTCACGCACAGCTTCTGGTCGGAGTTTTTCAACCGCCACCCCTTCGATCTCGTCCGCGACCTCGAATACGACGAGCCTGAAAGCCAAACCATCAACCACGGCCGCTTCCACACCATGACGGGCTATGGCCAGAAGAACCAGATGACCCCCTCCGACGTCGATCTTTTCGCAACGCTTTCAATGCTTTGCGGGCGCTTTAGCCTCGACTACGGCATCCTCCATACCTGCACGCTCGACAGCATGGGCCACCGTTTCTACCACGATTGCAAAGAGATGGATCACGCCTGCTACGTCATGGACGAAATGCTCGCCCCCTTCATCCCGAAATGGCTCGCCCAAGGCTACGAAGTCATCGTCACCGCCGACCACGGCCAAGACGAACGCGGCCATCACGGCGGGAAAACCCCGCTACAACAAGAGTTTGCGCTCTATTACTTCGGCCCCGCAAAAGGCCCGGCACCTGATACAGTGCTGCACCAACTACAACTCGCCCCCACCATCCTCAAGCGCCTCGGCGCTGATATCCCGAGCACGATGAAAGCCGAGCCCTTCCTCGACTAACTCGTTCTTTCTCTTTGCTAAATATCCTGGGGGGGCAGCGCCCCTCTACCGGAAGGGATCCGAAGCGTAGCCCACCCCGGTCAGCGTCAAACCATCCGCTGGCGCAACTGGCCCGCATCGCGTCCGGTCCGCCGCCGCCAATGCCGCCGCGAAATCCTCAACACTCCACGCCCCCGTGCCGACGCGCTCAAGGCTTCCCACCATCGAACGCACCTGATTGTGGAGGAATGACCGCGCGCGGAAGTGGAAGCGGTATTCCATCCCGCCGGGCACCTCCAGCGTTTCGATCCGGGCCTCGTTCAGCGTCTTCACGGGGCTTTTGGCTTGGCAAAGGGCTGCACGGAAGGTCGTAAAATCGTGCAAACCCAGCATCTTATCCGCCGCCGCCTGCATGGCCTCCGCGTCTAGCGGGTTCTTTACCTGCCACGCCAATCCCGCATCGCGCGTCAGGGGGGCGCGGCGCGCGATCACGCGGTAGGTATAGCGCCGTTCATGGGCCGAGAACCGGGCATGCCAGTCCTCCGCAACCCGCTCCGCGCGCAAAATCGCAACGGGCAGGGGCTTCAAATGGAAGTTCAGCGCCTCGGAAATCCGGAACGCATCCCAGTCCTTTTCAAGATCACAATGCGCAACCTGCCCGGTCGCATGCACTCCCGCATCGGTGCGCCCTGCGGCGGCAATCGTGTGTGGGCCGGGTTCCAACTTCGCCAAAGCCGCCTCGATGGCACCTTGAACGGAAGGCTGGTCCGCCTGGCGTTGCCAGCCGGAGAACGGCGCACCGTGGTAATCGACGAGGAGAGCATAGCGAGGCATGGAATGTCTCTATCCGGTCTTGGCTCAAGGGAAAAGAGCCGAGGCGGCACCCTTTTTTCTGAAGGAGCTTACGCTTATGTTGATGGTGGGCAGAGCCTTGGAGTGCGGGTTTGGTAATTTCAGAATTGACGAACGAGATCGCGTCTCGGATCGAGACCATGGCGGAAGCCCTCGTTGCCCCCTTCTCGGAAACAGTCATTCGCATCGGCGTTACAGGCCTTGCCCGCTCGGGCAAAACCGTTTTCATCACCTCTCTGGTTGCGAACCTGCTGGATCGGGGGCGGATGGGCCAGTTCAGCCCCGCCTCCCGTATCGAAGCCGCCTATCTCCATCCGCAGCCCGACGACACTGTTCCACGCTTCGATTACGAGACGCATCTGGCGGCCATTACCGGTTCGAAACCACATTGGCCGGACAGCACGCGCGCAGTTTCCGAACTCAGAATTTCGCTGAAAGTTCGCCCCGCAGGACTTCTCGCCGGGATCAGCGGCGCGCGCACCGTACATATCGATATCGTCGATTATCCTGGTGAGTGGCTGCTCGACCTCGGACTTCTGGAGAAGCGCTTCGAAGTTTGGTCCGCAGAGACACTGGAGCGGATGGCAAAGCGAAAGGAAGCGAGCGGGTTCCTGGCAACTTTGGGAGAAGCCGACCCGGCGCAACCGCATTCGGAACAACAAGCACAGGCTTTGGCGCGCGACTACACCGCCTATCTGCATGCCGCCCGTGCAGCGGGGTTTTCCGATTGCACGCCGGGGCGGTTCCTGATGCCGGGGGAACTGGAAGGCTCCCCAGTGCTCACCTTTTCCCCCTTGCCCACTTCCGCAAATCCGCGCGGTTCTCTTGCGCGCGAAATGGAGCGGCGCTTCGAGGCCTATAAGGCGCAAGTCGTGCGCCCGTTCTTTCGCGATCATTTCTCAAAAGTCGAACGGCAGGTGGTGCTCGTCGATGTACTCGGCGCTATCCATGCAGGGCCGGAGGCCGTGGAGGATCTGCGCCGTGCAATGGCCGATACGCTTTCCGCCTTCCGGCCCGGAGCGAATGCTTGGCTTTCGCGCTTGATGGGAGCAAGGAGGGTGGAGCGCAGCCTCTTCGCCGCTACCAAGGCCGACCATTTGCATCATTCGCAACACAACCGCCTCACCGCGATCATGGAGGCGCTCGTGCGCCAAGCGCGGGATCGGGCGGATTTCGCGAGTGCAACGACTGGCGCTATGGCGATCGCCTCGTTGCGCGCCACCGTCGAGCAAACGATCCCGCACGCCGGGCGCGATCTGGAATGCGTGCGCGGCACTCTTCTGGAAACCGGCAAGCAAGCTGCGTTCTACCCCGGTGAGTTGCCTGAAGACCCGAATGCCGTCCTCGGCCCCCCCCGCGCGGGTGGGCGCGAATGGAGCGATACAGACTGGAAGGTCATGCGGTTTGCGCCTGCCGCCCTCACCTTGAAGCCCGGCGAAGGCCCCCCGCATATCCGGCTGGACCGTGCCGCCGAATTCCTGCTGGGAGATCGGCTATGACTCCTCGCGTCGAAATCGCCCGGATGAAGCATATGCCAGCACTCTTGCGCATTCTCTGGGCCTTCACCCGCAAAACCGACTGGCTGCCGGTGCGCCGCTCGCGGTTGACTGACATCAGGATCCTTTTCACCCTCCTTCGGGAAGAGCGGGTACGGATGATAAGCCACGCGGGAAGGCCGGTTGCGTTTCTGGCGCGCGAAGGGGCGCGGGTGCATGCGCTTTACGTCCACCCCGAAGCGCGGGGATTGGGCTACGGGCAGGCGCTCCTGCGCGATGCCCAGAGAACTGGATGGCTGGAACTCTGGACCCATGCCGCCAACACGTATGCACGCGCGTTCTATGCCAAGGCGGGTTTCTTGGAGGTCGCAAGCGGCAATATGAATGACGAACGTATGCCGGATGTTCAGCTGATTTGGCAGGAAGGGGGGCAGGCATGACCAAAGGGCCGGTTCTAATTGACCTCGAAAGCGAAGCGCCCGCTCGTCCGGAGGCAGCACCCCCTGTGCCGGAAACGCTTGCGCCGGAAGGGAAGGCGATGATGGCCGCTATTGCGGTTGCCGGAAGGCCCCAATCGCGGCTCTCCCGCTGGTTCTGGGCCACGGTAATAGGCCTCTTCACCACGATCCTCGGCATCGCGGCTTGGGATTATGCCGCGTCGCTCGTTTCGCGCTGGCCAATCCTTGGCTGGGCGGTCACCTCGATTTTCGCAGTGTTCTTGGTCTTGGCGGCCTTGCTGTCTCTGCGGGAAATCGCGGCTGTCTGGCGCTTGGCTCGGATCGACCGCGTGCAAGCGGCTGTCCGTGGGGCGACGGATCTGAAAGCGGCACGCGCTGCCTCTAGTGCCGTACGGGCGCTAACCTCTGGCCGCCGCGATCTGGATTGGGCACGGGCGCGGTTTGACGAACGCGCAGGCGAAGTGATGGACGCCGACGCATTGCTAGAACTGGCAGAGCGCGAATTGGTGGCTCCCCTTGATCAGCGCGCAGCGCGAGAGGTGGAGGCTGCAGCTCGGCAGGTGGCGACGGTTACGGCGCTCATTCCGTTGCCTTTGGCCGACGTCCTTACAGCTTTGGCCGCCAATTTGCGCATGATCCGGCGGGTCGCGGAAATCTACGGTGGCCGTTCCGGGGTGCTGGGCAGTTGGCGGCTGACGCGGGCCGTTATGGCACATCTCGTTGCCACCGGAGCCGTCGCTATGGGCGACGATATGCTTGGATCCTTCTTGGGTGGCGGGGTGCTCGCGAAACTCTCGCGCCGTTTCGGCGAGGGGGTTGTGAACGGTGCACTCACGGCGCGGGTCGGGCTTGCGGCGATGGAAGTCTGCCGCCCGATGCCGTTTACCGCAGGAACGCGGCCCTCGGTGTCGGGCATAGTGAAACGCGCGCTTACGGGCCTCTTCGGGCGCGAGTAACTTAGCCCTTCGCGCGCGGATGGGTCGCGTTGTAGACCTCCATCAAGCGCACGGTATCAACTGCCGTGTAGGCCTGCGTGGTTGAGAGGGAAGCATGTCCTAAGAGTTCCTGGATCGCGCGCAGATCACCGCCTGCTGAAAGCAGATGCGTTGCGAAGGAATGGCGCAGCGCGTGCGGCGTGGCGGAGGGCGGCAAGCCCAATTGCATCCGCGCCTGCTCCATCACTTTCTGAACGAGCCGGGGATTGAGCGGCCCGCCTCTGACACCCCGAAAGAGCGGCTTCTCCGGCGCTTTGGGATGGGGGCAGAGCGCGAGATAGGCGTCAACCGCCCGTTTCGCGGCTGGAATCACCGGCACACGGCGTTCCTTGCCGCCTTTCCCGAGGATGGTCAGTGCATCCGCCAAGGGAGCATCACGCCCAGTGAGGCCAAGTGCCTCGGAAATCCGCAAACCACAGCCGTAAAGCAGCGTCACGACGGCGAGATCACGCGCAGCAACCCATGGCTCTTCGGACTGGATCTCGACGCGCGCCAGAAGTTCCTTGGTGGCATCCGGAGCAATCGGGCGGGGCAGGGGTTTCTTGAACTTCGGGGCCTGAACCGAGAGCACGGCAGTCGCATCGAACCCTTCGCGCTCGGCCAGCCATCCGACGAAGCCCTTCAAGGCCGAGAGCTTGCGCGCCAAAGAGCGTGTGCCGACGTCGCGCGCCCTCTCATGCGCGAGGAAAGCCCGCATGTCGCGTGCAGTGAGCGCTTTGAGGCCAGCGATGCCCACAGGGCCGCCTAGATGCCCGGCCAGAAATCCCAGAAAATCAGAGACATCGCGGCGGTAGGCATCGATCGTATTCGGAGACGCGCCTTTCAGCGCCTGAAGCCCGTCCAGCCAGCGGGCCAGCGCATCGAACGCCGCCGCCGAAGCCATGTCAGGACAGCCAGCGCCGCATGGTGCGCTCGAAGACACCTGTGAAGAACGCCAAAAGATCGGTGCCCTGTTGCGGCGAGAAGAGATGCGGATCTTCCGCACCCATCACGAGCATCCCCGGCAAACGGCCTTTACCGAAATCCAGTTTGAGGCAGGCTTCGGACCGGATCCAGTCTGCAGACTCGCCGTAAATCGCGGGCGTGCCCTGCTGCATCTGCCGAAGAGTGACCTGCCGCAAGGGCACATTCCGGCCTTGGCTCAGATATTCGCCCACGAAACCGGGTTCGGCCACGCAAAGCACATCGCCAAAACGGGTGATTGCGGGATCACGCTCGTTCTGGACCGTTTCGAGCACGAGCTTCACCACATCGACGCGCAGGATGTCGGCCACCTCGCCGCCCAAGCCCTTGAGGAAATCCTCGAAAGACACCGGATCGAGCAGTTTCAGAATGGCGCGGTGGATCTGGTTCGTGCCCGCCAGATTTTCGTAAGCCGCCGCAATAACGGAGCGGTGGGTGTCTTCGAGACGGTCGAGACGCGCTTCGAGCCGCTCCATCGCGATGCCGCGCAGATCGACAATATTGCCGCCCATCGCACGCTCGTTCGCGGAGATCAGCGCACGCATGAGGTCATGGTCTTCGAGAATAGCCTCGGGATCCGAAATGATGCGATCCCGCAACGCTTCTTCCATTCGAGGATTGGTAGCCATTGTCACTATGCTCTGCTCAATTATCGCTCATCGGTGAGACCATATCAGATCAAACCAAAAGCCTGTTATTTTTTTCTAAATTTTCCTGCCGCAACGTGGGGCCATCTGTCAAGCCAAAGGGGCCCTCGAGATGACCTAACGTCAATCCTGTTATCGTTTGAACAGCCATTCAGGCCGCTCTTAGAGAATTTTTTGACCGGTTTTGGCCCAGTCCTTCATGAATTGCTCCAACCCTTTATCCGTCAACGGATGAGAAGCCAGCGCCTTGATGACGTTCGAAGGGGCCGTCATCACGTCCGCTCCCGTGAGCGCGCATTGTGTCACGTGGTTCACGGTGCGGATTGAGGCGGCGAGGATTTCGGTCTTGAAATTGTAATTGTCGTAGATCTCTCGGATGTCGCGGATCAGGTCCATACCGTCGAGGTTCATGTCATCAAGGCGGCCGATGAATGGGGAAATGAACGTCGCCCCGGCTTTTGCGGCCAGAAGTGCCTGATTTGCCGAGAAGCAAAGCGTGACGTTCACCATCGTGCCTTCATCGGAAAGCACTCGGCAGGTTTTCAGACCATCCCATGTGAGCGGCACTTTCACCGCAATATTCGGCGCGATCTTCGCGAGCTTCCGGCCTTCCGCAATCATCGCATCCGCTTCAAGCGCCACGACTTCGGCCGATACGGGGCCGGAGATCATTTCCGCGATTTCGCGGGTTACTTCGAGAATGTCGCGGCCGGATTTCAGGATCAGCGAAGGGTTCGTGGTGACGCCGTCGGCCATGCCAAGATCGGCAAGCTCACGAATTGCATCGACATCTGCGGTATCGACGAAGAATTTCATAGACTGCTCCCTAACTTCCCCGCTCCGGGGTTTCCCTTTTTCTTCCCACGCTTTACCCCAATGAGAGGAAAGACGGTAGTCCTGATGGATGATTTGAACGAAGCGCGCGAGTTTCCGCAAGGGGCGGTTGTGGGGGTAGTGCCGGTGCAGGCGCTTGGCCCCGCGCTCGATATTCTGGATTACCGCGCACCCGAGGGCGGGTGCTCTACGGGCGACTATGTGGAAGTGCCTCTTGGGCCGCGGAAGATTATCGGTGTTGTATGGGGCGAAGGGCGCGGCGGCTTTGATCGCAGCAAGTTGCGCGCGGCCTTCCGTGTGCTCGATGTGCCTCCCATGGGGCCAGAACTGCGCGAATTTCTGGTGCGCGCGGCCGATTACACACTCACGCCGCTGCCGTCGATGCTGCGCCTTGCCACTCGTGCGCCGGGGCTGGGCGAAGCCCCCGGCACCCGCAAAGTCTATCGCAAGGGCTGGCAAGAGCCTTCGCGCCTCACCGATGCCCGCGCCCGTGTTCTGGACGCGCTTGACGAGAACGGTGACCGCCCCCTGACCTTGAGCGAATTGGCCGAACTGGCTGGCGTGACGCCGAGTGTCATCAAAGGATTGGTCACTCAAGGCGCAGTTCGCGAAGAGGAAGCCCCGCGCGACTTGCCCTTTGCGCCGCTCCAGCCCGATTTCGGCGGCAAGGCGCTTTCCGAGGCGCAATCCGAAGGGGCCGCCGAATTGGTGGCAGGCATTGCAGAGGGCGGTTACGGCACAACGCTTTTGCAAGGCGTCACGGGTTCGGGTAAAACCGAGGTCTATCTCGAAGCCGTTGCCGAAGTGCTGCGGCAAGGGCGGCAGGCTCTGGTGCTCTTGCCCGAAATCGGCCTAACAGCGGAATTCCTTTCGCGTGTCGAGGCGCGCTTCGGGGCGCGACCTGCCGAATGGCACTCCGGTGTCACGATCACCGAACGGCGGCGGGCTTGGTTGCAAACCGCCGAAGGTGGCGCGCAGCTCGTGGTCGGCGCTCGTTCGGCGCTTTTCCTGCCGTTCCGCGATCTTGGCCTGATCGTGGTCGATGAAGAGCACGACCCCTCCTACAAACAGGAGGATGGTGTGCTTTACAACGCGCGCGATATGGCCGTTCTGCGCGCCGCCATCGCCGGTGCGCGTGTGGTGCTGGCTTCGGCCACGCCGTCATTGGAAACATGGGCCAATGCCGATGCCGGCAAATACAAGCGCATCGTTCTGGCGGATCGCTTCGGCACAGCCGTGATGCCGGAAATGCGGGCTGTGGATTTGCGGGTGGAAAGCCTGCCGTCTGGGCGGTGGATCTCGGAAGTCGTAGAAAACGCAGTAAAGGCGCGGGTGGCCAAAGGCGAACAGGCGCTTCTTTTCCTCAATCGCCGAGGCTATGCGCCCGTCACCGTGTGCCGCGCCTGTGGGCATCAGATCGGCTGCGCACATTGCGACGCACGTATGGTCGAGCACCGCTTCCTTGGCCGCTTGATGTGCCACCAATGCGGGGAGACCGCCCCGATCCCGACCGAATGCCCCTCCTGTAAAGCTGAAGGAAAACTGGCGGCTCTCGGCCCTGGTGTGGAACGCCTTGCCGAGGAAGCGGTCAAGCTATTCCCCGACGCGCGCGTCGCAGTGCTTTCGTCGGATATGTACAGCTCGGCCCGCGCCCTGAAGGCAGAGATCGAAAACATCGCCGCAGGTGGCGCGGATGTGGTGATCGGCACGCAACTCGTGGCCAAGGGGCATAACTTCCCGCTCCTCACGCTCGTGGCCGCGATTGACGCCGATCTTGGCTTACAAGGTTCCGACCTGCGGGCCGCAGAACGCACCTTCCAGTTGATCCGGCAGGTGGCAGGCCGCGCCGGGCGGGCTGAAGGCGCGCGCGGCGTTGCCATGGTGCAAACACTACAGCCGGACCATCCGGTGATCCGCGCCATTATCGCGGGCGACGACGACGCCTTCTGGAAAGCCGAGGCCGAAATGCGTCGTGCCGCCGCCATGCCACCCTATGGCCGGTTGGCGGGAATCATCATTTCCGCGAACGAGGCCGAAGCGGCCTTTGCCTTAGGCAATGCGCTCGCCCGCCGCGACCAGCCGCTTCGTGCGATTGGGGCGGAAGTCTACGGGCCAGCGCCGGCTCCCATTGCCCGCATCCGTGGTCGCCACAGGGTACGGATGCTCGTCAAAGTGCCCAAAGGGGCCATGCTGCAAAATGCCTTGGCGGAATGGGCCGGGCAGGTCAAACTGGCGGCAAATGTCCGGCTTGCGATCGATATCGATCCGCAGACCTTCTTTTGACAGAGGATTATATGGTGCGCGTTGTTGTGATCGGGGCTGGCCCCGCCGGGCTTGCTGTTGCGGCCACATTGAAAGAGCGGGGTATTACCGCAACCGTACTGGAGCGGAGCGAAGCTGTCGGCAGCGCTTGGCGCAGACATTATGATCGGCTCGCCCTCCATACCGACAAAGCACGCTCTCACCTTCCCGGCCTGCCTTTTGCAGATCGCCTGCCGCGCTATGTGCCGAGAGCAGAAGTTGTGAACTATCTTGAAGCCTATGCCGAGCATTTCGGGCTCGCACCCGAGTTCGGTGCCAATATTTCCCGGCTACGCCGCGAAGGAAACGAATGGCACATCGCCGCCGAAGATGGTCGGGAATGGCAAGCCCATCACGTGATCCTTGCAACCGGCATGGCGGACCATCCTGCGCGACCGGATTGGCCCGGGCTGGAAAGCTTTACTGGCAAAACGCTCCATTCCCGCGAATACCGCCGCCCCGGCGATCTGCCCGGCGAGCGGGTTCTGGTGGTGGGCTTTGGTAATTCTGGTGGCGAGCTTGCCATCGACCTCGCGGAAGCAGGCCGCAAGGTGGATCTCGCGGTCCGCAGCCCCGTGAATATCTTGCCGAAAGAACTTCTCGGCCGCCCCATCGGCAACTGGGATATCCTGCGCCGCCTGTTCCCCTACAAAATTGCAGATGCCTTAACTGTCGGGCTCCTGAGGATCGTATTGGGCGATTACCAAAAATATGGCCTCAAGAAATCCGTTAAAGGCCCCTTTGCCCAGATCATCGAAGATGGCCGCATTCCCCTGATCGATCTTGGCACGCTGCGCCTGATCCGTTCGGGCAAGATCAAGGTGCGACCCGGCATCGACAGCGTAAACGGCAACAAAGTGCGTTTTCAGGACGGGGAAGAAGCGGCCTATGACGCCCTGCTTCTGGCGACGGGATATCAGGTTGATCTCAGAACGCTCCTGGCCGAGGAGCCGGACGCGCTTGATGAGTCGGGCCGCCCGCGCAAGTCAGGTGGGGAAATCGCCCCAGGGCTCTGGGCGCTCTCTTACCACTCGTCCCCGGATGGCCAGCTTCGCCGGATCGGTGCCGAAGCCAAAGCTATCGCGGATGCACTCAGCGCGCTTTGAACCGATCCAACCCAAGCGCCAATAGGCCAGCTAGCAGGCCCCAGAAGGCCGCACCAATCCCGAAGGCAGCAACGCCGGACGCTGTTGTGGCGAAGGTGAGGATCGCCGCGAACCGGCGCGGCTCGTCGACCATGCCCCCCGCCAGCGCACCCGTCAAAGCCGGAATAAGCGCCAACCCGGCAACCGTTCCAACCACCGCAGGCGGCAAGGCGAGCATCGCGGGCAAAACGACTGGCGTGAGCCATCCCATCAAGACCCAAAGCGCCCCATAAACCACCCCAACGCGCCAGCGTCGCGTGCGATCCGGATCAACGTCATCGCCCATGCAAATCGCCGCCGTAATCGCCGCCATGTTGAAGGTATGCGCACCCAAAGGCGCGATCAACGCAGAGCCGATCCCCGTAGCCACCAGAGCCGCATTTACGGACGGAGCATATCCATGTGCCGACATAACCGCAAAGCCCGGCAGGTTCTGGGAGGCCATCGTCACCAGATAGAGCGGCAGCCCCAAACCGATCAGGACCGATGGCTCAAACACAGGGCGCACGAATGTGAACGGCAACGCTTCCAATCGAACCGTTTCCGGTGGCGACCAGCCCAAGATTAGACCGACCAGCAAGGTCGCGAGCACGGCATAAAGCGGGTTCCAGAGCCGCGTCAGCAGAAACACCGCAAGGAGCGGAAGAACGATCCAAGGCTCTACCGTCCCGAACCGCGCGACCCCCATGACGAAAGGCAACAGCACACCGGCGAGCATTGCCGAGGCCACCGCCTGCGGAATGGCCCGTACTGCGCGCCCCATCACAGGCACCACCCCGGTGAGGGCCACCAGCACACCTGCTAACAAGAAGGCCCCTGCGGCCGCTTCGATCCCTACACCTGTCGTTGTGGCGATGAGGGCCGCACCGGGCGTCGACCACGCCAGCACCATCGGCACTCTGGCCCAAGCACTGATGCCCGCACTACCCAACCCTTTGGCCACGGAAACTGCCGCAACCCAACTGATGGTCTGTTCTGGCGTCGCCCCCACAGCGGATGCGGCCGCAAGAAGCAGCGCCACCGAGGCACCATAACCCACAAGCATAGCCACGAGAGCCGCTGAAAAATGTGAAACCCGCATCCGCCCCTCCATTTCAGCAGGAGAGGATATCCGTTCGTAGCCGGGTGTAAGGGCCGAATGCCCTGCGCGTCAGGCTGCAGCCAAGCCGCGTTTCTGATCCACGAGAAAATCCGTGATCATAGCACCGATCCACATGCAGAAAAGCGCAAGCCAAGCCGTAGCCGCGAAGATAGACCCTCCGGTGACCCCATTCCCGATGGCGCAGCCCCCGGCCAGCATCCCGCCGAACCCCATCAGCACAGCGCCCGTCATCGCGCGGCGCATATTGGCTTCGTCTTCAAAGCCCTGAAACTTGAACTCGCCCGCAAGGGCAGACGCCACGAAAGACCCGAGGAAAACCCCCGGCACAAGACCGACATCGAACTCGAGAATGTTCGAACTATCGAGCACGAACATGAGGGTCGCTGCCGAGGGGCCGGTGAAAGTCGCAGAGGCGATCGATACAGGCTCGAAAGCGACTTGGCTCAAGGTAAAGGTCAGAACCCAACCCAACGCCACCGCAAATCCGACCCCAGCTCCGAACACGAGCCGCGCCGCTCCGATCCGGTTCTTCCGCGCCACAACAAGCGCGACCACGGCGGCGATGATGCCCAAAGCAAGCCCACTCCATTCCGGAAGGCTGAATGCGTCGAGAAGGTTGATATTGCGCCCGCCGGGCGTGACCCAAAGCCCCGCTAGCCAGTCCCGGATCGGCGCCAGATACCCATGCAGGCTCATTTGCGCCACAACCGCGAAAATCAGCCCTGACACGACTGAGCGCAAGTTCCCCGTCGCGGCCAGAACCAAGAGCCGCCCCGAGCACCCACGCGCGAGCACCATACCGACACCGAATGTCAGGCCGCCCAGAATAGCCCCGGAATAAGAACCGGAAACCGACATCATGCGCGCCTCTTCGGGCCGGAACAGCCCGAGGAGCGTGGCCGCTTGCACCCAAACCAGAGCCGTCGAAAACGTCAGAAGCCAGACCGCGAGTTTGTCATCCCAAAGCCCGCGCGCGAAGGACACCGTCGCGGCCCGCAAACAAAACCGAGAGCGCTGCGCAGATACGCCGAATACTGCCCCCGTGATCAAACCAATCAGCGCCGCCGTCGGTTCTTCTCCGATCCGCTCCACCAGGGGCAGAATGTCGGGTGTGTTCATGGTTCGGCCCTCCAGTCACATGACGATTGCGGAATATGATTTATCGGCTCTGCTGCCCTTGATCCAGATCATGCCAAAGTCGCAACAGCACAAATCGCTGTCGTGAACCGCGCGGACGGGCCGCGCTTTTCGGCGGCTCTATTGGCCTAATCAGTCAGAGGGCACGCAATGGGCGTACAGGATCAGAATATCGGAGACGCTTTTGGGCTTTTGGCCATGGCGAGCGCGGCGCAGGGGATCAGAGTGGAATGGGATAGCCTCCCTTTGGAAGGTGGCACCGACGCAGCCTACGGAACCGTTCGGTGGCGGACGATATTCGACGCGGACAAAACGCCGGGCAGCTCTGGAATGGTAGTCGGCATTGCCGAGTTTGCGCCTCATGGAACGCTTCCACCCCATAGGCACGAAGCACCGGAAGCCTATCTCGGCCTCGAAGGCGAAGCCACGGTGACCATTTCGGGCGCAGATCACCGCCTCAAACCCGGTGTGGCACTTTTCGTTCCCGGCAATGCAGAGCACAGCACTCTCGCAAGCGCATCGGGTGCGCGCTTCCTCTATGTTTTCTCGCGAGACCGCTTCTCGGAGGTCCACTACGAGTTCTCGCCCGTCGAGATAGAACACCCTCTCGCCAAAGCGGGTGAATAGGCATATGCCTCCCTCATGAAAACATTTCCGCTTGCTGAGGCTTCCTCGCTCCCCTTTTGGCGCCGCCCGATCGCGCTCCTGTTCCTCATGGCGGCAGGCATGCCCGTCGCGTTTGCGACTTGGTCCGCGCTTCTGAACAATTTCGTTATCGAAGTGGCGAATTTCGATGGATCCGATATCGGCTGGCTGCACTCGGTCAGAGAGATCCCCGGCTTTCTCGCCATCGGGGTGATCGCTGTTCTCCTCGTGATGCGGGAGCAGGTCTTGGCACTGGTTTCCCTGATCCTATTGGGCGTCGCCACAGCGCTCACAGCATGGTTCCCGCAAATGGGCGGGATCTTGATCATCACTCTCCTGTCGTCGATCGGCTTCCACTATTACGAAACGGTCAATCAGTCGCTGCAGCTACAATGGCTGCCGAAAGACAAAGCCCCGCAAATGCTCGGGCTTCTGCTCGCCGCGGGCTCGGGCGCAACCCTCGTGGCTTACATCGCCATCGTATTGAGCTGGGAAGCTCTGGGGCTGACCTATAACGCCGTTTACATGCTGGCAGGCGGCATCACGACGGCTATCGCGATTTTCGCCTTCTTTGCCTACCCGCAATTCGAAGCCCCGAATCCGCAGTTGAAAAAATTCGTACTGCGCAAACGCTATTGGCTCTACTACGCCCTGCAATTCATGGCCGGCGCGCGCCGCCAGATATTCATGGTCTTCGCAGGCTTCATGATGGTGCAAAAATTCGGCTTCGACGTTCATGAAGTGACGGGCCTCTACCTGATCAACCTTGTTGCCAACATGATCTTCGCCCCTCTGATGGGCCGGATCGTTGCCCGCTTCGGCGAGCGGCGCGCGCTCATGTTCGAATACACAGGCCTGATGCTGGTCTTTCTGGCCTACGGCGGCATCTATTGGTTCGGCTGGGGCGTTGTCGTGGCAGCGGTGCTCTATATCCTCGACCACTTTTTCTTCGCTCTCGCCCTTGCTCTGAAGACCTATTTCCAGAAGATCGCGGACCCGCAAGACATCGCCCCTACGGCGGCCGTCGCGTTCACGATCAACCATATCGCGGCGGTGTTCCTGCCTGCGTCTCTCGGCTATCTCTGGGTCGTCTCGCCGTCGTCGGTCTTTCTTCTGGCTGCCGGCATGGCTGCGACATCTTTCATTCTCGCAACCCTGATCCCGCGAAACCCTAGCCCGGGTAACGAAACTGTCTTTGCAAAAGGCTTCTTGGAAAGCCCCGCCGAATAGGCGCACTACTCGAGCCGATTTTCAGGATGGCGCGCGTCGGATGCCTCCGGCGGGGATATTTCCGAAAGCGAAATGATAGTCATTTCATATTAGCAAAAATATCCCCGGGGTCAGGGGGGCAGCGCCCCCCTGCTTACGTCCGCAGAGCCGGAAGGCCGATACCCGTGCTTTCGAAGCCACCGTCGGCAGCGATGATCTGACCTGTGACGTAGCTCGCTTTTTCCGAGCAGAGGAAATGGATGAGGTGGCCGATTTCCTCTTCGCTACCGTAGCGGTTCAGGGGGATGGCGTCGTGATAGGCAGCGATGATTTCGGGGCTATGCACGGCCATCGCGAGCTTTGTGCGCACGGGGCCGGGGCAGACGCAATTGGCTCGGATGCCGTATTCGCCGAGTTCTGCCGCTTGTTGCTGGGTCAGATGCATTACTGCGGCCTTCGAGGTGCCATAGGCCACGCGTAGCGTGGAGGCGCGGAGGCCCGAGATCGACGCGATATTGACGATGGCGCCTTTGGCCTCTTTCAGCATCGGGGTGAGGGCCTGGCTCATGAGGAAGACGCCGTCGAGGTTCGTCTCCATCACGCGGCGCCAGCGGGCGAAGGTGGTGTCTTCAATCGGGCCAAAATCGGCGACGCCTGCGTTATTGACGAGGGCCGAGAGGCCCGCCCCGTATTTGGCGACTTCCGTCACGGCCTGTTCCACATCCTCGGGGATCGACACATCGGCAGCGAGGGGGACCGCGCCTTCGATGCCTTTGGTGACGGTGGCAAGTTCGTCGGCGTCGCGGTCGAGCATCACGACCTGCCAGCCGTCGGCCAGAAACAGCTTAGATGTGGCAAGGCCGATGCCGCGGGCGGCGCCTGTTACGAGGGCGAGTTTGGTCATGAGTGTCTCCCTGATCTCCCGCTTACAGGAAAGGCGGGAACGGCGGGGAAGGCAAGGGGGCGTTCGGCGGCGGTGCGGAGTTCTACTTACCGCGTTTTCCACGCGAACCAGAGCGCGAC
The DNA here is from genome assembly GCA_023260655.1 of Paracoccaceae bacterium. GTDB lineage: Bacteria > Pseudomonadota > Alphaproteobacteria > Rhodobacterales > Rhodobacteraceae > UBA9554. The sequence goes on along the minus strand of JALQUU010000010.1, from coordinate 17,980 downwards.
GAGCGCGAGGAGCGCGGAGAGAACGCGCGCGGTGATCGTGCGTTTCCGGTCTGACGTCAGGAGGGGCGCGGCGAGGCTGGCCAGCGCCACGATCCCCGCGTGCACCGCAGTGGCGACCGCGACATAGACCATAGAGAGCGTGAGCGTTTCCGCGAGGCCCGCGTTTTCAGGCAGAAAGGGGGGCAACACCGCGAGGTAGAACACGGCAGCTTTCGGATTGAGGAGGTTGGTGATCAGGCCGCGGCGGAAATATTGCGCGCGTTTGGTGCTGGCCAAGGCTTTCTCGGGCGGCTCGCCTGCGCTTTTCCAGCCGTCATAGGCGAGCCACAGAAGGTAGGCGACGCCGGCCCATCGCAGCGTTTGATAGAGCGAGGGCACGGCGGTGATCAGCGCGGCCAAGTCGAGTGCGGCGGCGATGCCGACAGCAAGAAGGCCAAGGCCGATCCCTGCCACAGCGGCAAAGCCGTTGGCGCGCCCTGTGGTCAGGGTAGCGATGGCGAGCCACGCCATGTTGGGGCCAGGCGTCAACTCGATCAGGAAGGAGGTGAGTGCGAAACCCGCGACAGTAGCGAGGGGGAGGGCGCTCAGATCCATTTGGCCAAGGGCGGCAGGCTCATCAAAACCGCATTCGCATCGTGGCCGGTTTCCAGCCCGAACTTGGTGCCGCGATCATAGACGAGGTTATATTCGGCATAGAGGCCGCGGTGGACGAGTTGAGCTTCTTTGTCGGCTTCGCTCCAGTCCTGCACGCGGCGTTTCTCGACGAGGGGCAGATAGGCGGGCAGGAAGGCGCGGCCGATGTCTTGGGTCAGGACGAAGTCCTTTTCCCAGTCGCCGGTGTTGCGGTCATCCATGAAGATGCCGCCGACACCGCGTGCGCGGCCCCGATGGGGAACGAAGAAATACTCGTCAGCCCAGGCTTTCAGGGTGGGGTAGAGATCGGTGCCGTGCGGATCCAGATGTGCTTTCTGGGTGGCGTGGAAATGTGCGGTATCTGCCTCGTATTCGAGGCAGGGGTTGAGGTCCGAGCCGCCGCCGAACCACCATGCGCCAGGGGTCCAGAACATGCGGGTGTTCATATGGACGGCGGGGGCGTGAGGGTTTTGCATATGGGCGACAAGGGAAATGCCCGAGGCCCAGAATCGCGGATCGCTTTCGATGCCGGGCACGCCGCGCGCGGCCATGGCTTTCTGAGCGCGGGGATTGAGTGTGCCGAAAACCGTGGAGACGTTGACGCCGACTTTCTCGAAGACGCGCCCGCCACGCATCACGCTCATGAGGCCACCGCCTGCGTCGGAGCCGTCATCGGAATGGCGTTGGGTGGGGGTCACTTCGAAGCGGCCCGCTGGGGCGTCGGACAGGGGGCCTTGGCTATGGCTGTCTTCCAGCACCTCGAAGGCGGCGACGATCTGGTCGCGCAAGTCGCGGAACCATTGGGCGGCGCGGGCGCGTTCCTGTTCGAGGGCGGGGCTGGTCATGCGGCGTCTCCTTCTCTTCGGGGACCTTTGTGCGCCAAGTGGCGGGCGGAGGAAAGGGGCGAAAGGTAACGCTCTGGGGCTTGAAGCGGAGGCGGCTCGGCGTAAGTATTGGGTATGGACTGGACATTCTTCGCCCTCTTTTTCGCCGCTACGGTTGCAGCCGCCTCCACGGGTATGCTGTTCAAGCCGGGGGCGTGGTATGAGGGGCTGGCGAAACCGTCGTGGACGCCGAAGCCGTGGATGTTTCCGGTGGTCTGGACCTCGCTTTACATCCTGATGGCGCTTGCGGGCGCGCGGCTGGCGGTGTTGCCGGAGGCGGGAATGGCACTGGCGCTTTGGGCGCTGCAGATCGCGCTCAATACGCTCTGGACGCCCGTGTTCTTCGGCGCGCACCGGACGCGGGTGGCAATGGGCGTGATGGTGGCGCTGTGGGCGGCGATTGCAGGGCTTGTCTGGGTGGCTTTGCCGCTCGACCTCTGGGCCGGGTTGATGCTGGTGCCTTACCTCATCTGGGTGAGCGTGGCGGCGGCTTTGAACTTCACCATCCTGCGCCTTAATGGCTGGGGCCGCGCCGCAAGCTGAGCGCGACCCTTTTGGTGGCTTGGATCAGAAGCCCGGCAAGTTTTCTTGGATCAATTGCGCCACTGCGTCGGGGTGGGTGAGCGGGGCCATGTGGCCTGCACCGTCCACGAGGGCATGTTTCGCGCCGGGGATGCGGCGGGCGAGGCCCGTGCAGATTGCACGCATAACCGGATGGCGCTTAGCGGTTTCGGCCCCTTCCAGAACGAGCGTGGGGATTACGAGGCGTTCGAGCGCGCCGGAGGTGAGAAGGCCGGGGGTGTCGTCGAAAATCTCGGCTTGGCTCGCGGCGACGAAGGGCATTTGCGCGGCCATTTTGGCGCGGGCTTCCTCGGGGATAGTGTCCCACGGGCGGCCGAGGCCCCAGTCCCGGGTGAAGAGATATGCGGCCCCCGCCAGATCGCCCGCGTGAATGGCCGAAAGCATTTCCATCGCTTCTACTTCATGAGCGGCGGCGATCTCGGGCTCGTCCACACGTGCTACAGCGCCCGACACGGGTTCGATCAGCGTGAGGGTTCTGACCTTCTCGGGGTGCATCACAGCGATTCGGAGCGCGACAGTGGCCCCGAAACTATGGCCGATCACATCGGCGGGCGCGTCGAGCATGGCGGCGATGGCAGAGGCGGCTGCCCCTTGCATCCCTTCCTTGCCCAAGGGCCAATCGGCGCTTTTGCCGTGATTGGGGAGGTCTGGCGCGAGGAAATGATGCGAGGGCAGAGCGTTTGCCAAGCCTTTGAGCACGCCACCATGGGTTAGGGTGCAATGGATCAGGGCACCGGATTTTGCTCCGGTGCCGAGGGTCTGGCTGGCGAGGGTCAGCGGGGTGTCTAGCATCAGAGGGTTCCGGCAAGGTGGGCGTCGAGATCGTCAAGCCGATCCTGACCCCAGAAGCAAGCCCCTGTATTGGTAATGTAGAAGGGTGCGCCGAATGCGCCGCGCGCGATGGCCTCTTCGGTATTGGCCTCATAGGTCATGGCGCCGTCCAGCAGACCCTTGTTGGCCAAAGCCGGATCGAAGCCCGCGCGGGCGAGGCAATCGCGGATCACCTCGTCTTCGGCGATGTTTTTCTCCTCGGCCCAGCACGCCGAAAGGATATGGCAGCATAGCGCGCCCAGATCGCCGCCGCCAGCATTTTGCGCGGCGATGATAGCGTAGGAGGAGGGGGCGGGATTGGTCGGGAAATGCGCGGGGTGCAGTGTGAGGGGCAACCCGGTTTTCTTCTGGGCGCGGGCGAGTTCCTGCAAACGGTAGGCTTTTCGCGCGTCAGAGCGTTGCCCCAAAGGCAAGCCGCCCGTCGCGGCGAAGACACGGTTCATGTCGACGGGCTTGTAAGTGACCGTAGCACCATGCTTGGCGGCGATCTCTTCCAGCTTACCGCCGGCGAGATAGGTCCATGGGCTGAGAGTGACGAAGAAATAATCAATGTGAGCCATTTTGCGGGTGTCCCTTTTGGCGAGGTTTCGCTGACGGTAATCGGGTGATAGGCAGTGTCAACGTTGCGAATCTGTTACCTTCCATCTGCCGGAGCCTTCCACATGCCCGCTATGACCGAACCGAAACTGATTTCGGGGAACGCAAACCTCACCCTTGCCAAGTCCATCGCACGGCGGATGTCGATGCATCGGGGCATGAATTTGGGCCTTGTCGATGCGCGGGTGCAGCGCTTCAACGACCAGGAAGTCTTCGTGGAAATCTACGAGAACGTGCGCGGCGAGGATATGTTCATTATCCAGCCGACCTCCAATCCGGCCAATGACAACCTGATGGAACTACTAATCATCGCAGATGCCCTGCGCCGTTCCTCGGCCCAGCGGATCACAGCTGTGATCCCCTATTTCGGCTATGCCCGCCAAGATCGCCGGACAAAGGCGCGCACGCCGATTTCGGCAAAGCTCGTGGCGAATATGATGGTTACCTCGGGCATCGAACGCGTGCTGACGATGGATCTGCACGCCGCGCAAATCCAGGGCTTCTTCGATATTCCGGTGGATAACCTCTACGCCTCGCCGATTTTCGCGCTTGACGTGAAAGCGCAGTTTAAAGACCGGATGGACGAGTTGATGGTGGTGTCGCCCGACGTGGGCGGAGTGGCCCGCGCCCGCGAATTGGCCAAGCGCATCAATGCGCCGCTCTCGATCGTCGATAAACGCCGCGAGAAGCCCGGTGAAATCGCTGAGATGACGGTGATTGGGAATGTCGCAGGCAAGGTTTGCCTGATTGTCGACGACATCTGCGACACCGCTGGCACGCTCTGCAAAGCCGCTGAAATCCTGATGGAAAACGGCGCGAAGGAAGTGCATTCCTACATCACCCACGGCGTGCTTTCGGGCCCTGCGGTGGAGCGCGTCACCAATTCGGTGATGAAGTCGCTCGTGATCACCGACTCGATCGAGCCCACGGATCCGGTGAAGAACGCGCCAAATATCCGCATCGTGCCGACTGCGCCGATGTTTGCCCAAGCGATCCTCAACATCTGGAACGGCACGTCGGTTTCCTCGCTCTTCGAGACCGAAACCCTGGAACCGATCTACGAGACGCATTTCCGCCTGTAAGGGGGCCGCATGGCCGTGATGATCCCGGCATGGGTCGACGGGGTGTTGCAGCCCGTCGAGAAGCTTGAAGCGCACCTGAAAGGGCTGCGCCACAAGGCAGTGTCGGTGTTTCTGGTGGCGGGCTGCGAGGTGTTGATCCAGCGCCGAGCGCTTCAGAAATATCACACGCCGGGGCTTTGGGCGAATACCTGCTGCACCCATCCCGATTGGGGCGAGGCCTCTGACGCCTGCGCGCTGCGGCGGTTAGAGGAAGAACTGGGTATCGCGGGGGTGCACTGCGCGCCGCGCGGGCAAGTGGAATACCGCGCCGATGTGGGCGGCGGGATGATCGAGCACGAGGTGGTCGATCTCTTCCGGGTCGATCTGGGCACGCGGCCCGAGGTGCGGATGAACCCCGACGAGGTGATGGCGGTGGATTGGGTGCCGCTTTCGGAGTTGCGGGCGCGGGTGACAGAAGCGCCCGAGGCTTTTACGCCGTGGTTGCGCATCTATCTGGCCGAGCACGGCGACGCGATTTTCGGCTGAACGGAAGCGCTGGGCGGAGAGCGCCGGGGCGCTGCCCCGGACCCCGGGATATTTCTAAAGGCGAAATTGGTTTTTGGGCACTTTGGCTCAGGTTGTGCCTTGGAGCATGGCTTCGACGAGTTTTTGTACGCGCAGGGCTTCTGCGGGGGTGGCGAGGCGGTTTGGTTGGCCTGCCACGAGGAGGAGCAGGTCGTCGAGTTGGGCTTTGAGGCTTGCGGTGCGCGGATCGCCCAAGTTGCGGTCAAGCGCCACGAAGGGGCCGCCTTCCGAGTGCGCCTCGGCGTAGAAGTCGCTTACACGCCAGCTCTTGGTGCTGCCTTTGACAGTGAGTTCCTGGCGGTCGGGCTGCGCGCCGCCGACAGAGGCCATAACCGTGACAGGGGTGCCTTCGGCGTTTTCGAGGCGCGCGAGCATGTGGGTTTCGCATAGCGCTGCATCCGCTGGATAGCTCGGGCGCGCCCATGTGAGGGAGAGGGGCCCGAGGATGCGTTCGGAGAAGAAGAGGAAGTGCGAGATCACTTCGCGGGTCATGCCGCCTTCGTCGCGGAAGCGGAGCCAGTCGGCGGCCTGTTGCCAGAGGCGGGGCCATTGCCCGTAAGTGACGACGATATCGACGCCGTGGAGCGTGCCCATTTCGCCGCTTTGGGCGGAGGCGGAGATGCCGCGCATGGCGGCACCGGCGGCTTGGGTGAAATTGACGGCGGCCGGAACGCCGCTTTTGGCAAGCGCTTCGACGAGAGCTTCGCTTTCGGCGATACCGACGCCGAGAGGTTTTTCGAGAAACACCGCCTTGCCTTGGGCGGCGGCGGTGAGCGCATAGGCCTTGCGCGGCACGGGCGGGCAGGCGAGGTAGACGAGATCGGCTTTCGCGATGGCCGCTTCGGCTGTTTCTGTGACCGGGGTCTCCGGTGAAAGCGCCTTCGCGGCGTCGCAGGAGGCGGTGCTTGGGTCCCACATCGCGGTCACGTCATACTCCGGATGGCGGAGCATGTTTTCGAGCATGCGGCGGCCCATTATGCCGAGGCCGATGATGGCGACGCGGATGGTCATAATATGCTCCCTCAGCCTTTGGCCGTTGCGATGAAACGGTCGATGGTGGCCTCCGTGACTGACCAATCGCAGACGAGGCGGCACCTGATCAGCTCGTCTTCCGGCCCGCCATCCAACTCGCCGTCATATAGGTAGTAATAAGCGCCTTCGGCCATCAGGCGGCGATGCATGGCGCGGGGAAGGCGCGGGAAAAGCATATTGGCGTGGGGCTCAGAGGTGAACTCGACGCCTTTGATCCCTGCAATGCCCTTGGCCAGCCGTGCCATCTGGGCATTGGCGGTGCGGGCGAGATCCATCCAGAGGCCATCTTGGAGATAGCCCTCCATCTGGGCTGCGAGATAGCGGTGTTTCGAGAAAAGATGCGCGCCGCGTTTGCGGCGGTATTCGAATTCCATAGACTTCGAGCGGTCGAAGATCACCACGGCTTCGACGCCCATGCAGCCGTTCTTGGTGCCGCCAAAGGAGACCGCGTCGATCCCGAGTTTCCACGTCATTTCGGCCGGGGTGCATCCCAAGGCGAGCATAGCATTGGCGAAGCGCGCGCCATCGAGATGCACTGGCAGGCCGAAGGATTTCGCCACATCGACGAGGGCCTTCAACTCGGCCAGCGAATAGACATGGCCGCGTTCGGTGACTTGGGTGATCGAGACGGGGCCGCGCGCGGGCCCGTGCACGCCGCGGGTTTCCTCGGCGGCGATGGTGGCGCGGAGGGCCTCGGGGGTCATCTTGTCGGAGCCGGGGACGAGGGTGAGCTTGTTGCCGCCCGCGTAGAATTCCGGTGCGTTGCATTCGTCTTCCTGGATATGGGCGACGGGCGAGCAGAAGACCGTGCCCCAAGGCGGGCAGAAGCAGGCGAGCGCAAGGGAGTTGGCCACAGTGCCCGTGGCCACGAAATGCACCATGGCCTCGGGGGCCTCGAAGGCGTCGCGCACCATTTGCTGGGCTTTATGCGTGAGGTCGTCATTGCCGTAGCCAGAGGCGTAGCCTTCATTGGCACGGGTGAGGGCGGCCATGATTCGCGGATGGACGGGGCCGCCATTGTCGGATGCGAAGAACATGGGGTTTCTCCTGAAAATTGAGGTCAGTGGCCAAGTGGCTCGTCGATGATGTGGTCTTCCCATTCCTCGTCGGGCACATCGAATTCGGGCACCGTGAGGCCGCGCACGGAAACGCCTGCCTGATGCACGGTTTCGGGATCACTTGTGAGCAAAGGGTGCCATACGGGCAGGGGCTCTTCGTTCCACATGAGCTTGTATGCGCAGGTTTCGGGCAGCCAGTAGAGGTTCTTCTCGATGGTTTTGGGCGAGAGCACGATGCATTCCGGCACGAATTGGTGCCGGATCGGGTATTGCGCGCATTGGCAGCTTTCGCCGTCGAGGAGGCGGCAGGCGACGCGCGTGAGCACGACCTCGCCGGTTTCCTCGTCTTCGAGCTTGTTGAGGCAGCATTTGCCGCAGCCGTCACAAAGCGCCTCCCACTCGTCTGTGTTGAGGCGGTTCAGCGGAATGGTTTCCCAAAAACGAGGGCGGAGTGTGCGCGTCATGGCGCGGAGATTGGCAGGAAGCCGCGGGATTGGAAAGGGGGCAAGGCTTGACGGGCGGAGGGGAAATAACCATGGTCCGCGCAACCCTTGCGGAGACAGGCGATGGCATCGAGCCCACCCCCTTTTGCCCCTTTCGAATGGATGATCGCGTGGCGCTATTTGCGAGCCAAGCGTGCCGAGGGCGGTGTGAGCGTGATGACGTGGATCAGCCTCATCGGCATCACGCTGGCGGTCTTCGCGCTGATCGCGACGCTCGCGGTGCGTTCGGGGTTCCGGGCAGAGTTCGTCGATACCATTCTGGGCGCGAATGCCCATGTGACGGTCTATTCGATCGGGCGGGTGGAGCCGGTTTCGGGGCGGATTGATCGCAGTTTGCAGGATTTCGAGGCAACGGCCGAGCGCATCCGCGCAGTGCCGGGTGTGACCCGTGCAGCCCCCTTGATCAAAGGTCAGGTGATGGCCAATGCCAATGGCCGCAATGCGGGTATCGAGGTGTTCGGCATTGCACAGGCGGATCTGGAGACCATCCCGCGCGTGGGCATTGGGGCAGAAGCCTTCGGCGATATCGCGCGGTTCGGCGAAGGCGTGGCCATCGGATCGGGCGTGGCGCGGGAACTCGGTGTGACGGTGGGCGAGCGCATCCGCATCATCTCGCCCGACGGGGTCAAAACCGCCTTCGGCACCAGCCCGCGCGTGAAAGCCTATCAGGTGGTCTACGTCTTCACCGCCGGGCGCTGGGACATTGACCGCACGCGCATCTACATGCCCTTTGCCGAGGCGCAGAGCTATTTCAACCGTGAAGGCGTGGCCGACGAGATCGAAGTCATGGTGGAAGACCCCGACCATGTCGACGACCTGTCGCTCGCGCTTCTGCGCGCAGGCGGCGATGGCGCGCAGCTCTGGAGCTGGCGCGATGCGTCGGGCGGGTTCCTGCGGGCCTTGGAAATCGAGGACAACGTGATGTTCATCATCATGGCAATCCTCGTGTTGATCGCGGCGATGAATATCGTCTCGGGGCTGATCATGCTGGTGAAGAATAAGGGCCGTGACATCGGCATCCTGCGCACGATAGGGCTTTCGGAAGGCTCGGTGCTGAGGGTGTTCTTCATCTGTGGCGCGTTCACAGGGCTCATCGGCACGATAGCGGGTGTGATCCTTGGCTGCCTTTTCGCGATCTACATCGATCAGGTGTTCAGCGTGGTGAATTACTTCGCGGGCGGCGGGGTGTGGGATCCGTCTATTCGCGGGATCTATAACGTGCCTGCGGAACTCGAAGCGGCGGATGTGATTTCAGCGATTATGCTCTCGCTCGGGCTGTCCTTCCTCGTGACGATCTTTCCTGCCCGCCGTGCGGCGCGGATGAACCCGGTGGAGGCGCTGCGCTATGAGTGATCCGGCCCTTCTGCTCGACGGGATCGAGAAGACCTACAACAAGGGCAAACCGAATGCCGTGCAGGTGCTGCGGGGTGTGTCGCTTCGCGTGGAGCCCGGCGAGATTGTGGCTCTGGTCGCGCCTTCGGGCGCAGGGAAATCCACGCTTCTCCATATCGCTGGCCTCCTTGATACGGCGGACACCGGGCGGGTGATGATCGGCGGGCAGGAAATGACCGGCCAGTCGGACCGTAAGCGCACGGCAGTGCGGCGCTCGGAAGTGGGGTTCATCTACCAGTTTCACCATCTGCTGCCAGAATTCACGGCGCTGGAAAATATCATCCTGCCGCAACTCGCCAATGGCGTGCCGCGCGATGCGGCAGAGCTGCGCGCGGCGCATCTTCTGGCCACCGTCGGCGTAGGCGCGCGCGCCGATCATCGTCCGGCGGCGCTTTCGGGGGGCGAGCAACAGCGCGTCGCTTTCTGCCGTGCCTTGGCCAACGAGCCGCAGTTCCTTCTGGCAGACGAGCCGACGGGCAATCTTGACCCCGCCACCTCTGATACGGTTTTCGCGGCACTCTTGGAATTGGCCCGGAGCACAGGGCTTGCCGCGCTCATTGCCACGCATAACCTTGATCTGGCCGCGCGGATGGACCGTATTCTGCGACTGGATCAAGGCCAACTCTCCGCAGGGTAGAAATCCAGAACGCGTTGTTTCCTTATTGGCGCTTTATTTGCAAAGCATGCTTTGCGATTATCGCCCGTCGTTCGAGAGGAAAGCGTTATGATTCCTGAGTTGGTTGTTCTTGTCTTTGGTCTGATGTCCGCGCTTCTGGGTGTGATCGGTATCGGCCAGAACGACATTGCGGAAGAAACCCCCGAGGAAATGACAGGCACCGAAGGCGACGACAGCCTCACGGGCACGCTCGGGAATGACATCATCACAGGCCTTGCCGGCAACGACTCCATTCAGGCCAGCGACGGCGATGATAGCATCGACGGCGGCGAGGGTGATGACAGCCTTCAGGGCGGCACGGGGGCTGATACGGTTCTGGGCGGCCTCGGGAATGATATTCTGAACGGCAATGCCGGCGCTGACTCTCTCGATGCTGGAGAAGGCGATGACCGCTTGGATGGCGGCACCGAGAATGACACGCTCATTGGCGGCGACGGGATCGACACTCTGCTCGGTGGCGATGACGACGACAGTATTGAGGGCGGCTTGGGCGCGGATAGCCTCACGGGTGGTCTGGGCGCAGACGCCCTTGATGGCGGTGACGGCAACGATACACTCGAAGGCAACTCAGGCTCGGATACGCTGGTAGGCGGGGCCGGTGCGGATGTGCTTTCAGGCGGCTCCGAGGACGCGGGTGCCGACAGCCTTGATGGCGGGGCAGGGGTCGACGCACTCGCGGGCTTCGCGGGTGACGATACGCTGATCGGCGGCGCGGATGCGGATACGCTGACGGGGGGTGACGGGGCCGATGTGCTCTATGGCCATGGCCCGACAGGCGCGGATGACGAGGTGCAGGACCAGCTTCAGTGCGAAGCGGGCGACGATACGCTCTACCTCGGCCTTGGTGATCAGGGCACGGGCGGGGCTGGCGCGGATACTTTCGTGGTGCAGAACCAGATGATCGGCACGGTGATCATCACCGATTTCGACACGACCGAGGATCTGCTGGTGATCGAAACCGCCGCGGGCGAGACACTGAGCGTCACCAGCCAAACCGTCAACGCAACGGGTGTGGTCATCACGCTTTCGAATGGCGCGACCCTGCAACTGACCACAGTGCAGACCCCTGCGAAAATTCCCGATACGCTCATTAGCTTCGTGGAGCGCGTCTAGACTATTTGACGCTCCACTACATTCAGCGCAGTCTGCGGCAAAAGGGAGCCCCATATGCCGCAGATCGCCGTTGCCACTATCGAAGCGAAATCCCGTTCCGCGTTTGAGCGCCATGGGGCTGGTCCCGCGCAGGCTGCCGATCTGGCGCGCGCCGTCGCGTGGGCGGAAGCTCGCGGTAACCGGATTTGCGGGCTCTACTACCTCGAGAGCTATTGCCAGCAATTGGCCTCGGGCCGCGTGGATGGCCGGGCCGAACCCGAAGTGACGCGCCCGCGTCCCGGTACGGTGCGGGTGGATGCGCGCTTCGGCTTTGCCCAAACCGCTTTCGCACGTGCCTTGCCCGAGGCACTGGTGGCTGCGCGGGACTGCGGCACGGCGGTGCTTGCGGTGTCTCACGCCCATACCTGCACGGCGCTGGGCTATTTTACCGAACAGGCCGCGAAAGCGGGGGTTTTGTGCTTCGGGGCCACCAATGCCTCGCCCATCGTGGCCCCTCCCGGTGGCACACGGCGCGTAATCGGAACCAATCCGGCAGCCTTCGCTGTGCCCGATGGGGCAGGCGGGCTTGCGATGTCTTTCGATCAATCCACGACGGCCGTCGCTTTGGGGAAGATCACCATGGCTAAGGCCGCAGGCGAGAAGATCCCGCTTGGTTGGGCACTTGATGCGGAAGGTAAACCTACGACCGACCCCGAAGCCGCGCTTGCGGGTTCGCTCGCCAGTGCGGGGGGCTACAAGGGCTGGGGCTTCGGGTTGATGGCCGAACTTCTGGCCGCTGCCATGACCGGATCGACATTGAGCCAAGACGTGAAGCCCCTCAAAGCCCCCGAAGGCGCACCGCATGATCTGGGGCAGTTCTATATCCTCATCGATCCCGGCACTGAGCCTTCTTTCTTCGAGCGTTTGGCCTGCTTGGCCGGGGCAGTGATGGCTGATGGCGCAGGCCGGATGCCGGGGCAAGGGAAGGCGGTGAAAGACGCCGTGGAGGTGCCCGAGGCACTGGCGGCACAGTTGGACGCATTGGCGGGCTAACGCTCACGGCGCGTAGGGGTTGTCGTTGAGTTATGCCCGCCGTCATGCTATGCGCCCGCAATAGCGAACAAGGCAAACTCCCCGAAAACCATGACCCAGTTGACGCCCCAAGTCTACCACGGCGGCCGCGCCGCGCCTTTCCTGCCGATGAGCCGCGACGAGATGCGGAGGCTCGGTTGGGAGGAATGCGATATCATCCTCGTCACGGGTGACGCTTATGTCGATCACCCGAGTTTCGGCATGGCGCTCATTGGGCGTTTGCTGGAGGCGCAGGGCTTCCGCGTGGGCATCATCTCGCAACCGGATTGGCAATCGGCGGAGGCCTTCAAGGCGCTGGGCCGCCCGCGGCTTTTCTTCGGTGTGACAGGCGGCAACATGGATTCCATGGTGAACCGCTACACCTCGGATCGGAAAATCCGCTCGGATGACGCCTATACGGCAGGTGGCGAAGGCGGCAAACGGCCTGATCGCAGCACCATCGTCTACACGCAGCGCTGCCGCGAAGCCTTTAAGGATGTGCCGGTGATCTTGGGGGGCATCGAAGCCTCGCTCCGCCGCATCGCGCATTACGACTACTGGTCGGACAAGGTGCGCCGCTCGATCCTCGCGGATGCGAAGGCCGATCTTCTGCTCTACGGCAACGCCGAACGCGCCGTGGTGGAAGTGGCAACCCGTATGGCCGCCGGCGAAGCGCCGCGCGAGATCGACGATGTGCGCGGCGTGGCTTTGTTCCGCCCCGTGCCCGAGGGTTACACCGAGCTTCACGCCGACGACCTCGACTCCGCCGATGAAGCCGCCACCCGCCATCCCGGCGATACGGTGATCCGGCTTCCCTCCTTCGAGACGGTGGAAGTGGACAAAGAAGCCTACGCCCGCGCCTCCCGCGTGCTCCACCGCGAAGCCAACCCCGGCAATGCTCGCCCCTTGGTGCAACGCCATGGCGACCGCGACCTCTGGCTCAATCCGCCGCCTATTCCGCTGACCTCGGAAGAGATGGATTCCGTCTACGACCTGCCCTATGCCCGCGTGCCGCACCCGTCTTATGGCGAGGAAAAAGTGCCGGCCTATGACATGATCAAGACCTCGGTCACGATCATGCGCGGCTGTTTTGGCGGCTGCACCTTCTGCTCGATCACCGAACACGAAGGCCGCGTTATCCAGAACCGCTCGCAAGCCTCGATCCTCCGCGAAATCGAACTGATCCGTGACAAGACCCCCGGTTTCGCGGGCGTCATCTCCGATATCGGCGGGCCCACGGCGAATATGTATCGCATGGCCTGCAAAGATCCGAATATCGAGAAGAATTGCCGCCTGCCGTCCTGCGTCTTCCCCGATATCTGCCCGAACCTGAACACCTCGCATGACGAGTTGATTTCTCTCTATCGCAAGGTGCGCGAGACGAAGGGTATCAAGAAGGTGATGGTGGCCTCCGGCGTGCGCTATGACCTTGCCGTGAAAAGCCCCGAATATATCGAGGAACTCGTCACCCATCACGTGGGCGGCTACCTCAAGATCGCGCCCGAACATACCGAGCGCGGGCCGCTCGATGTGATGATGAAGCCCGGCATCGGCACCTATGACCGTTTCAAGGAGATGTTCGACGAGGCGGCCAAGAAGGCGGGCAAGAAATACTACCTCATCCCCTATTTCATCGCCGCCCACCCAGGCACCACCGATGAAGACATGATGAACCTCGCGCTCTGGCTGAAGAAGAACCGCTACCGCGCCGATCAGGTGCAAACCTTCCTGCCGTCCCCGATGGCGACGGCCACCGCGATGTATCACACGGGCGTCAATACGCTGAAAGGCGTGCGGCGCGGGGCTTCTGCGCAGGTGGATACCGTGCGCGGCGGGCGTCAGCGCCGCTTACACAAGGCCTTCCTGCGCTATCACGACCCCGATAACTGGCCGATCATCCGCGATGCGCTCCGCGCCATGGGTCGTTCCGATCTGATCGGTCCGCGCCCCGATCAACTGGTGCCGCTGCACCAGCCGGGGGGATCTGCAAAGACCACGGCGAAGAAATTCGGCGGGCGTCCGGGCGCGTGCTCCGGCCCGAAGGGGGGCAGGTTCACCACGAAGGGCGTGCCGTTCCCGAAATCCTGAGGCTTAAAGTGCGTCGCGCGTCAGAACAGCGGCGAAGAAACCGTCGGTGTTGTGGCGCGCGGGTGTGAGGGAAAGCGTCTCGCCGCCCAGTTTCGCCGCCAACTCCGGCGCGACCTCTGCCAAAGGCACCAAACGGAACCCCGGTGTGGCGGCCAAGAACGACTCCACCTGCGCCTCGTTTTCCTCGGGCAGAAGTGAGCAGGTGGCGTAAACCAGCCGCCCGCCCGGTTTCACGAGCCGCGCCGCACTGGCCAGAATGCGCTTTTGCAACGCCACGAGATCAGCCAGCCCCTCGGTTTCAGCCCCGCGCCAGCGCGTATCGGGGTTGCGCCGCCATGTGCCTGTGCCGGAACAGGGCGCGTCGATCAGCACGCGGTCAAACCCCATCTTGTGGCGCTTCACCCAACGGTCGGTTTCGCTCGCCAGTAGCTTCGTTTCGGCATTGTGCAGCCCTGCGGTTTTCAGCCGCTCGGCGCAGCGCTTGAGCCGCCCCTCGTTTACATCGCAAGCGATAACCCGGCCCTTGTTGGCCATCTGCGCGGCCATCGCGAGGGTCTTGCCGCCCGCACCCGCGCAGAAATCCACCACCCGTTCGCCCGGTTGCGCATCAACGAGAAGCGCCACGAGTTGCGAGCCTTCGTCCTGGATTTCCACCTCGCCGGATTTCAACTCTTGCAGGCGCGCATAGGAAAACCGCTCGGCCACCCGCACACCCAAAGGCGCAAACGAGGTTTTCTCGGCCTTGAGGCCCAGATCGCCCACGGCGCGCAGGATCGCTTTCCGCGAGGATTTCACCGGATTGACCCGCAAATCCACAGGCGGAGGCACCAGCATCGCCGCCAGTTCCGCCCCGAACCTCGCGCCAAACCTCGCCCGCAGCGAGGCTTCCGCCCAAGCAGGGCACTCAAGCCGCACAGCCTCAGGCATCTCGGGATGCTCGATGGTGCGGGTTTGCAGTTTGGTGAGGAACTTCTCTTCGTCGCTACTCAGCGCAGGGGCGGTTTTCGCGGCTTGGAACATCCGCGCCACCTCGTCGGGGGCTTTGCGATTGACGAGCGCAAGCCACGCGAGGAATTGCGCGCGGGGAGAAGGCTCTGCACCCAATTTCTCCAGCCACCACAAGAGCCGAGCGCGGTGGCGCAGGAGGCTGTAGAGCCATTCGATTACGTCGCCCCGATCAAACTCGCCCAGATCGCGGCGGCTGCGGAACCAGAAAGACATCACCGCATCCACAGGCCGCGTATCGGCCTCGACGGCAGTGAAAAGCTCAAGCGTGGCGATGAGGCGGGCAGCAGGGGTCACGGGCAGGGTCCGGTGCAAAGGATCAGGCCAGAGCGCAAGGCCACTCCGGCCCGCCTCCGGCGTTGGGGGTCTCTACCGTGAAGCGGGGCGCTTGGGAACCGGGATTGTTGCGGCGCTTCGCGCGGAACCAAGGCCGAAGGCCGCCGCGCAGCGCCGACGCGCGTCGGACTTAGCGTATAGTCTGGCGCGAGCCGAAGCATTTCTAATTGAATGACGAGAGTAGAGCTCAGGTTTCCCAGAAAGCTTTGTTCAGTACCCCTGCCTGATGAAACACCCTAACCTGTTCAAAAACCGCTTGGGCGTCTGAGTTCTCTACAGAAAGGCGATCTGCGGCCTTCCAATCAATCTCTGATTTTTCAATGGCCTGAATTAAAATACTGCTTTCAGTATCTTGCTCTACGGATATTTGAATTACACCGACGCCGTGTTGACTGGAGAGCATTCGTAGTTCTTCTAAGGTCCCTTTGCCTGAGATTTCAGCTGCAACGAGATAGGCCAAATTCGCCCAAGCAGAGTTGCTTAGGGCTTGAAAGAAGACTTCTCTGACATTTGATCTGTTTATGAGTTTCTTGACTTCGAAAGACCATAGCCTTGAGCTTCTATCGGACCTGGCTTGAACAAGTTGTTTGATCTGTTCACTCCAAGTCTCACTCAATACCTCAAAGCCGATCAGATCTGGGTAAAGCCAACGGTTACCTCCTGATCCATTCCGACTGCTTGATTTCTTTTCGTCAATCCGCTTCGCATACACCAACAATTCATCGCGGAGAAACTTTGCGAGAATGGGGTATAGATCATGCTCGGAATAGGTGAGTTCCGTCATCGCTTGACCAGCGATCTCGACCGCCTCAACTTCTTGGCTCTCGGTTAAGGTGGTATAGTAGTATTTTCTCGGTCGATCCTCGGTCATTCGGAGGTTTGCGTGCTTTTCGATGGCGAGACGAATTGAGCCGATCTCACTCTGCACTTGCAATCTCAACTCTTCAAACCCGCCTTCTCTAATTGCGGAATTCCTACTGTTAAGGCGTTTTCGATCCGCCCATTCCGGGTTTTCCCGTATTACAAGGCTCGCAAGTTAATTGGCAGTTAGTCGTTCTCCCTCGCGAGACTGTAGAGTCTCCACGATTACGTCAACGAATGTCTTCGATCGGCTCACACATCTAACTCCTCAACAAACCGCGCGTTTTCCTGAATATACTGGAAGCGCATTTCGGGCTTTTTCCCCATCAGCCGTTCCACCAGATCCCCGGTTTCGCCCGGTTCGTCCTCGTCGATGGTGACGCGGATGAGTTTGCGGGTTTTCGGGTTCATCGTGGTGTCTTTCAAATCCTTGGCGTCCATTTCGCCCAAGCCTTTGAAGCGCTGCACGTCGATCTTGCCCTTGCCGCCGAGGCCCTTCTTCATCCAAACCTCTTTCTCCGCGTCATCGGCCACGTAGAGCCGTTTTGCACCTTGGGTGAGGCGGTAGAGGGGCGGGCAGGCGAGGTAGAGGTGGCCGCGGTCGATCATCGGGCGCATCTGGGTAAAGAAGAACGTCATCAGGAGCGAGGCGATATGCGCGCCGTCGACGTCAGCGTCGGTCATGATGATGATCTTGTCGTAGCGCAGGTCTTCGACGTTGAATTTCGTCCCCATGTTCACGCCGAGCGCTTGGCAGAGGTCGTTGATTTCCTGGTTCTGCCCGAGTTTCGACGAAGCCGCGCCGAGCACGTTCAGGATCTTACCGCGCAAGGGGAGAAGCGCCTGATAGGTCCGGTCGCGCGCCATCTTGGCGCTGCCGCCTGCCGAGTCGCCCTCGACGATGAAAAGCTCCGTGCCCTCGCGGTTGGTGGCCGAGCAATCCACGAGCTTGCCGGGCAGGCGCAGGCGTTTCGTCGCGGATTTGCGCTGGGTTTCCTTTTCCTGCCGCCGCCGCAACCGCTCTTCGGCGCGCAGCACGAGGAAATCGAGAATCGCGCCTGCGGATTTGTTGTCGGAGGCCAGCCAGTTATCGAAGTGGTCGCGCACGGCGGATTCCACCCAACGCAGGGCTTCTTCGGCGGAGAGGCGGTCTTTGGTCTGGCCCACGAAGGAAGGCTCGCGGATGAACACCGATAGAAGCGCGCAACCGCCTGTGAGCAGGTCGTCGCGGGTGATCTGCGCGGCTTTCTTGTTGTTCACCAATTCGCCGTAAGCGCGGATGCCCTTGAGGATCGCAGCCCAGAAACCCGCCTCATGGGTGCCGCCTTCGGGGGTGGGAACGGTGTTGGTGTAGGACTGGATGAAGCCGTCGCGGCTGGGGGTCCAGTTGATCGCCCATTCCACAGAGCCGGGGACGTTGAATTTCTCGACGAAGGAGACTTTGCCCGCGAAGGGGCGGTCGGCGTAGGTGGAGGCGCCGGTCAGGGTTTCAGCGAGGAAGTCCGTTAGGCCATTGGGGAAGTGGAACGTGGCTTCGAGCGGGGTGGCGCCGTCGTTCACGGCGGTTTTCCAGCGGATTTCCACGCCGGAGAAGAGGTAAGCCTTCGAGCGCACCATCTTGAAGAGGCGCGCGGGCTTGAGTTTCAAGGAACCGAAAATATCGGGATCGGGGTGGAACGTTACCGTGGTGCCC
>JALQUU010000110.1 GCA_023260655.1 Paracoccaceae bacterium | reverse complement strand
GTGATCGACGACGGTCAGATGGTGATCGGTCATTGGGCAGCCTCCAGTTTCTTGGCGATGCGCTCGCGGGTGGCCGCATCGCAGAAGGCGGCCTCGAGCGCTGTCTTGTTTAGTTCGGCAAAATCGGTCTCGTCCCAGCCGTATTTCTCGGCCAGCATATCGAATTCGCGCGTCATGGTGGTGTGAAAGAAGGGCGGATCGTCGGTCGAAACCGTGACCTTCACCCCGCGATCCCGCAGAAGGCGGATCGGGTGTTTCTCCCAGCTTTCCAGGGCGTTGAGAAAAACACTTGGCCGGGGCAAACCTCGAGCACGATCCCCTGCTCGGCAATCTGTTCGACCAGTGCGAGATCCTTGGCCGCGTTGATCCCGTGACCGATGAGTTCGGGGCGCAAATCACGGATCGTATCGGCCACCATATCCGGCCCGCCCCATTCGCCGGCGTGGCAGGTGATCCGCAGGCCGGCTTCGCGCGCCATATCAAAGCTATAGGCGAAATCGCCGGGGCGGCCCATCAGCTCAGCCCCCGCCATGCCGAAACCGGTTATGAAATCGCCCTTGGTTTCCACCGCGCAACGGGCCACCGTTTTCGCCTGTTCCGGGCCGTTGTGGCGAATACAGGTGATGATGCCCTTCAGCGTGATACCAAAATCCCGCTCCGCCTGCGCGGCGGCATCGGTCATCGCACCCAGATAATCGCGCCATGCCTCAAGATCGCCGCCACCGCAGAAATCGGGTGAGAGGAAGGTCTCCGAATAGATCACACCGTTCGCGGCGCTTTCTTCAAGGACGGCCAGAACAAGGCGGCGGAAATCCTCGGGGCCCTGAAGCGTAGTGCAGGCGGCCTCGTAGACGCGTAGGAAATGGTCGAAATCGCGGTAGGCATAGCCCCCCTGTTCATCGAATATCTTATGGATATCTATGGCTTTTTCCTTGGCGAGGCCGCGGATGAAGGCGGGCGGTGCGCCGCCTTCGAGGTGAAGGTGCAATTCAAGTTTGGGGTAGGAACGATAACTCACAGGAAACTCCGTCCGGGGCCTTGCGAAGGAACCCCGAGATAGGTGGCGATGCTGGCCGCGACGTCGGTGAAGGCAATGGTGCCGATGGCGCGGGGGCCAATGCCGTGGACTAAAACCGGCACCTGCTCGCGCGTGTGGTCGGTGCCGATCCATGTCGGATCGTTGCCATGATCGGCGGTGACGATGAGAAGATCGTCTGCCCTCAGGCGCGGCAGGATCTTCGATAGTTCAACGTTAAACCATTCCAGATGCCGCGCATAGCCCGAGACATCGCGTCGGTGGCCATATTCGCTGTCGAACTCGACGAAATTGGCGAAGGTGAACGATCCGTCCTCGGCGCTGTCGACCAAAGCCGAGAGATCCTGCATCAGATTTGCATCCGACCCTTTCGTCACATCGTCGATCCCGCGCATCGAGAAAATATCGCCGATTTTGCCCACCGCATGGACCTTGCAGCCCGCCTCGTGCAGCCAATCACAAAGCGTTGGCGCGGGCGGGGCGATGGCGAAATCCTTGCGGTTGGCCGTGCGCTTGAAACCCTCTTCGACCGAGCCCAAAAACGGCCGCGCAATCACCCGGCCGACTTTCATCTCGTGCAACAGCGGCGCGACCGACTTGCACATTTTCAACAATTTCTCGAGGCCAAAGGCCGATTCATGAGCTGCAATTTGCAGAACGCTGTCAGCGGAGGTGTAACAGATGGGCCAGTCGGACTTTAAATGCTCGGCCCCGAAATCAGCGATGACCTTGGTCCCCGAGGCATGGCAATTGGCGAGGATTCCTTCCGTTCGGGCCGCCTCACAGAGCGCTTTGGTGACATCCTCGGGGAAGGCTGGATAGGTGTCGGGGAAGGTATGCCACTCCCACGGCACCGGAACGCCGGCAAGCTCCCAATGGCCCGAGGGCGTATCCTTGCCGCGCGAGATTTCGCGGGCTACGGCCCATGCGCCGGAAGGCTCGGCATCAAGGCCCGGCGTGGTGATACCCGTCGAATGCCGGATCGCCGCGCCAAGGCCCAGCGCATCCAGCACGCCGACCTTCAACGGCCCGCTCCGCCCCTCTTCCGCCTCGCCTGCCGCACAGGCCGCCACGATATGCCCTAGCGTATTCGCGCCAACGTCGGGCACATCGCCATTGAAATAGCGATCCGCATCCGGCGCGCCGCCGATGCCAACGCTGTCGATCACAATGAGAAAGGCGCGCGCCATCAGCCGATC
>JALQUU010000109.1 GCA_023260655.1 Paracoccaceae bacterium | reverse complement strand
GTCTAACGGCACAAAATCTGCTCAATTAACCTTCACGTGATTTATCCGCGAAATGTGACAGACATTTGAACCACCCAACCCCTAAACAAAAAGTTAATCTAAATAAAAAAGGGGACCGGTTTGCGCCGATCCCCTTGTGAAAAACGAATTTTCGGTTTTCGGCTTATTCCGCAGCCTCCGCGACTGGAAGGACGGAAATAAATGTACGGCCTTTGAAGCCCTTGTGGAACTTGACGCAGCCTTCAGCAGTCGCAAAGAGTGTGTGATCTTTGCCTTGGCCTACGCCTTCGCCTGGCCACCATTTATTGCCGCGTTGACGCGCAATGATGTTGCCTGGGATGACCGCTTGTCCGCCAAAGATTTTAACGCCAAGACGACGACCAACTGAGTCGCGACCGTTACGGGATGAACCGCCAGCTTTTTTATGTGCCATGGGGGGTTACTCCTTCTTATTCGGCCGCTGTGGCGACAGAACCTGCGCCAACGGCTTCTTTTACGCCAGATTTTTCAGCACCTTTTGCCAAAATCTCTGTGATACGAACCAAAGTCAACTGTTGACGATGACCTTTTGTCCGCTGCGAGCTGTGCTTACGACGGCGTTTGACAAAGTTAATTGTCTTGTCGCCTTTGATCTGATCGATAACCTCTGCTTGTACGGCAGCACCCGCAACGCGTGGTGCACCGATAACAGGCGCATCACCGCCAACCATCAGAACTTCGTTAAATTGTACTTTTTCACCTGCGTCGGCAGCCAATTTTTCAACGCGCAAAATATCGCCCGCTTGAACTTTGTACTGCTTACCGCCAGTCTTTAGGACAGCAAACATGCTAGTTTCCTTTTGTTTCCGCGTTTTTCGGCCCCCTTTTGGGTGTTTTGGTGATTATACACCGCCTGAAACAGCGCGTCTTTCGACGTAATTACAGCAAAAAGCGGGATAGATTCCCGCCATGAGCCCCGTCTATGTCGATCTGTGGGCAAAAAGTCAACCCTTCGACGCACAAAACCCTATAATTCTTGGGATTGTAGCGCCTGCGCCAAAGCCAGCCCCATAGCCGCCGACATATCGCGATCAATCCCGTTAAAAGCATCAAACAAAGCAGAATTCAAGGCGGCGCCGTTTTCTGACATTTGATAGGACAAATAAGTTGTCAGCTGTTCATCACCAAGTGGCGTGTAAGCCATGTAGGTAAAAGCCATGAGCCAAGTTGTAATATTGTCGATGATTTCCTCTTGACCTTCTTGGATCATGTTCAAAATCTCGGCCTGATTTAACCCCAGCGCATCAACTTTGGCCAATGGCATCAAAAAATGATATTGCGCTGTCATCGCACCAGCGAGATTCATATCAATCAAACCCATTTTTTCGATCGCGTCAGCCAGCTCTGTCACTCTGGCCTCTTTGTTTTTCTTTGCGTTTGCGACCATCGCTTTGGCGTGATCTTCAATTGCTTGATCAGAAATCGCTTGTCTTGCTGTTGCTTCTAGTTCAGCAGCCAAAGAACCTGTTTCTGTTTGGAAAAAAGCAAGTGCGATCGATCGCTGATCTGCGGTCATTCCGACATCTAACCCTTTGATTAAGCGCTCTTTAATAACAGATGGTTGATAAAGATTTCGATTTTGATCAACAAAGACCTTAATTGCACGCCCAGAAAGGTAAAGCTCGGCTGCATCTTTGACTTGTTCTTGACCTTCCGAAACAATCACCTCGACTAAAATGTCCATGTGCAACGCATCATACAACTGTTGCGCCGTATTGTTTTGAGCGACCACAACGTTTGGCGAAAGGATACAGAAAAGAACGGCCACAAGCTGGGCGACAAAACGCATGGCAAACCACCTAATTACATTGATATGTCATCACTATGATCTGGTGCCAGGAAAATGCCAAGTGGAAATTCCAACGGCATGCACGGCATTGAAAAACCACTTGCAAGTAGGATTCAAAAAACTTAAACGGCCCGCGTGGAGAGGTGCCGGAGTGGTCGAACGGGGCGGTCTCGAAAACCGTTGTACCCTTTGGGTACCGAGGGTTCGAATCCCTCCCTCTCCGCCATTTTTCTAGCGGCAACTGTCTCTCTGCAAGACGGTTGCCGCAGAAAATCCCGGCTTCCGCGCCGCTTTTAAGATGAAGCTGTTGACCTCGGTTTACGCCAATCTCGAACCGTGCCGTCTCGCTCCTGGGAGATCGACGGGGAAGCGAGCAGATAACTGGCCATGAAATCCGTCGCCAGGCGACGTACGGTCTCGATATCCTCGCTACCGTCAAAT
>JALQUU010000108.1 GCA_023260655.1 Paracoccaceae bacterium | reverse complement strand
AGTGCCTGCGCTTCGATCGTCTGCCCGGCCAGACCTGGGGCGAGCGCACGCCCTGCGTGTCTCGCTCTGGCAGCCAGGATGACAGCTGCACGTACATCCCAATCGGAAAGGACAAACCATGAGCCTACTGTCTCACTTCTACTTTCTGGAGAAATACGGCCCGCGCTTGAGCGTGGAGCAGATCGCCGAATCCATGGGTCTGACGGTTGCAGCCGTCCATCGGCGCATTAGCGACGGCACGCTGAACGTGCCGACCTACCTGGACAGCGGCAAGCGCTGGGCCGATGCGCGCGACGTGGCCGAGTATTTCGACGCTATGCGCGCCGAGGCGCGTCAGCGTGTGGCCCGCGGTGCAGGTCTTCCGGCTTGAGGTTGGTGTAGCGTTTGAGGTGCTGCCAGCTCTTGTGACCAGACACCAGTGCAACCTGCTCGATCCGGTATCCCTGCTCGAACAGCAGCGAAACGCCATGATGCCGCAGATCATGGAAATGAAGGTCAGGGATGGCAAGCTCGCGGCAAGCATCGGTGAAATATTTCGATAGCGTCTGAGGGTGAATCGGGAAAATCCACGATCGCCAACGCGCTCATGGTCAAGTTGATGGAGATGGGCGGCCGTCCGGTGACGCTTCTCGATGGCGATATCGTGCGGAAGAACCTTTCGTCGGAGCTCGGCTTCTCGAAAGAGCACCGCGACCTCAACATCCGCCGCATCGGCTATGTCGCCTCCGAGATCACCAAAAACGGCGGCATCGCCATCTGCGCGCCGATCGCGCCCTATGCCTCGACCCGCCGCGCCGTGCGCGAGGATATCGAAGCCTTCGGTGCCTTTGTCGAAGTCCATGTCGCGACCTCGATCGAGGAATGCGAACGGCGCGACCGCAAGGGCCTCTACAGGCTCGCGCGGGAAGGCAAGATCAAGGAATTCACGGGCATTTCCGATCCCTATGACGTGCCGGCAAACCCCGAGCTTCGGATCGAAACCGAGAACGCCGATGTGGACACCTGCGCCCATCAGGTGTTGCTCAAGCTCGAAAGCATGGGCCTCATCGCGGCTCATTAGGCGCGAAGGAATAGGCAGCCAAAGGAAACGCCGCCCCCAGGGCGGCGTTTCGCTTTTCGGAGGTCTGGCCTACTTGCCCGGGATCATCCGGCTGAGGATGCCGCCTTTCAGGATGTAGTGGTGATAAAACGCCAAAAGCGCGTGGCCGAAGGCCAGAAGCATCAAGAGGTTGGTCAACACCTCGTGCACCTCTCCCAGATCGCGGCTGAGGCCGTTGAACGCCAGAAAGCCGCTGAAAGGCACGGCGAACATGAGAATGTAAAGGGCCAGATGCCCTGCCTTAGCCGCAAGCTGCATGAGCTTTGTCGTCGGAACCTCGGCAGGGGCCCCTTTCAAGACGCGAAGCGCGACCCGCACCAAAAGAAGCACGACGACCGCCACGCCGATCGCCCTGTGGGCATTGGCGCCGCCGTCGATCGTGCCGGTACCGCCCGAGCGAACGAGCGCCTTGAAGGCATCGCTCATCGCATCGCCAAGAAGGTAGTTTGCGCCGATCAGAATTGCGATCAGCCAGTGAAGAACGATTTGAGAGAAGTCATAGCGAGTTTTGGTCGACATTTTGGGCCCTGCTGAGACGTCGTGCCTGTTAAGCGAAGGGCGACGGAAGTTCCGTCGCCCCTCTTTGAAAAAATTTCTAGTGGACTGTCACCGGTGTTCGGTCGTTCTGCCGTGCGATGAAGAAGGCTGTACTCCGGTCGGCCACCAGCGCGAGCTGCTGCCCATCGGCATCGCAGACCGCGAAGATCTGGTCGCGGTCGCCCGCCTGCGCCCGCATTTCCTCGGGCAGTTCGGCCACGGCCACGGGCTTTACATAGAAGTTAAATCTTTAGCGCATATAGAAGTGATAATAAATGCTCTGAGAATCAAAGAAGCTATTCAATATGCAGATAGGGATAAAAATTAGAAAGTTCTTAAATGCTACATCTGTAGTTCCTACGCAGGCCCATTCAGATTGCGCTACGCTCTGCCCGGAAAACGAACACGCCCCTACTGCCGGAATACTGGCCGTCGCGCCAACCAGTGCCGCAGCAACCCCACTTACGCTCGATGTACAACGAACCCTGAGCGTCGGCACAACTTCAAAAGAAAAGTTCGTGGTGTGCGCGGACGGATAGCTATACTCGTCGGCTAATAAAAATGAAAATGTATAGGCCATTAGCCCGGAGTTACCCTAAGAATAAGGTCGTTATAAACCGTTCCTGCGGAGTCGTCTTGGCACACGGCAAAGTAGTTTGACGAAGCGGACTTTCCGGCAAGTGAATA
>JALQUU010000107.1 GCA_023260655.1 Paracoccaceae bacterium | reverse complement strand
TCTGGGACATGACCACGATGGCCGATATCCGCGCCCGGTCGATTGAGTTGACCGAGGCTTTCGTCGAGGGCGTCGAGGCCGCCTGCCCGATGCTCACCCTCGCCTCGCCCCGCGACCCCAACCTCCGGGGCAGCCAAATCTCGTTCCGCTTTGAGGAAGGCTATGCCGCCATGCAGGCGCTGATCGCCCGCGGCGTGATCGGTGATTTCCGCGCGCCCGACATCATGCGCTTTGGCTTCACGCCCCTCTATATCGACGAGGGCGACGTGGCGCAGGCGGTCGATATCATCGCTGATGTTATGAACCGCCGCCTTTGGGACCGCCCCGAATACCGCAAGAAAGCCCGCGTGACGTGACATTCCACATCCGCCCCTACCGAGAAGAAGATCGGGCGGCGATGGCCGAGGTCTACTACCGCGCGGTGCGGGAGGGCGCGAAAGGCGCCTATAGCGAGGCCCAGCTTGAGGCATGGGCCCCGCAGGTCGAACCGAATTGGGACAAGCCCGACAAGCTCCTCGACCAATGGGCTTGGGTCGCAGTCGAGGATCAGGGCCGAATGCTTGGCGTCATGTCGCTCGATCACACCGGCTATCTAGACATGGCCTTTGTCATCCCCGAAGCGAAGGGCACAGAGGTCACCCCTTCGCTCCATAGAACGCTCATCTCAATGGCCCGCGACGCGGGTCTGACCCACCTGACCGTCCGCGCCTCGATCCTTGCCCGCCGGTTCTTTCTCAAGCAGGGCTGGCAGGTGGACCGGAGGCATATGCACGAGGCGGCCGGTCAGATCTACGAGACTTATCTGATGTCTCTCACGCTTGGCGGCGCCCCAGACTAGGCCCCGAAGCCCAAAGGACAGCCCCGCAGGCCGCAATCAGGAAGGCAAAACAGGCGAGCCCCCCGGCATCGCTCTCCAAGGCCGGAAACACATAATGCGCCCAGTTGAACGACGCGTGCATGATCATCACTGCGAGCAGGCTGCTGCCGCTGCGATTGTAGATCCACGTCAACAGGACCGACAAAAGCACGGTAGACAGCGCAAGGCCCCAGAAGGGCTTGTCGTAATAGATGCCGGCACTCGGCAGCTGGAACAGTGGCAAGTGCCAGACTGCCCAGACAAGCCCGATCCCGAGCGTTGCCACAAGCGGGCTGAACCGTGATTGTGCCTTTTAAAGCAGGGTTCCACGCCATCCGGCCTCTTCCTGAAGCGGGCCGCCCAGCAGCAGAATGAACACGAAAGAGATAGGCACCGCGACCGGATTAGCCAACGCTTCCGATGCGGGTCGGGTTCCGTCGCTGATGCCGGCGACGACCCATGCTCCACCGATTACTACGGGAAGAAGCAGGAAGGCGACCGCCCAGCAGACACCGGCAAAACGCCACTGAACCAGCCTTTTCAAAAGACGTCGAACCCCTTGCCCTCCGTCATATGCGAACGATGCAACCAGCGCCCCGATCAACGGCCCCCAAAGCGGCAAATGGGCCTGTCACAAGAAACTCTGGCAGACCCTCCGGCACTTGCCACGTGCCCGAAGAAAACTGGACGGCTGGCCACCACTGCCCCCACTACCAAAGGAATATCACGGCTAGGAAAACAGAAATACGTCCCACTGGAACCTCCCTCATTACCCACAATCCAAATATTTGCCGCTCTCCGAGCTATTGCAATGATTTTGGCCGGACTGCAGAGTGACAGGCGACACGCGGGGATCGCATCAATGCAGCTTGGAATGACCGGACCCACCGTTTTCGGCGTGCCGCTCTGCCGGCCTGCCGGGTGGGTTTCTGCATGGCGAAAGATGGCGGCCCAAAGCATGAAAGACGCCCCCGTCCGGCGTTGATCTCGCTTTCGATTGCCCGCCTTCAGGAGTTTCAGATGACCGACCCGATCAATCCCGCCGACCATGGCGCGCAAATGGCCTTCGATGGCCGTATGTCCTATACAGACTATCTTTCGCTGGATGCGATCCTCACCGCGCAGCACCCGCTGTCGGACGCCCACGACGAGATGCTTTTCATCATCCAGCACCAGACCTCCGAGCTTTGGATGCGGCTCGCGCTGCACGAGCTTTCCGCCGCCCGGGCGGCCCTTTTGCAAAAGGACGTGGCGACCGCTTTCAAGATGCTCGCCCGTGTGGCGCGCATCTTCGAGCAGCTGAATTCCGCATGGGATGTGCTCAGAACGATGACGCCCTCCGACTATACCCGTTTCCGCAAGGCGCTGGGGCAGTCGTCGGGCTTTCAAAGCTGGCAGTACCGGCTCATCGAATTCATGCTTGGCAACCGCAACCGCAATATGCTTAAGCCACACGCGCACCGCCCCGACCTTCTGGCCGCGCTGGAGGCGGAGCTTGCCAAACCCTCGCTCTATGACGTGGCGCTTGGGCTTTTGTCGGAAA
>JALQUU010000106.1 GCA_023260655.1 Paracoccaceae bacterium | reverse complement strand
AGTCGCGCAACCGCTTCCATCAAGATCAGCGTGGCGCCGCGCGAGCCGGTCGATCCGGCAAGGATGATCGGATCGGATGGCTCGTTTTCCTTCCAGGTTTCTGCAAGCGACGAAAAAAGCGCACGCTGGAGGCTTTCGGGATCGGGCGCTTCGTCCGTGCTCTCGAAGAACGGAGAAACGATTTCGAGGAACCTGAGCGACCGCGCCCAATGGCCGGAGTGGTCGCTCACATCGAGGGACCGGATGGCCTCGGGCGTCACGCCCTCTCCGTGCATCTCAGCGAAAAGGCGGGCGAGGCTCTCTGACAGGTCGAACAATGCCGCACGGGGGGCAAGGTCTGGCTCTGCTTCCAAGAGCCGATCGACGAATTGCGAGATTTCGAGACGTCGCCGTAGCGGTGAAACGGCCGGCGGAAATTGCAAGGCTTCGGCCCCACCAAGCAGCGAGGAAAGGGTCTCGATACGGGGATGAAGCCGCGCCGGACCCGCGCTGAGGATCTCTGTGACCCGCCGCCGCATCCGCTCGGTGTTCACGATCAGCCGAACGCGGGCAAACTCTTCCGGTGGAAGGGCACCGAAGCGGTTCAAAAGCCCATCGACGAGCGCACCTGCAAAATCAACTCCGGGAGGGAGCGCGAAAAGGCCAGAGTTTCCGCGATCGTCAGCCAAGAGCACCCCCTATCCACAAACGTTCGATCCAAGCGGCGGATCCCTCGAACTGGACGATGCGAGCATCGCTCTCGGGCGAGAGGACGAGTCTGAGCGCCGCCTTCGGGGCGGCCGTACCGAGCCGGTCTGGCCATTCGATCAAACAGATGCCATCTTCAAAGGCGGTGTCGAGGCCCAGCTCGAGGATTTCGTCAGGGCTCGTCAGGCGATAGAGATCGCAATGCCAGATCTCCGCCTCTGGGTCGTCGTAGGTCTGGACCAGCGTAAAAGTCGGGGACGGGACATCCTCTTCACGCCCAAGCCGTGCCCGGATCAGGGCCCGCGCGAAAGTGGTCTTGCCTGCGCCGATGTTTCCCTCGAGAAGAAGTGTGTCACCCGACCGCAATAGCGGGGCCACACGCCCCGCAAGGGCGGCCGTCGCGGCATCATCGGCAAGGAAAAGCGAGGTGATCTCAGGCTTCATACCAGCAGACTAGGGGCTCTCCCTCCGGCTGCAAGCCGAATTATTGCGCGGCGACCGGGTGGTTTCTGCTGTGCATGAAAAGAGCGAGAGGCTGGGCGATTTCAGGCGCCTTGAGAAAGCTGATCAGCGAATAGCCGTTTGGAAGCGGCGTTGCGCGGCAGATCATCTGTCGGCCATCGAGAAGGGACAGAGGCTCTTCCCAGGGATCCCGACCGCCTTGGCCGCGTATGAAATCGCGGATCATCGCCCAGACGGGGGTTGGAACACAGGATTGTTGCCACTCGACAGCTTCATCGGCCAGATCAACCGGGCTCATCCCGCGATCTTTTGCGATGCCCCAAAGATCATGGTAGGCCTTGTTTCTGATCACGACTGATCCGGTCGAGGAAATAACGACCGCAGCATCGCGCATCCCGTCAAGCGCTGCATGGGCCAGCTCGATCTCGGTTCGGAAGCGGCGGGTCAGCGACACATCGGCAGAAACATCTTCGAATAGAAGTGCGATCGCGCCGTTCGGGTGGGGGCGGCCCGTTACCCGATAGGTCGATCCATTGGGAAGGCTCCAGACCTCGCAATAGCTTCCGTTTTCGGCAGCGGATTCCAGAGCCGCCAGTTCTTCGCGCCAGGAAAGATAGTTTTTCGGCTCCGGCAGAACGCGGGCCTCGCGCATCCTGTCGAGAACCGAGCGGATTTGGGGCCTTGAACTCAGGAATTCGACCGGAAGGCCCGTGAGATCGAGAAGCGCGGGGTTGAAGCTCAGGAGGCGCCGGTCACGGCCGAAAATGGCCAAGCCAATCGAAAGTTGGGCAAATGTTTTGCTGAGAGTGTCGACAAAAGCCCGCTGGGTCGCTTCGGCCCGCACGACTGCCGTTATATCAACAGCGAAACGGACTATCTCGCGTCCGCGCCTGACGCTCGAAACCTCAAACCAGGTTTCGGCCTCACCCTCGATTGAATCGAGCCGGACCCGCTTGGTGTTGTAACCCTGCTCGTCGACCGGAATGTCGAAGCGCGAAAAGATATTGCGGGGGGGCCAGGTCGGGCCGATGTCGCTTTGTGCCACGATCAGACTGTCAACCAAATTGAGATAGGATTTGTTGGCCCAGACAATTTGTCGGGTCGCATCCTCCTTCCAGATCAACATTGGCGCATCTTCGGAAATGGCGCGCAGGCTCGAAACCTCTTGTTCAAGAGAGGCGGCGATGAGCCGGTCGGTTGCAGAGCGCTCTCCGGTTTCGGAGCTATTGTCGAAGGTGATCCGCGAGTAACTGTCGGGCCGATGTCGCTTTGTGCCACGATCAGACTGTCAACCAAAG
>JALQUU010000105.1 GCA_023260655.1 Paracoccaceae bacterium | reverse complement strand
AGAAATATATTTTTCTTAAATAACCTTGGCGGCATGGGCGGCGCCCAGCCTTTGGCGGCTGTCATGGCGGGCGCTTGCTGCCTTGCCGTTGAATGCGACGAGACCCGCGCCGATTTCCGCATCCGCACCCGCTATTGCGATGCCAAGACCCATTCGCTGGACGAGGCGCTGGCGCTGATCGACCAGTGGACCAAGGCGGGCGAGGCCAAATCGGTCGCGCTTATTGGCAATGCGGCCGACGTGTTCCCCGAAATCCTCAAGCGGGCCAAAGCGGGCGGGATGACCCCCGATATCGTCACCGACCAGACCTCGGCCCACGATCCCGTGCATGGCTACTTGCCGCAGGGCTGGACCGTCGCCGAATGGCGGACGAAACAGGAAACCGATCCGAAGGCGGTCGAGAAAGCTGCCCGCGCCTCGATGAAGGTTCAGGTTGCGGCAATGGTTGCATTTCACGAGATGGGCGCACCGACCGTCGACTATGGCAACAACATCCGTCAGATGGCGCTGGAAGAGGGGCTTGAAAACGCCTTCGCCTTCCCCGGCTTCGTTCCGGCCTATATCCGCCCCTTGTTTTGCAAGGGCATCGGCCCGTTCCGCTGGTGCGCGCTTTCGGGTGATCCCGAGGATATTGCCAAGACCGACGCGGCGATGAAAAGGCTCTTCCCCGAGAACGCCCACCTGCATCGCTGGCTCGACATGGCGGCCGGGCGCATCGCCTTTCAGGGTCTTCCGGCGCGGATTTGCTGGATCGGCCTTGGGGATCGCCACCGCGCGGGCCTGATGTTTAACGAGATGGTTGCCTCGGGCGAGTTGAAGGCGCCGATTGTCATCGGCCGCGATCACCTTGATAGCGGCTCGGTCTCCTCGCCCAACCGCGAGACCGAATCCATGCGTGATGGGTCGGACGCTGTGTCGGACTGGCCCCTTCTCAATGCGATGACCAACGTCGCCTCGGGCGCGACTTGGGTTTCGCTGCACCACGGCGGCGGCGTCGGCATGGGCTTTTCCCAGCACGCGGGCGTTGTGATCGTCGCCGATGGCTCGCCCGAAGCCGCCCGTCGTCTAGAGCGCGTGTTGTGGAACGATCCGGCCTCGGGTGTCATGCGCCACGCGGACGCGGGATATGAGATTGCCATCGACTGCGCCAAAGAACACGGTCTCAGGATGCCGGGAATTCTGGGCTAGGCGCGTCGACGTCTTTCTTTCGCTTGATTTGAGCAATACGGACCTCAATAGTTCCCCAAGTATCTCGAGGAACTATTTGCTTTCATCCTTTGTATATTTTCGGACTTTCGCGATCATGATCATCGTCGCAGGGCATTGTTATGGTCTTGCCCTATTTGCCCGCGATGGCCCTGCGAGCATCTTTGCAGGCAACCTGATCACCGGCGGCACGACCTTTTTCGTCTTCATCTCGGGCTATCTGTTTCACCACGTCTTCTATCCGCGATTCAACTATCGCAGTTTTCTCGGAGGCAAGGCCCGCAATCTTCTGGCGCCCTTTCTTCTCTTGTCGACGGTAGCGTTATTTGTGCTCCTCGGCAGCTACCCTGATCTGGAGATCCTTCGCCACCCTCTGGAGCTTGGGCTTGCGGACTGGATCAGATTCTGGCTCTCATTTTTGGCGAAAGGAAGCGCGGCGGTTGGGTATTGGTATATTCCGTTCATTGTGCTGACCTTCCTGATCTCGCCACTCCACGTCGCCTTTGTCCGACTCTCGGCTAAGTCACAGTTTGGGATCCTGGCTCTGTCGCTTCTCGTGGCAGTGATCGTTCAAAAGCCGATTAACGGGACTTTCTCACTCCAATCCGTGCTCACCTTCAGCCCAGCCTATCTGCTGGGTATTTTCCTCTCGGTTCATCGGGATTGGGCGCTAGCAATCCTCAGGCGCTTGGATGTCTACGTCTTCGTCGCCGGGTTCGGAATGGCGGCGCTGCAAACGGAGATTGGCCATTCGGGAAACTATCACAGCACCTTTTTCACCTATATCGGCATCGACCTTATGCTGCTGCAGAAGCTCTTGCTTTCGCTGGCGTTCTTTTCATTCTTTGAACGGCTCGCGTCACGCGGCGCTGTGCCGAGGCTGATCAACTTGATCGCTCAGGCAAGCTTTGCGGTCTATTTCCTGCATCCCTTCGCGATCGCTGCTGCACAACGAAGCAGGTTCTTTCCCCCGACCGGGCTACCAGCGCTTGATCTCGTGCTCGCGACGTTGCTGGTGGGTGCAGCCTGCGTCGGTGCAGCGCTTGCGATCAAGGCAGTTGCAGGAACGCGGTCACGCTATCTGATCGGCTATTAGCCGGGGCTAGTTGACGAGATCGCGCGGGCGTTTGCCAGCGAAAAAAGCGTCGAGATTGTCGAGCGCCCGAAAGCCCATCGCGTCACGGGTCTTACGGGTGGCCGAGCCGATGTGCGGCAGCATCATAATCCGCTCTTCGCCTGCCAGCGCCGGATTGCCACCCGGCTCGACCGCAAAGCAATCGAGGCCCGCCGCCGCAATATGGCCCGACTGGATCGCCGCCAGAAGTGCGGCCTCG
>JALQUU010000104.1 GCA_023260655.1 Paracoccaceae bacterium | reverse complement strand
GCAGTTTCCATCTTTTGCTACTCCAGTGGCCGGACAAAAACTTCGAGTTGAAACAAATCAATTTATTCCTTGGCATGGGCGATATCGTGGCCCTCGTCGAGAAGGCGCAGGCGACGATCGAGGCCGAGCAGGCCGAGAAGATGATGAAGCGGTTCCAGAAGGGCCGTTTCAACATGAACGATCTGAAGATGCAGCTTGAGCAGATGCTGAAGATGGGCGGCATGGAAAGCATGATGGGGATGCTTCCGGGCATGGCCAAAGCCTCCAAACAGATGAGCGCCGCCGGTCTCGACGACACGATGCTGAAGCGCCAGATCGCCCTCATCAACTCGATGACCAAGAAGGAACGCGCCAACCCCGACCTGATGCAGGCGAGCCGCAAGAAGCGGGTTGCGGCCGGGGCCGGGCTTGAAGTGTCGGAGCTCAATCGTCTGCTGAAGCAGCAGAAGCAGATGGCCGACATGATGAAGAAGATGGGCAAGATGGGCAAAGGCGGTGCGCTCAAGCAGATGATGAAGGGGATGATGGGCAAGGGCGGCGGTATGCCCGACCTGAATGACCCTGCGGCTCTGGAAGAGGCGGCCAAGGCGATGGGGGCGAAGCTTCCGGGCAATCTGCCGGGCCTTGGTGGCGGGATGCAGCTTCCGGGCAATCTTTCGGGCTTTGGCAAGAAGAAGTGAGTGTAGCTTCGGCGCATAAGCAAGAGGGGGGCGCTGCCCCCCGTCCCGCGGGCGGGACTCCCCCCGGGATATTTCCGGGCCTCGAAGAGGTGCGGGCGATTCCGGTTTTGCAGACGGCGCGGTTGACGCTGGGGCCGTTTTCGATGGGGCATTTTGAGGCCTTTGCGGCCTTTTGCGAGACTGAACGGTCGGTGTTTCTTGGTGGGCCGACCGCTGACCGCCGCGATGCGTGGGACAGCTGCATGATTCATTTGGGTCAGTGGCAGGCACGAGGCTATGGCGCGTTTTTTGCGACTGAGACTGCGACGGGCAGGCCGGCGGGGCGGATTTCGATCTGGCACCCGATTACGCTGGATGAGCCGGAACTGAGCTGGGTTGTGTTCGACGGCTACGAGGGCAAGGGTATTGCGGCTGAGGGCGCGCTTGCGGTTCGCAATTGGGCAGCGGCGCAGGGCATGGGGCCCTTGATGTCGCTTGTCGCGCCGGAGAACGGAGCTTCGGTGCGTCTGGCCCAGCGTCTTGGCTGCCGCGAAGAGGGGCGGCATACCTATCCGTCGGGCGCCGAGGTGATCCGCTTTCGCCACTCATTGGGGGAGGCTGCGTGATGGCGACGATGCTTCCCAATGTGTCCGTTCTTGAGACCGATCGCCTGATCCTTCGTGGCCCGGCCACGCAGGATATCGAGCCGGTGATTGCCTTTTATGCCGATCCCGTCCGCTCGGCGGGTTTCGGCGGCCCTTTGAAGCGCGATGACGCTTGGCGCTGGTTTGCGCTGTCGGTCGGCCATTGGTGCCTGCATGGCTACGGGTTCTGGACGGTCGAGACCAAGACTGGCGAGATCGTCGGGATCGTTGGTCTGTGGAATCCCGAAGGCTGGCCCGAGCCCGAGCTTGGTTGGGTCTTGTTCGAAGGCGCCGAGGGCAAGGGCTATGCCATCGAGGCGGCCAAGGCTGTGCGCGACTATGCCTATGACGTGCTTGGCATGACGACGATGAGCTCCAATATCCTGCCCTCGAACGAACGCTCCAAGGCGCTCGCCCGCAAGATGGGAGCTGTCTACGAGCGCACCTATGACAACCCCAATATGGGAACCGACGAACTTTGGCGTCATCCCGGACCGGAGGACCGCGCATGAAAGTGAAATCCTGGCAAAAGCCGATGACAGGTCAGGCCGCTGTGGCGGTCGATCGGATCTGTGCCTCGCTTCCGCGTATCGCACGGGGCCGCATCATCCTGCGGGCGCCCTATCTTGAGGATTACCCGCTCTTTGAATCGATCGTCACCGGCGAGCGGGGCCGCTGGATCGGTGGGCCGCTGACCACCGAGGCGGCTTGGCTCGATTTCATCCAGATGGTAGCGGGCTGGGTCTTGCGGGGGGCCGGTCTTTGGACGGTCGAGCTGCAGGCCACTGGCGAGCGCGTGGGTTTTGTCGTTCTCAACCACGAGACCGGCGATCCCGAGATGGAGCTTGGCTTCCTCTTCCCCGCCGAGAACGAGGGCAAGGGCTATGCCTTCGAGGCGGGCGAAGCCGCGCGCAACAACGCCTTCTTCGCGCTGAACCGCGATACGCTCATAAGCTGGATCGACCCCGAGAACGCTCGCGCGATCAAATTGGTTGAGCGCCTCGGCGCCCAGCGCGATGCCGCGTCGGATATCGATGGCAGCGTTGCCTATCGCTATCCCCGCCCCGAATTCGAGGTTTAGGGCCCATCATGACCGACGCCACCACCCGCGCCGCCGAGCTTCTGAAATCGCACCGCGAGTCGATCGACCGGCTCGATGCGATCCTTGTTTTCACACTGGCTGAACGCTTCAAGCACACCCAGTCGGTCGGCCGTCTCAAGGCCGAACACGCCCTGCCCCCGTCCGATCCGGTCCGCGAAGAGGCCCAGATCGCACGGCTCACCGATCTTGCGAAACAGGCCGATCTCGACCCGGACTTCGCCAAGAAATTCCTGGCCTTCATCATCCAGGAAGTCATCAAACACCACGAACAACACCAATCCTGACGGGCCCCTGCCCGTCACCACGCCATTCAAAGGAGAAATCGACATGGCTATGAAAATCCGTCTCGCCCGCGGCGGCTCGAAAAAACGCCCCCACTCCGCGATCGTTGCGTCCGACAGCCGCATGCCGCGTGATGGC
>JALQUU010000103.1 GCA_023260655.1 Paracoccaceae bacterium | reverse complement strand
GCGTCAACGACAAACAATGTTTCTATGGGGTTGAGAGTCTTGTGAAGAAGTTTAATTTCTTTCATCATAGCCTCATCAATACCTAAACGCCCTGCCGTATCAAAAATGATTAGATCATGAAAATTTTTCTTAGCATAAGTTAGTGATGACGCTGCGATTTTTTCTGGTTTATCTTTAATGCTTGATTCAAAAAAATCAATTTGTAAGCTTTCTGCAAGTATTTTTAATTGTTCAATCGCTGCAGGCCTATACACGTCTGCACTGACAAGCAAAACTTTTTTCTTTTGTTCTTTAAGAATTTTACCAAGCTTACCAGCAGTTGTGGTTTTACCAGAACCTTGCAAACCTGCAAGTAAAACGACCGCAGGGGGCTTGGTTGATAAGTTAAGTTTAGCATTTTCCTCACCCATTAAAATGGTAAGCTCGTCTTGCACAATCTTAACAATAGCCTGTCCTGGACTGACACTTTTTAAAACTTCAGCGCCGATAGCCTTCTCTTTAACTTGATCAATAAATTGCTTTACAACCGGAAGTGCCACATCTGCCTCAATAAGGGCTATTCGAACTTCTCTCATTAATTTTCTTTTCATTATGGTTTTATATACCGAGTATTTTAATTATTTTTCCGCGCCTGCGGTCTCAACGGCGACAGCCCAGCGGCCGAGGAAATAGGCGGCGACGGTGCCGATTAGAACGGTCCAAGGGCCGCCGATCAGATAGAGGATGAGGCCAGCAGGCAGGGCGGCAAGCGATCCCCATGTGCCGGGGGCAGGGCGCAGCAGGCCCGTGTAGAAAAAGGTCGTGATCAGGCGGGTCATGGGCGCACCAAGGTTGCTGTGGCCAGCGCGGCGATGCCTTCGCCGCGGCCGGTAAACCCGAGCTTTTCCGAAGTCGTGGCCTTCACGCTGACCTGATCGATCTCGAGCCCCATGATCCGCGCCATTACTGCTTTCATTGCGGCGGCATGGGGGCCGACTTTCGGGAATTCGCAGACGAGCGTGCAATCGGCATGGGTGATCCGGTAGCCAAGCTCGCGGGCCAAAGCGCAGGCGTGTTCAAGGAAGATGTAGCTGGCCGCGCCCTTCCACTGTGGATCGGAGGGCGGGAAATGCTGGCCGATATCGCCACGCCCCAATGCGCCATAGATCGCATCGGTCACAGCGTGCATCCCCACATCGGCGTCGGAATGACCGACGAGCGCATGGCTATGCGGCACCTTCACGCCGCAAAGCCAGACGTGATCGCCGGCGCCAAATTTGTGCACGTCGAAACCGTTGCCGGTGCGGATATCCATCTGGCTCTCCAGAAGCTGTTCGGCCCGAGCGAAATCCTCGGGCGTGGTGATCTTGAGGTTGCGCTCATCGCCCTGCGTGATGGCGACGGCAAGGCCTGCCGCACGGGCAATGGCCACATCGTCAGCGGCCTCGGCGTCCGAGGCTGCGTGATGCGCGGCGAGGATCGCGGGGTAGTGAAACCCTTGCGGCGTCTGGGCGCGATAAAGGCCGGTGCGGTCCTGCACGCCGCTCACCTCGCCGGCTTCACCGCGCCAAAGCGCATCGGTCACGGCGAGGGCAGGGGCGGCGGCGGGAGTAGCGGCAAGAGCGTCAATCACGCCTTGGATCACGGCGCGGCTCACAAGCGGGCGGGCGCCATCGTGGATCAACACCAGATCTGGCGCCTCAGCCTCCAGCGCTTCGAGCCCTGCGCGCACGGAGGCGGCACGGGTGGCGCCTCCGGCAACGGCGCGGCAGCTGGTCAGGGTTTCAGCCCGCTTCATCTCATCGGGCGCAAGGACGACAATAATCGTCCCGATCCCTGCAAAGGCCGCAATGGTCCGGTCGATGACCCGCTCGCTACGCAGCTCTTGCCACTGTTTCGGCTCCGGCCCACCGGCCCTGAGGCCGCGTCCGGCGGCGACTATGATCACGGCTGTCGTCATGGTGCTCCTTGTTCCGCCCGTTTCTACGTCTGCACGTTTGCGGGTGCAAATGCTCACTTTGCCTCGGCAAGAATGCACAATAATTAGGCACATCGGGATTGATGCCCAAAAATGTGCCCCAAAATCCTTGCCCGAGGCCGGTTCGGGCGCTAGCTGAGGCAGAGAACCGAAGGATGCACAGTGTCAAATCAGGCTGTCACAGGGCAAAATGCGATTGATCTAGGGGGCGTGAAGCTCGCCCCGCCCGTCGCGCTTGCGCCGCTTGCCGGAATCACCGACCTGCCATTCCGCCAGCTTGTCTCGCGCTGGGGCGCGGGCTGGGTCGTCTCGGAAATGTTGAAGTCGGTTTCGGCCAGCACCTGGTGGATGCGCTCCCACTCCAGCGTCTTGATCGAGCTGGGCCGGCTGGTCAGCGCGACCTCGGTCGTGCCTTCGGAGCGGCCGAACGCGGCGACCGAGACGGATGCGATTGTCGCGGCATACGGGCGCACGAGCGATGTGCTCGCGTGGGTTGGCTCGGCCACCTACAACCTCGTCACGTTCGATGACGAAACCGCATCTCTCGTGAGTGAGCGCATCGCAGGCTCAGAAATGATCGTGCCCAACCCCGCGGGCAGTGACTTGTGGTTCGGTGATCTCGAGGGAGAAGGCGAGCTCGGGCTGACGGTCAACGTTCCCGACGAGGTGTCGATGCTCATCGTGTCGGATGGCACGTTGCCGGCGCCGCAGGCACTGTCGATCACGTGGCCGCTCGACAACAGCACCCCGTTCTCGACCGTGTTGATTCTCGGCGGCGTGGGCTCTCTCGTCATCGGCTTGCTCTTCTTGTTGTGGGCCTTGCTGCACATGCGCCGCCAGCGGGGTCCGCGCCGCAAGTCGCCCAAGATGCCGAAGGTGCC
>JALQUU010000102.1:622-2947 GCA_023260655.1 Paracoccaceae bacterium | reverse complement strand
ACATGCGGATCGTTTCGGCCGATGCTGCCGATGCCAGCGCGATCAGGGATGCGGAAAGGAGGAAGGGCTTGGTCACGAAAGGAGATCTCCGTTGATGTGGGCTCTGGCCTCAAGGGTTTGTGGGCCTGCGAGGAAGGCATCGGCCGGACCAGCTTCAAGGATCTGGCCTTGGTGTATGAAGAGGATTTGGTCGGCCATGCGGCGCGCTTGCCCGACGCTATGGGTCGACATGACGATCCGGGTGCCGTCCGCCTTCGCACGCTGCAAGATCTCTTCGATCTCGTGGGTGGATTCTCCGTCGAGGCTGGCGCAGGGCTCGTCGAGGAAAAGAAGATCGGGCCTGCGGATCAAGGCGCGGGCGAGGGCCATCTTTTGCTTTTCGCCACCCGACAGGACTTGGGCGGGTAGTTCGAGATGTTTCGCGAGCCCGACGTTGCCAGCAATTTCCGCTGCGCGCGCCAAAGCATCGCGCTTGGGGACGCGGTCGAGAAGAAGCGGGTAGGCGATCGATTCAACAACCGACCGGCGCATGATGACGGGTTGCTGGAAAACGAAAGCCTGCCGCTTCAAGGCTTCTTCGCGCGAGCAGGACCACTTAAGGCTGCCACGCCGCATCCGTTCGAGCCCATGGAGCGTCCGCAGGAGCGTTGTCTTGCCGCCGCCATTGGGGCCAAGAACGATGGTAATGCCCGTCTCGCCAAGATCGAGAGACACGGGGCCGAGGATGCGGGTCGGGCCGCGCCAAACCTCGGCATCGCGCACTGACAGGGGCAGAAGCGGGGCTACCATCGGCTGCTCCTTTCTGTGCGCGAGAGGAAGTGGAGCGCATAGTTGACCCCAAGCGCAAGCGCGATGAGGACAAAGCCAAGCGCCAAGGCCAGGGCGAAATTACCCTTGCCGGTCTCGAGTGCGATGGCGGTAGTCAGCACGCGCGTTGAGTGATCGATATTGCCGCCGACGATCATGATTGCGCCCACCTCGCCCACGGCCCTGCCGAAACCTGTGAGCGAGGCGGTCAGAAGGGCGCGGCGGCTGTCCCAAAGAAGGGCTTTGATCCGTTGAAAGCGGGTCGCGTTTAGGGAAATGAGAAGATCATGATATTCCGCCCAAAGCTCGCGGATCGCCTGATGTGCTACAGACGCGATGATCGGCGTGATCAGGATGACCTGCGCAATGATCATCACCTTTGTGGTAAACAGGAGTCCAAAAATCCCGAGCGGTCCCGAGCGCGAGAAGATCACGAACACGATGAGGCCAACCACCACCGGCGGCAGGCCCATCAGGGCATTTAACGTCGCAATGATAAAGCGGCGTGCGCGGAAACGGTTGACCGACAGCCAGGCGCCCAGCGGTAAGCCGATCAGCGAAGCGATCAAAGTCGCTGTGAGTGTCACAGAGAGCGACCGCAGCGTGATCTCGTAAAGTGTGGGGTCGAACCCGACCACAAGACGCAGGGCATGCTCCAATCCGGCGAGTATGTCATTCATGGGGGAGCAAGCGCCTGATCTGAATTGCCGCTCATTGGCTATCAGACCGGATTTAGGTTCAAAATAGACAAATTGTCCAGAAGGGACGGAGGCGCGGATCAAAATGCCCATGTGTTTCGAGGAGAGCCGGAGGCTCGGCCTTGCCAAAGGGACTTCACTTGAGGCGGGCAGGGCGCCAAGGAGCCAATATGAATCGTATGACGCTTCCCTTTAAGTCCTTCAGAAGAGCCCTGAGATCGCCCGCCTATGTTCGCGTCTTGAAAGCCACGACCAACCAGCGCTCCTCGGCTGGTCAAACTCAAAAGCCGTTCCATGAGTAGCTGAGGCCAAAAGAGGCCCGCTGCAGTGCGCGACCTGCCGCGTCAAATATTTGCCGTCTTTCGAGGGTATCAAAGAAAATCAATTGGGATTTAGAGCTTTGAATAAATTTGATACCCTCAAATCCGAACAACGCCATTTGAGTGATGGGTTCCCCGAAACCATGGGCCTCCGGGTGCACCGGGCGGTTTCATGGATCGGCAAGGCAGAGCAGTCTAAGTCCGATCCGGATGCAGCGTTTCTCTTCTAATGGATCGCGTTCAATGCGGCCTATGCGGACGAGACCGGTGTGGCGACGGACGCGCCTTTGGGAGAACGTTCCCAGTTCGTGGAGTTTCTCACCCGATTGGTCAAGCTCGACCAGCAGGGACAGCTACATGATGCATTGTGGCTGAAATTCCGTGGTCCGGTCGCGAAACTGATGGAGAACCGCTACGTCTACCGCCCATTCTGGCTCAATCAAAACGAAGTGCCCGGTAACGAAGACTGGGCCCGCGAGTTCCGCTCGTTGGCTGAACAC
>JALQUU010000102.1:0-612 GCA_023260655.1 Paracoccaceae bacterium | reverse complement strand
TAGAAAAATTGTCCGGAAACGCCGGAGGCGTGGATCAAAATGTCTATGCGTTTCGAGGAGAGCCGGAAGCTCGGCCTTGCCAAAGGAACTTCACTTGGAGCGGGCAGGGCGGCTTTACATGCTCCGCTGTCAGATTATGCATGGCGGCACGACTTGGGGTGGCAAGGTAAATCGGGATCAAGTTCGTGACGGTGCTGCCATTCTGGGAACTTTGGTCCCCGTGATGGTGGATCTAATGCTCGACAATCCCGAGGAGGACTGGGGGCGTCCGTTCTACCCAGTTGTGGGGCCGATGCCCGGAGTCCGCCGCCCACAGATGCGGCGCTGAGAATTGCTGGCACCGACGTCCTGCGTCTGTTCAATTGGCAGAACTTGTTTTGAGTGAGGCGGCGAAGTCGGCCCAAGACCGGTTAGGCGGGATACTCACCTCGGAGTTTGGGTTGCACAACGGCATAACCCCAACTTCAAAGTTGAGGAGCAGGGATCGAGTGTGCGGACCCATGCGAAACCGCTCTCTTGCTTGTTTCTTTCGTTTTGGTACAAAAACGAAAGAAGACAAGAATGGACACCCAGATGAAAGCCGGCCGAAATACCTTGGCGCGCCAGATGGCG
>JALQUU010000101.1 GCA_023260655.1 Paracoccaceae bacterium | reverse complement strand
AGGCCGTCACGGTAACAAGGGTGTTATCTCTGTAATCATGCCAGTTGAAGATATGCCTTACGATGAGAATGGCGAACCAGTAGATGTGGTTCTAAACCCACTGGGTGTACCGTCTCGTATGAACGTAGGTCAGATCCTAGAGACTCACATGGGTGCTGCAGCTAAAGGCCTAGGTCGTAAGATCAACGCAATGCTAGAAGTAGAGCGTAAGAAGTCTTCGGCATCGGCGATGAGGCCCATGTAACCCGGAACGGTCGAAACGCCGGCTTCCTGCGCGATCTTCTTCGAGGTGATCTTGTCGCCCATGGCTTCGATGGATTTCACCGGCGGGCCGATGAAGGCGACACCGGCTTTATCCAGCGCTTCGGCGAACTTCGGGTTCTCCGAGAGGAAGCCATAGCCCGGGTGCACCGCTTCGGCGCCCGAGTCCTTGATCGCCTGCATGATCTTGTCGATCACGATATAGGACTGGTTCGCGGGCGGCGGGCCGATATGGATCGCCTCGTCCGCCATCTTGACGTGGAGCGCGTTGCGGTCGGCGTCCGAATAGACGGCGACCGTCTTGATCCCCATCTTCCGCGCAGTCTTGATGACGCGGCAGGCGATCTCGCCCCGGTTCGCAATCAGGATCTTTTTGAACATTCCCAGTCCCTTCCGGTTCTTGGCCCTGGGGTAGACCCCATGGGCATGACAACACGAAGGCCACCCGCGCTATCTGCACGGGTGGCCTTGATTTCAGTCGGAGCAAAAGCGCTGACGGCACGGAATGTGCCTTTCAGGGGCGCCTTAGCAGCGTGACGGATACATCTTGCAGTAAGCAACGTTGGCAACGGCGCCAGCAGCGGCTGTTGCAACGGGGTTGGTGTCGAAGACAACGGCTGTCGCGACACCTGCGCCCGCGCCCAGAAGCCCTTGTTCAACCGGAGTGTCGCCGCAAGCGGCCAGCGTGACGGCGATGACGCCGAACCCGATCCATTTTGAAATACGCATGTCTCTTTGCCTCGTGTGGTTCTCGTTATTGAACGCGATTTTGCCACAATGGTTCCATCGGGCAATGCATTTTTCGAGAACCG
Organism: Paracoccaceae bacterium; assembly: GCA_023260655.1. Lineage (GTDB taxonomy): Bacteria > Pseudomonadota > Alphaproteobacteria > Rhodobacterales > Rhodobacteraceae > UBA9554. The sequence continues at coordinate 1,880 of JALQUU010000101.1, read as the reverse complement.
TGAACAAACGGCGCTAAATCGCTGACGGGCAAAAAGAAAGACGGGCGGACGACCCAGGGGAAGGCCGATCCGCCCGACAGGGGAAGGGAAACGGCAATCCATTGGCCGGGACGCAAAAGGCCGGAGCAGTGCCGTTGAGCCAAGATTGACTGCAGATGTGCGAAGGTCAAAATCAGATTTGCCGCAGCCTTTGCGGTGCGCCAAATCCTGCTGAAATGCCTTCGCCATCGGCATCATACCGCCGACTCCTCATCGTCATAATCGTCGTCGTCGTCGAACTCGTCGTCTTCGTCGTCATCCCAATCGTCTTCGTCGTCCCGCGCTTCTTCCTCGACCTCGAAGACCTCGGGGAAGGACATGCGGGCGACTTTCTCGTCGATGATGAGAAGCGCGTCATAGCTCTTGGGATCGAACGGGTCGGAATAGGCCTTCACTTCGCGGCCGAAGAGCCACGACAAGCGCCCGGCATCGAGATTGCCGCGCTCGAAAGGTTCTGTGCCGAAATGGTCCCAGAGGGCCGCCATGAAGATACGGTCCGCTGCACGGTCCACGGCTTTGCGGTCTTTGTAACGCTCCAAGCGCTTCAGAGGGGTGACCCCCTTCGGATTGGCGCGGCGGATGGTGAACTGGAATTCAGAGCCGGGCATACGACCCGGGAACCCGCGATGCTTCAGCATGATGCGCCTCCCCGATGCGATTGGAACAGGGGGGCAAGGGCGGGGATGCGGGCGGGCGCGAACGCCCGCTCGCCAAAATCACACGGCTTACTTGAATTTGCCGGTGTAGGTCGGTTCAACCGAGATAGGTTCGGGTTGAACAACCACGAATTCTTCCTGAGCCTGACGGCCGCCGCCACATGCAGCAACGAACGCCACGAGGCAGAGCGCGAGAACGCCCTTAACACTGTTCGACATTGGATTCTCCTGTCTCTTTTCGAGTTGAGGGCTTCTGCTACAATGGCTTGGCCCCGATCGTACGAGGTAGTGGTCACTTGGGTGCAACCACGGTGGAGAATAGCAGAACGAAGTGCCGGAATATATCCGGGAAAACCCGCCGAGCGGGTCTGTGGCGGGAAAGCCTCAACTTTAAGAGAGCGTGAAGAGCGTCCCGCAAGATATTGTGCACGCATCAGAATACCTCCCAGATGCAACGGTTACCCTCGAGCCGGAACGCTTCGAAAAATTGCACCACATCGGGGGCACTTTCTCCGAACGGAATGAAGCGGGACGAAAGGGAAATGACCGCAAGAGAGGCCTCGATGCCAGCCTCCGCGAGGCGCGGCAAGGCCTGCGTCTCACAAAACCACGGGAAATCGGCTTCGACCGTCTGGAAACCCGTGTCAGTGGCGATTTCCGGGGAAACCATGCGGAAGCGCGCCCAGAGCGCGCCGTTGCCCTGCGGCTCGACGAGGAACTCGTGCAGTTCCATGCCCAAGCCCGAAGGCGCCCCCGATATGGGCTCGGCCGCCTCGGCCGACTGGCCCGCGAATAGGGCGAGGACGAGCGCCGAGGCCCAGGAAATCCAGCGCGCCCGAAGGCGGGGATCCCCGAGCACTGCCTGAAGCCGCGCTTCCGCGTGAGCTTTCGGCCAGCGCCCGTCCATCTGCCCACCAGCTTCAAGCCGGAGCCCGTCCTCCACAGGCTCCACTCGAATTGCTGGCGAAAACCCGCGCAAGGATTGCAGCGCCCGCCACATATCCTGCCGTACCGCCCGCGCCAAACGACGGCGCGAGACCCGAGGAAACTCCATCGAAACCGACAGATCGAAACGGCAAGGCCAGCGTCGCGCATGTACGAATGCGCCGCCCTCCTCCTCGCGTTCGATCCACGCCCGTTTCATCGCAGAGCCTTCTCTTTCATATTGGTAAAAATATCCCGGGG